>DATJHF010000012.1:0-3194 GCA_035494075.1 Sphingomicrobium sp. | reverse complement strand
GGAACCGATCGGCCGATCGAATCGGGCAAGCCGCAGATAGGGCCGCGACCAGGATGGCGCTGTTGTATCGACCCAATTACCGGTCGAATCGGCGACACGGGCGCCCGCGCCGTTCATGTGATATCGGGACCGCGTTGCGAGTTGAAATTTCCGGCACGAACTCGCGACGCGGCGCGCATCATCGTGTCAGCACGTTGCCGCTCAGCGTGTCGAAGGTGCTGCCGCCCTTCTTCCGGGGCGTCGCTTCCGGCAGCGCCGCTGCCGAGCCAAGCACGTCGCTCAGGGTTGGGCCGGCAGGTCCGCGCTGCTGCGCCTGCTGGGCGGCATCGCAGACCTTCTTCAGCATCATCTCGCTGTTCTTATGGCCAGTCTTCAGCTGGTCCAAAACCTGGGGAGGAATACCGCACCGTGCGCTATTCTTCTCGACATATTTCATCATCTTAAGTTCGGCCGTATTGAACATTCCGATCAACTTGCAGGCCTCCTGCGGCGAGGCATGGCGGTCGCTGGCGGCCTTGATCGCCTTGCCGCGCTTTTCAGTCTCGTCGCGCAGCGGAACGAAGTCCTTCATGCAGTCGGCCCCGGGGCCGCCCTGCGCCTGCTGCGGTGGCGGCGCAGAGAATCCGCCCTGGAGCGGAGCCGCACCACCGGCCGGAAAGGAAGCCATCGGCGCCGCCCTCCCCCCGTTAACTGGCGGGAAGGCCGGATCGCTGCGCTGAACCGGAGCCTGACCATTGACCGGCGGAAACGCCGGATCATTGCGCTGGACCGGCGCCTGGCCATTGACAGGCGGAAATGCCGGATCGTTCTGTTGCACCTGGCCGGGCAGAGGCGCCGGAAATGCGCCCTGAGCAGAGGCCTGGCCCGCACAAGCGACAAAAACGGCCACGGTGAGCGGCGCTAGCAGGCTACGTATGTTCAAAATGGTTCCTCCGGCAAGGTCCCCAACGATCCCGGTCGTCTTCCTTCGGCGGAAGTGCACTTGCAATGGGAATTTACGATTGCAGGGCAGCGTTAACAAGCTGCCGAATTTGGCAACAGCGCGGCGTGAGGTCGCGACCAGCCGGGAATAATTGCCCCCGATTCTCATCCTTTCGGGTAAAAGGCGGCCTGTTTGGAACGTCATGATGCCCCAAATCGATTTTCGCGCACCCCGCCTGTTCGTCGATGCTCCCTTGCAAGCCGGTGCCACGGTCGCGCTCGACCGGAACCAGGCCAACTATCTCGGCAATGTGCTGCGGCTTTCGGCCGGCGAATCGATCCTGGTGTTCAACGGCTCAGATGGAGAATGGCGGGCCTCGATTTCGGGACGAAAACGGCCGGAAAGCGTTGCTATCGTCGAACAAACGAGGTCGCAGGACCGCCTGCCCGATCTCGCCTATGTGTTTGCGCCGTTAAAGCATGCCCGGCTCGATTACATGGTGCAGAAGGCGGTTGAGATGGGGGCCGCGTCGCTGCAGCCGGTGCTGACCCGCTTCACCCAGGTATCGCGGGTCAATGGTGAGCGGATGCGGGCCAATGTGATCGAAGCAGCCGAGCAATGTGGCATCCTCAGCCTCGCCTCGGTTGCCGATCCGGTGACCCTGGAGAGCTATTTGGCCCGCCGTGCGCCGGAACGACTGCTGGTGTTCTGCGACGAGGCCGCTGATGTTGCCGACCCCTTGCAGGCGCTTAGGGACGGCGGGTCGGCCAATGGCCGAATCGATGTGCTGATCGGTCCTGAAGGCGGCTTTGCCGAGGAAGAGCGTGCTATTCTGCTGCGTCAGCCGCGGATCTTGAGGCTTTCGCTCGGGCCACGGGTGCTGCGCGCCGATACCGCTGCGGTCGCCGCGCTGGCCCTGGTGCAGGCGGCCCTTGGCGACTGGAACGGGGCGGCAACGTCCGGATAATCGATCAAGCGACCAAATCGATTAAGCGAGCCGCCCGATCCTTGTCGAAACCCGTTTCCGGCCATGCTAAGGCCCGGTCCTGACTCAATCAGATCGGGCGTTAGATTCTTGTTTTGACGCATTTTCTTCACGCGAACCGGTACCCACTTCGCGCGAAAACGCTATAAGGCCTGCGTCACATGGCCTCAAACCTTGGAACCCGCCACTGGGCTAGCTGGACGTTAACATGACCTCGACCAATGCCGGATTCACCGCATGGGCGGACGCGCTGCTCAAGCCGTTTGCGCAGGCCGGCTACGTCCACTCCGAGCCGGCGATCCTGCAGCCGGCCGAGCCCTTCCTCGATCTTTCGGGCGAGGACATCCGCAAGAGCCTCTACCTGACGACCGACGCGGGCGGCGAAGAACTCTGCCTGCGTCCGGATCTCACGATTCCGGTGGCACGGGACTACCTTGCCTCGAGCCGGGCCGGCCAGCCCGCTGGATTCAGCTATCTCGGCCCGGTGTTTCGCTATCGAAACAACCGAGCCAGCGAATTCCTGCAGGCCGGTATCGAATCCTTCGGCCGGCAGGACCGTGCCGCGGCCGATGCCGAAATGCTCGCACTCGCGCTGGAAGCGACCGCCGCCTTCGGGCTGACCGACCTCGAAATCCGTACCGGCGATGTCGCACTGTTCAACGCGCTGATCGATGCGCTCGAGCTCTATCCGGTGTGGCGGCGGCGGCTGCTCAAGGATTTCAACCGCAAGATCAGCCTGGAGCACGACATCGAGCAGCTCACGCTTGCGACCGGCCCCGGTCACAACGAATATCAGGGCGTGCTGGCGGCGCTTGCCGGTTCCGACCGCAAGGCGGCATTGGCGCTGGTCACCGACCTGATGTCGATTGCCGGCACGACCAATGTCGGCGGCCGCACGGTCGCGGAAATCGCCGATCGCTTCCTCGAACAATCGACCTTGAAGGGCGGCGCCTTGCCGCGCGATGCGCTCAAGATCATCAAGCGCTTCCTCTCGATTACCGGCGATCCCGATGACGCGGTGGCGCAACTGCGCGCGCTGGCCGAGGATGCGAAGCTGAACCTTACGGCGGCGATCGACCAGCTCGAAAGCCGGATCGGCTTCATGGCCGCACGCGGCATCGACACAAGCGCGACGCGATTTTCCACCTCGTTCGGCCGCGGCCTCGACTATTACACCGGCTTCGAGTTCGAACTGCACAGCAAGGGCAATGGTATCGAGCCGCTGGTGGCCGGCGGCCGCTACGATGGATTGATGACACAACTCGGATCAAGCACGCCGATCCCCGC
>DATJHF010000011.1:0-35687 GCA_035494075.1 Sphingomicrobium sp. | reverse complement strand
GACGTCGCGATCGAGATCACTTACGCCGGCATCTGCCACAGCGACCTCCACACCTGCCGCAACGACTGGGAAGGAACCAGCTACCCGGTCATTCCGGGGCACGAGATCGTGGGCACCGTGACTGCGATCGGCAGCGAGGTGACCCGCCACCGAGTCGGCGACACCGTCGCGGTCGGCTGCATGGTCGACAGCTGCATGGAGTGCGACCAGTGCCTCGAAGGCTGGGAAGTCTTCTGCCGCAAGGGCTGCGTCCAGACCTACAACAGCGCCGACTATCACGACGGCACCATCTCCAAGGGCGGCTATACGGATCATATCGTCGTCCGCGACCATTTCGTGCTGAAAGTGCCGGACGGCATGGACGTCGGCCGGGTTGCACCGCTGCTGTGCGCCGGAATCACCACTTACTCGCCGCTGCGCCAATATAATGTCGGGCCCGGCACCAAGATGGCGGTGGTCGGCCTCGGCGGTCTTGGTCACATGGGGGTGAAGCTGGGTGCGGCGATGGGCGCCCATGTCACCATGATCACCACCACCCCGAGCAAGGGCGACGATGCCCGGGCGCTCGGCGCCCATGACGTGATCATTTCGACCGATGCCGAGCAGATGCGCGCGGCAGCGACGCGGTTCGACTTCATCCTCAACACAATTCCCGTCAGCCATGAAATCGATGGCTACCTCCAGCTGCTCGGCCGTTCGGGACGGATGGTGATCGTCGGAGCGCTGACGCCGATGCCCGGCTTTACCGGTTTCAACATCATCTGGTGGAACCGGGCGGTCGGCGGATCGGCCATCGGCGGAATTCCCGAGACGCAGGAAATGCTCGACTTCTGCGCCGCCAAGGACATCTATCCGGACATCGAGACCATCCGCATGGACCAGGTCAACGAGGCGTATGAGCGATTGCTCAAGAACGACGTCCGGTACCGTTTCGTCATCGATATGGCGCAAGGTCTATGATCCGCGCCGGCGTCGGTGCTTTTGCCCTGACGCTGTCCACGACCGCATTGGCGCAAGGCCCGAAGCCGTTCGACCCGATCGCCTTCTTCACCGGCCCGACGCAGGGCCGGGGCGTGCTCAACGAACTTCTCGGCAAGGAGAAGAAGACTTCGGCGCAAAGCGTTGGCCGGGTCGACAAGGGCGGCTGGCTGGTCCTCGACCAGAAGGTGGATGTCCAGGGCGACCCGCTGCGCCAGCGTCACTGGCGGCTGAAGCAGGTTGCTCCGGGCAAGTTCAGCGGCACGCTGAGCGACGCCAAGGGGCCGGTCGAGGTGGCGGTGGCCGGCCAGTCGATGCGCATTCGCTATACGATGACGAACGGCATCAAGGTCGACCAAAGCCTGACCGCCCTGCCAAGTGGAAAAGCCGTCGACAATCATACGATATTCCGGAAATTCGGGATGAAGGTCGCGACGCTGGTCGAACGGATCGAGAAGCGCTGACTTGCGTGAGGCGTAAGGCCCGCTATCCCTGCACCCAGGGGAGACAAGATGGCGACTTTGGCCGAACCGCACCACCACAAGCCCTGGTCGATGGCCCGCGTCATCACCGCCTCGTCGGCGGGAACAGCGTTCGAATGGTATGACTTCTTCATCTTCGGATCGCTGACCCCGGTCATCGCCAAGGTGTTCCTCGCCGGGCTCGATCCGACTTCGGCGCTAATCGCGGCGCTCGCGCTGTTCGCGGTCGGCTTTGCTTTCCGGCCGCTGGGCGCGGTCATCTTCGGGGCAATGGGCGACCGGATCGGCCGCAAGGCGACCTTCCTGGCCACCGTCAGCCTGATGGGCGGCGCGACCTTTGCCATCGGCCTGCTGCCGACCTATGCGCAGGTCGGAACGCTTGCCCCGATCCTGCTGGTCCTGCTGCGAATTTGCCAGGGAACCGCGCTGGGCGGCGAATATGGCGGCGCGGCCATCTATGTCGCCGAGCACGCCCACAACGACCGGCGCGGCGCGGCGACCGGCTGGATCCAGTCGTCGGCGTCGTTCGGGCTGCTGGCGGCCCTGCTGATCATCTTCGCCACGCGCAGCTGGCTCGGCGAGGAGGCGTTCGGCCAGTGGGGCTGGCGGATCCCCTTCCTGATGTCGGTGATCCTGCTCGCCATTTCGGTGTGGATGCGGTTGAAGCTGGCCGAGAGCCCGCATTTCGCCAAGCTGCAGGAAGAGGGCGAAGTGTCGAAGACGCCATTGCGCGAGGCATTCGCCCGCCGCGAAAGCCTCAGGCAGGTGGCGATCGCCTTCTTCGGAATCATGTGCGCGCAAGGGGCAGTCTGGTACTTCACCTTCTTCTACATGCAGGTGTTTCTGGAAAAGTCGCTCGGCGTCCCCGGGACGATAAAAGACCTGCTGCTGATCATCATGACGGTCGTAAGCGCGCCGCTCTATGTCTTCTTCGGCTGGCTTAGCGATCGGGTTGGCAGGAAACCGGTGATGCTGGGCGGCATGCTGCTGGCGCTGGCGCTCTATTTCCCGGGATCGCATTTGATCGCCCAGGCCGGCAATCCGGCGCTGGTAACGGCCCAGAAAGCGACGCCGGTGATCGTCGAGACCGACGTCGCAACTTGCTCCGCCCAGTTCGATCCGACCGGTACGGCCAAGTTCACCAGCGCCTGCGACATTGCCAAGAGCGCCCTGGTCGGGCGCGGCGTTTCCTATTCGACGCGCGCCTCGACGGATGGCCAGACAAGGGTTGTCGCCGGGGCCAATGTCGCGCCGGTCACCAGCGGCGAAGCGCTTTCCGGGGCGGATTTGAAAGTGCTCAAGGCAAAGTCGGCCGAGGCGATCAACGCGGAGCTGGCCGCCGCCGGCTATCCCACATCCGCCGATCCGGCCCGGATCGACATGCCGCTGCTGATCGCGGTGCTGCTGCTGTTCGTGGTCGCTGCGACGGCGCTCTACGGACCGCAGGCGGCGGCGCTGGTCGAGATGTTCCCGACCCGCATCCGCTATACGGCGATGTCCCTGCCCTATCATGTCGGCACCGGCTGGGTCGGAGGATTCCTTCCCGTCACCAGCTTCGCGATCGTCGCCCTGACCGGCAATATCTTTGCGGGGCTGTGGTACTCGGTAGCCTTCACCGCACTGTCAGCGATCGTGACGATCTTCTTCCTGAAGGAGACCCACGGCAAGCCGCTGGAGGAATGCTAGCTCCCAAGGTGGAAATCAGCGCCGAAACATCCTCATTTCGGGAAAAACGCCGATAGTGTGCATCGGCAAACTGCCGTCTAGCGCCTTTTGGAATTTCTTCGTTCAATCCGGGAGGCGGATATGGGCGCGCAGGCGTGCGGAAGTCCAAAGCAGCGGAAATCGGCGTGGTTCCTCATAGCCTGGTCGGGCGCGTTGCTGGCGATGGCCGTATCCGCGGCGACCGAGGCCGATGCTCGCGGGTTCCGCGGCGGGGGCGGAGGCTTTCGCGGCGGAGGAGGAATCCGGGGCGGAGGATCGACAAGCATGGGCCGCGGGGGCGACTTCAGCCGCGGATCGTTCGATCGCGGCTCGGGCAGCTATCGCTCCGGCGGGACATTCAGCCGCGACGGCAGCTACAGCAAGCCATCGAAGTTGGACAACAAGCCCTCCGGACTGGACCGGCCAGGCGGCTCCGGGTCGGGCACGAATTGGGATTCGATGACCCGCGTGCCCAGCAGCGGCGGCGGCGGATCCGCCACGCAATTACCGGCAAGCCGGCCCGGAGGAGGCGGATCTGGCACACAGCTGCCCGCGAACCGGCCCGGAGGAGGCGGATCTGGCACACAACTGCCCGCGAACCGGCCCGGCGGCGGGGGAGGCGGCACGCAATTGCCAGCCGACCGTCCGGGTGGCGGCGGAGGGGGCACGGAGTGGCGGCCGGACTGCCCGAAATGCAGCGATGGCTGGGACGGCTGGGTCGACCACCCGATCGCGGCCGGAATTGCGATCGGCGCGATTGCCGGGGCCGCCGTCGCAATCGGTACGACCTATTATTCGCTGCCCTATGATTGCCCGCCCTATTATTGGAGCGGAATCAATTACTACTATTGCAACGACGTCTACTATCAGCCGCAATATGAGGGAGACACGATCGTCTATGTGACCGTGCCCGACCCTTCAGGCGGGCAGCAGCCGCCGGCAAAATAGCCGCTTCGCCATCAGGGACACCAATGGATGTCGATCGGCTGTTCGGCTTCGGCCAGGACGCGGCCGATCGGAAGCTTTGAGGACTGGCCATCCTCGATCGCCCGCTCGAGCAATTCCTTCTTCTGGTCGCCGGTGATGGTGATCATCACGGTGCGGGCCGAAAGGATCGCCGAGCGGGTGAGCGTCACGCGCGGGACGGGGGCTTCGGCAGGTAGCGGGTCGGGCATCACGCCGACCGCGTGCCGGCCCTTTGGAGCGTTGAGTGCCTCCTCAAGATCGGGGCCGGGGAAAATGGAAGCGGTATGGCCGTCGGAGCCGACGCCCAGCCAGACAAGGTCGAGCGGGAATTTGAGGTCGGCGAGCTTGGCGTTGGCGGAATTGCCCGCCAGCTTATAGTCGGCGATTTCGCTGCTGATCGGGAAGACCCTGGCGCCGCTGGGCAGGAATGCCTGGGCGATGGCGCGAATGTTCGACTTCTCGTCGGTGAGCGGCACCAGCCGTTCATCGGTCGGAATGATGGTGACCTTCTTCCAATTGAGCTTGGCCTGGGCGAGCTTGGCGAAGATCGGCAGCGGCGTCTTGCCGCCCGGGAGCGCGATCAGCGCTTCGCCGCGTGCATCGAGCGCGCTCTCGATGATGAAGCCGACGTCGCCGGCAACGGCGTCCGCCATTTCCTCGACGCTGTCATAGTCCCACCATTCGGCTTCGATCATTGGAGGCTCCCTTGTCGCGTGGGAGGCCCTTGCCGCAGCGAGACGGAAAATGCCAGCGGTCAGCGCCGCCGTTCCTGCTGGACATAGCCGAACCAGGCCGCGACCGGCCGGCCGTAGACGTCCGTTGCGGGACGAAAGACCCCGCGTTCCTCGACCAGCCTGCAGGTCCATTGATCGATCGCCGGGACGCCGATCGAGCGGTTGATCTTGCAGTCGGTCGCCCGACCATTGGGCAGGACCCGGACGGCGATGAACACCGCCCCGCCCCGCGGCCAGTAGCGAGCGACCTCGTCGGGATAGTCGCGGTTGGAAATGCCACGGATCACAGCCGGGCGCGTCGCGATGCCGCCCGTCCCGCCGCCGCCGCTTCCGCTGCCCGCGCCGCCGCTGCCGGTGCCAGTCCCCTGCCCGCCGGCACCGGTGCCGGGTCCGATCACCGTGGACGCTCCCTGGGTATTTTGATTGCCGCTATTGGGAGTTTGGGTAGCGGGCTTTGGCTCCGGCACCGGCAATTCGATGCGCGGCTTGGGCGCGACCACCGGGGTCGCCTTGCTCTCGATGTTCTTGGGCGAGGCCTCGCCTTCCTCGCGCTTCGGCTTGGCCTGTTCCTTTTCCGGTTGGAGTTCGACCACCGGCGGCGGCGGCGGCTCGGTGATGCTCAAGAGGTTGACCACTTCTTCGGGCAGCTGTTGCCGCGCCGCCGGCGAAATGTTGATCAGGACAAAGGCCAGCGCGAGGTGGATCAGGGCCACCGCAACGAAGGTGGCGGCGCGATCTTTGCGGGTCAGCTGCGCTTGGTACATGGGATACTAACGTTGTCGCATGGGTGGCGGTTTCGTTACGCCTGCGATTGGAGCGCCAGCTCCGCGAGCAAAAGTGCGCCACGCTGCCCAGCGTCTGCGCCCAGCCGCGCCGCAACGATCGGCGCGCGTTCGCCGATAAAGGGCAGGTAACCGCCAAGCTTGGCCGCCGTCCGGAAAGCGATTTCCTCGACCAGCCAGTGACGCTGGTTGATCACGCCGCCGCCGAGCACGATGCGCTCGCTCGCCAGCGTGAAGAACAAGGTCGAACAGCCCTCGGCCAGGGCATCGATCACCGGCTGCCAGATCGGGTTGTCGTCGCTCACTTCATTGCCCGGTTGCCTTGCCCGGGTGGCAATTGCCGGTCCGGACGCCAGGCCTTCCAGGCAATCCTCATGATAGGAACAAACGCCCCCGAATTTGTCGCCTTCCATACGCCTGACGCGAATATGGCCTGCCTCGGGATGGAGCGATGCAACCACCGGCCTGCCATTGACGATGATGCCCATTCCAATCCCGGTACCGACGGTGATGTAGACGAAGTCGTGGCAGCCGATGGCAGCGCCGAAAGCGCCCTCTGCCAGCGCGGCGCCAGTGACGTCGGAATGGATCTTGGCCGGGCAGTCCAGAGACCGTTGAAGCGTGCCCAGCACGTCGGCCCCGTCCCAGCCCGGCTTCACCGTCGCGACGACATGGCCATAGTCGGCCTGGCCGCTGTCGAGTTGGAGCGGCCCGAAGCTGGCGATGCCCAGCGCTTCGATCGGCTGCTGCCGATGCCACTCCTTTAGCTTATCCGCGATGCGGCCGAGCGTATCGGCGCCGTCGGTCACTTCGAGCCGGCAGCGCTCGACAATTTCCTTGGGTGTGCCCAGCACCAAGTTAGCGTTGGTGCCGCCCAGTTCGACCCCGGCAAGCCTCATTGGCGCAGCGCCGCCGCGGCCCGGGCGCGCTCGGCGACCGCGGCCATGTCATTGTCACCCGCCCGGGCGATCCAGGTGCCGCCGACGCACTGGACCGAGGGCTGTTCGAGCCACTTGGCGGCGGTATGGGCCTTGATCCCGCCGGTCGGGCAGAAGCGGACGTCGGCGAAAGGCGCGGCAAGGGCGGTTAGATATTCGATCCCTCCGGAGGCTTCGGCCGGGAAGAATTTGAAGCGGTCGAGGCCGAGGCTGAGGCCCGTCATGATGTGCGTCGCATCGGATACGCCCGGCAGATATGGCAGGCCGCGTTGTTTCGCAGCCTCGACGAGGGATCCAAGCAGGCCGGGAGAAACGGCGAAAATCGCGCCGGCATCGAGCGCCTGCTCGAGATGCCGTTCGGTCAGCACCGTCCCGGCGCCGACAATCGCGCCTTTGACGCCCGCCATCTTCCGGATCGCGGCCAGCGATTGTTCGGTACGCAGCGTCACCTCGATCACCGGCAGCCCGGCCTCAACCAGCGTCTCTGCCAGCTCGACCGGGTCGAGCGAGCCGTCCAGGACGAGAACCGGAATGACCGGCGCGGCGCTCATCACTGCGTCGATCGTCACGCTACCTCCTCCATCGCGTGCAGCATCGCTGACGCGCCATGTTCGGCATTGTCGGCGGTGGCGCGCATGAAGGCAAACAGCTCACGGCCTGTGCCGATGGGCGGCGGCGGCGGCTTCGCCCGCTCGCGGGATGCCAGGTCGACGCCGACTGCTTCCAATCGCCCGTCGTGACCGCACAAGCGGATCGGGTCGCCGTCGCGAAGGTGTGCCAGCGGACCATCGTTGAGTGCCTCGGGCGAGCAGTGAATCGCCGCCGGCACCTTGCCGCTGGCACCGGACATTCGTCCGTCCGTGACCAAGGCGATCTTGAAGCCCTTGTCCTGAAGCACGCCGAGCATGGGGGTCAGCTTGTGCAGCTCCGGCATGCCGTTGGCTCGCGGTCCCTGGAAGCGCACCACCACGATCACGTCGCGATTGAGATCGCCGGACTGATAGGCGGCCAGCGCCTCGTCCTGGTCGGCGAAGATCCGGCACGGCGCTTCGATCGTCCAACGGCCCGGATCGACCGCGCTGATCTTGAAGATCGCCCGGCCGAGGTTGCCTTCGACCAGCCGCATCCCGCCATCCGGCAGGAATGGGTCGCTGGCCGGGCGAAGCATGCCGGGATCGCGGCTCGCGGTGACCTCGTCCCACGCCAGTTCATCGCCGTCGAGGCGTGCACAGCCGGCATAGGCGGCGAACCGATCCGCGCCGGCGGTCAATATGTCGTCGTGCAGCAGGCCGGCATCGAGCAGGGTGCGAGTGACGAAGGCCATGCCGCCGGCATGATGGAAGTCGTTCACGTCCCCCGATCCGTTGGGGTAGATGCGCGCGATCAGCGGCACGGCATCCGACAGCTCGTCGAGGTCCTGCCAGTCGATGACAATCCCGGCCGCCCGGGCAATGGCGGGCAAATGGATAGCATGATTGGTCGAGCCGCCGGTCGCCAGCAGCCCGACCGCGGCGTTGACGATCGCCCGCTCGTCGACCGCCTCGCAAAGCGGCCGCGCCCTGTCCGTGGCCAAAGCCGCCAATCGATGCACGGCCGCGCGGGTAAGCGCCTGGCGGAGCGGCGTACCGGGATTGACGAAGGCCGCTCCCGGAATGTGCAGGCCCATCAGCTCCATCATCATCTGGTTGGAATTGGCGGTGCCGTAGAAGGTACAGGTGCCGGCGCCATGATAGCTGGCGGCCTCGGCAGCGAGCAGTTCCTCCTTGCCGCATTTGCCTTCGGCGAACAGCTGGCGGACGCGCTGCTTTTCCTTGTTGGCGAGGCCCGACGGCATCGGCCCGCCAGGCACCAGCAGCGCCGGCAGGTGCCCGAAGCGCAGCGCGCCGATCAGCAGGCCCGGTACAATCTTGTCGCAGATGCCGAGCATCGCGATTCCGTCGAACATGCCGTGCGACAGGGCGACCGCCGTCGACAGGGCGATCGTGTCGCGGCTGAACAGGGACAGGTCCATCCCCGGCTGGCCCTGGGTGACGCCGTCGCACATTGCCGGAGTGCCGCCTGCCACCTGCATCGTCGCGCCGACTTCGCGGGCGAAGATCTTCATCTGCTCGGGGTAGCGGCCATAGGGCTGATGCGCCGACAACATGTCATTGTAGGCGGTGACGATGGCGAGGTTCGGCCCGGCCAGCTGGCGGATCGAGTCCTTGTCCTCCCCGGCAGCGGCAAAGCCATGGGCGAAATTTCCGCAACTGAGGCGGGGCCGCTTCAGACCATGATCGGCCTCACGCTCCATCAACTCGAGATAGCGGCGGCGCGACGGCCGCGACCGCTCGATAATGCGAGCGGTGACGGTGGCTATGCGCGGATCGAGACTAGTCATGCCAATGCACGCCATCGCGCTCGGTCAGCGCAATGGCAGCCGATGGCCCCCAGCTTCCGGCACCATAGGGCTTTGGCGCCAGGCCAGCCGCTTCCCAAGCGGCGCGGACCCCGTCGATCCACTGCCACTGCGCCTCAACTTCGTCGCGTCGCACGAACAAGGTCGGATCCCCATCGATCAGGTCCAAGAGCAGCCGCTCATAGGCGATCCGGCGGCGCGCGTCGGCGAAGGCATTGGCGAGGCCGACGTCGAGCGGCACCTCGCGCAGGCGAATGCCCTCGCGGTCGAGCCCAGGTGTCTTGGCCATAACCAGCAGCCGGATATTCTCTTCAGGCTGGATGGCGATGACCAGCTTGTTGGGCTGGGTCCGCGCCCCGCGCGCGGCGAAGATCGAATGCGGCACACATTTGAACTGAATGAAAATCTCAGTCTTGCGTTCCGCCATCCGCTTGCCGGTGCGGAGGTAAAAGGGCACGCCGGCCCAGCGCCAATTTTCGACATGGGCCTTCAGTGCGACGAAGGTTTCGGTGGCGGATTCCTTGCCGAGTTCCTCGGCGTATCCCGGGACCGGCTCGCCCCCGACGGCGCCCTTGCCATACTGGCCGGTGACGACATGATCCGCGACATCGTCTGACTGCATCGGCCGCAGCGAGCGCAGCACCTTGACCTTCTCGTCGCGCACTTCCGTCGCATCGAAATCGGCCGGGGGCTCCATCGCGACCAGCGCCAGGAGCTGCAGCATATGGTTCTGGACCATGTCGCGCAGCGCGCCCGCGCCGTCATAATAGGCGCCGCGATCCTCCAGCCCGATCGACTCCGCGACGGTGATCTGGACATGGTCGATATGGGCCGAGTTCCACAGCGGCTCGAACATCGAATTGGCGAAGCGCAGGGCCAGGAGGTTCTGGACGGTTTCCTTTCCCAGATAATGGTCGATGCGGAAGGTCCGGCTTTCGGGAAAGGCGATCGCAACCGCGTCGTTGATCACGCGGCTGGAAGCCAGGTCGGTACCGAGTGGCTTCTCCAACGCCAGCCGAACCCTCGGCCCGGTCAGGCCGACGGCCTCGAGCCCGTCAATGACCGCCTTGAACAGGGTTGGCGCGGTCGAGAGGAAGATGGCGAGGCCCGCGTCCGGATCGACGGTCTTGGCGAGCCGCTTGAACCCCTCAGGCTTGGTCGCGTCTAGCACGACGTAGGTCAGGCGCCGGGAGAAGACCAAGGCCGACTTGGGATCGTAGAAATTGGCCGGGACATGTTCCTTCAGCGCTTCGACCGCGCTGGCCCGATATTGATCGTCATCGAGTTCGCTCCGAGCCGTGCAGACGATCCGGAAATCTTCAGGCAGCAACCCATCGGCGTGCAGGCCGTAAAGGGACGGCAGCAGCATCCGGTGCGCCAGGTCACCGGTCGCGCCGAACAACAGCAGGGTCGATACCTTGTCCCGGGTCATGCTGTCTCCCTAACGCTTGGCGAGGCGACTATGGGGCGGCTCAGCTATGGCCGCAACCGGTCAGGACGGCGGGTAGAGCGAGTCCCCGCCAAGCGCGCGATAGAGATCGACGAGGTTCGAGGCGGTATCGAGCCGCATCTGAACCACGCTCTGCTGGACCGCAAACAGGTTCCGCTGCGAATCCAGAGTCAGCAGGAAATTGTCGATCCCGGCGCGATAGCGGGCTTCGGACAGGCGATAATTGTCTTCCGCCGAGGCCAGTTGCGCCTCGCGCTCCCGAAGCTCGATCCCTGCCGTGCCTTGGCGGGCAAGCGCATCGCTGACTTCGCGGAAGGCGGTCTGGATGGCCTTCTGGTAGGTCGCGACCGCCGCGTCACGCTGCGCCTCCGACAGGTGGACGTTGGCCACGCCTGCTCCTGCCCGGAAAATCGGATAGGCCGCGTCGGCCGAACCGGTCCAGGCGAAACCGGCGCCGAACAGGCCGGTCAATGAGCTGCTGGCCAGGCCGAGTAGGCCGGTCAGCGAAATCCGCGGGAACAGGGCCGCGCGGGCCGCCCCGATTTCGGCATTGGCCGCTCGCAGCTGATACTCCGCCTGCATAACGTCGGGCCGGCGCAGCAGCACCAGCGAACTGACGCCGGGCTGGAGGGGGTGCACCGACGGGGCGGCTTGCTCGATCGATTCCGGCAGCAGTGCTGGGTCGATCGGCTGGCCAATCAACAGCTGGAGCAGGTTCACGTCCTGCGCCAGTGCCGTGCGCTGGCGCGCCACGGTCGCGTTGGCGCCGTAGAGGACCAATTCCGCCTGGCGAAGGTCGGTGCGCGGCGCGATCCCGCCTTCGAGGCGGGCCCGGGTCAACGCCACGCTTCGCTGCGCGCTTGCCGCGGTTTCCTCGGCAATCCTGAGCAGGCTGGCATCCGCGCCATAGGTCAGCCAGGCATCGGCAATGTCGGCAACCAGCGCCAGCCGGGTCGACCGTGCAGCAGCCTCGCTCGCGAAATAGCGGTTGAGCTGGGCTTTGGTCAGCGAACGGATGCGGCCGAACAGATCGACCTCGAAACTCGGAATGCCGATGCCGGCAGTGAGTTGCGCATCCGCCCCGCCATTGTCGTTCTTGACGCCGGTCGCCCCTGCCTGGGCGTCGACCTCCGGAAACAGCTCGGCGCGCTGGGTGCGATGCTGGGCCCGGGCCGCGGCGATATTGGCGGCGGCCAGCGCGAGGTCCTGGTTGTTGGCGAGACCTCGCGCGATCAGCGACTGCAGGCGGGGATCGCGGAAAATCTCCTGGTAGGTCACCGCCGGCAGTGCGGCTTCGGCCTGGCGGAGATAGGCGTCGCCGGCGGGCCAGGACGGAGGAACCGCCGCCTCGGGCCGGGCATAGTGCGGCTCCATCGAAATGCAGCCGGCGAGGAGCAGCGCGATCAGCGGAGCAGGGCGCTTCATGCCGCGGCCTCCCGGCGGCGTTGCCGCCGCTCGCGGAGATAGGCCAGGCCATCGCGCACCCCGCGCCGGACCAGCACGAAGAACAGGGGAATGTAGAAGATCGCGAGGACGGTCGCCGTGATCATGCCGCCGATCACCGAGGTGCCGATGGCAATGCGGCTATTGGCCCCGGCGCCGGTCGAGATGGCCAGCGGGAGCACGCCGAAAATGAACGAGAAGCTGGTCATCAGAATCGGCCGGAGCCTGATCCTCGCTGCCTCCAGCGCCGCTTCGATGACTCGCTTGCCCTGCTTTTCCGCCCGCTCGGCAAATTCAACCATCAGGATCGAATTCTTGGCGGCAAGGCCCATCGTCGTCAGCAATCCGATCTGCAGATAGACGTCGTTCTGAAGACCGCGCAGCGTAACCGCGAAGATCGCCCCGACCAGCCCGAGCGGGATAACCAGAATGACCGCGAACGGGATCGACCAGCTTTCATAGAGGGCCGCCAGGCAGAGGAATACGACCAGCAGCGAGACGGCGTAGAGGAACGGCGCCTGGCCGGAGGACAGCTTCTCCTCATAGGATTGGCCCGACCACGCGACACCGACACCGGGAATCCGATCTGCGAGCGTCTGGATTGCCTTCATCGCATCGCCGCTGCTCTTGCCGGGCGCGGGCTGCCCCTGCAGCTCGTAGGACTGCAGGCCGAGAAAGCGCGAAAGGCTCACCGGCGCCGTCGACCAGCCGGTCTGGGCGAAGGAGGAGAATGGCACCATCTCGCCCTGGTCGTTGCGTACCGACCATTGGCCAATGTCTTCCGGCTTGGAGCGATATGGCGCGTCGCCCTGGACATAGACGCGCTTGACCCGGCCACGATCGATGAAGTCGTTGACGTAGCGCCCGCCCCAGGCGGTAGCGAGGGTGTTGTTGACGTTGCCGGTATCGAGCCCGAGGGCGGAGATCCGCTCCTGGTTCACATTGACCTTGAGGGTCGACACGTCCGGCAGCTCGGACAGGCGCACCTGCTGCAGGTCGGGGTCGGCGGATGCCATTTGCAACAAGCGGTCGCGGGCTTGCTCAAACTGCTCCAGGCTCATGCCGCTGGTGTTTTGCAGCTGCATGTTGAAGCCGCCCGACTGGCCGAGGCCGCGGATCGCCGGGGGGATCAGTGCGAACACCTGGGCGTCGCGATAGCCGTCGAATGCCTTGCGCGCGCGCTGCACCAGCGCGTCGGCATTATTGTCCTTGCCGTGCCGGTCCTCGAACGGTGCGAGGTTGATGAAGGATTGCCCGGCATTCTGGCCGGTCGCCCCCTGGCCGCCACCGGCGACGATGAAATAAGCCCGGAAATTCTTCTTGTCGGGGCCTCTCGCGAGATAATCTTCAACCGCTAGCTGCATCTCCTTGGTGCGTTCCAGCGTCGCGCCGGCGGGCAAGCGAAACTGGATCTGCATTGCCCCCTGGTCCTCGCTCGGCAGGAAGCCGGTCGGCAAGCGGAAGAACATGATCGCGAGCGCGGCGAAGACCAGCGCATAGCCGCCGAGAAAGCGCCATTTGCGGTCGGTCACATAGGTGATGATGCCGACATACCAGTCGCGCAGTCGATTGAAGCCGTTGTTGAACCGGTCGCGGAATGCGGCGAGAAAACCTGCGGCGCGCGGAAAGCGCTTGCCGAATGCGGTGTCGCGCGGGTCGACATGAGTTCGCCTGAGAACGCCAGCGGCGATTGCCGGGCTGAGGACCATGGCTACGAACACCGACAGGACCATCGCGGAAACGATGGTTGCCGAAAATTGCCGGTAGATCACTCCGGTCGAACCGCCGAAGAACACCATCGGCAGGAACACGGCGGTCAGCACGAGCGCGATCGCCACCAGTGCGGTCTGGATCTGTCCCATCGACATGATCGTCGCTTCGCGCGGCGTCAGGTCGGGATTTTCCTCAAGGATGCGCTCGACATTCTCGACCACGACGATTGCGTCGTCGACCAGCAGCCCAACCGCCAGCACCAGACCGAACAGGGTCATGGTGTTGATCGAGAAATCGAGCGCGTAAAGAACTGCGAAGGTACCGAGCAGCACGACCGGAATGGCGATCGCCGGCACCAGCGTCGCGCGCCAGCTTTGCAGGAACACGAACATGACGATGATCACGAGGATCATCGCTTCCACCAGCGTCTTTACGACCTCCTGGATCGACAGCTTGATGAAGTCGGTTGTGTCGTAGGCGTAGGCGTAGCGGTAGCCCGATGGAAAGCTTGCGGAAATCTGCTCGACCTTGGCCTTGACCGCATCGGCCGTCTCGAGCGCGTCGGCGCCGGGAGCAAGGAAGATTGCGATGCCGGCGCCGGGCTTGCCGTTCAGGCGACGATCCGAATTGTAATTCTCGGCGCCGAGCTCGACCCGCGCGACGTCGCTGAGCCGCACGCGCGCGCCGCTTGCGTCCGCCTTGACGATGATGTTGCGGAACTGCTCCGGCGTCTGGAAGCGGGATGAGGCGGTGACGGTGGCGTTGAGCATCTGCCCCGGCATCGCGGGGGTGCCGCCAACTTCGCCGGCAGCGACTTCGACATTCTGCGCGCTGATCGCGCTGATGACATCGCTCGGCATCAGCGAGAATGAGCGAAGCCTCGCCGGATCGAGCCAGATGCGCATGGCGTAGGGCGCACCGAACACGTTGATGTCGCCGACACCCGGCACGCGGGCCAGCGTATCCTGCATATTGCTCGACAGCCAATCGGACACGTCCATGTCGGTGGTCCGAGCGCTGTCATCGTAAACGCCAATGATCAGCAGGAAGTCGTTGGACGATTTCGTGACCCTTATGCCCTGCTGCTGAACCTGCTGCGGCAGGCGCGACAGGGCCGCCTGCACCACATTCTGAACCTGGACCTGGGCGATGTCGGGATCGGTGCCCTTTTCGAAGGTGACGGTGATCGTCGCCTGGCCGCGCGAGCTGGACGAGGACTGGAAATAGATCATTCCGTCCAGGCCGGTGAGCTGCTGTTCCAGGACCTGGGTTACGCTGTCCTGCAAGGTTTGGGCCGAGGCTCCGGGGTAAGTGGCGCGGATGTTGACCTGCGGCGGTGCGACGTCGGGATATTGGGCGATCGGGAGCTTGGTGATCGCACCGATTCCCGTCAGCATGATGATGATGGCGATGACCCAGGCGAAGATCGGGCGATCGATGAAAATACGCGACACGGAGGCTTATCGACCTGCCTGAGTCTGGCGGCCGGGTGCCGCTCGCTGAGGCGCGCTCGCCACGACCGGCTTGATCTTGGCGCCCTCCTTCAGCTTGGCGATGCCCTGCGTGATGACCTTTTCGCCCCCGGCCAGGCCCTGGGTCACGACCCAATTGGCGCCATCGGTGCGATCGGCAACCACGGTGCGCTGGACTGCGGTACTGCCCGGTCCGACCACCCAAAGGCTGGCATTGCCCTTGGGATCGCGGGAAATCGCGCCCTGCGGGACAAGGTAAGCGGTGGTGTCGATCGCCTGCGCGAAGCTCGCGGTCACGAACATCCCGGGCAGCAACAGCGACTGCGGATTGGGGAAGCGCGCTCGGAGCGTGACCGATCCGGTGCCCGCATCGACCACGACCTCGGTAAATTGGAGGATGCCGGTGTAACCATAGTCGCTGCCGTCAGGCAGCTTCAGCCTCACCTGGGTGGTCAGCGGGACGGCGCCCCCTTTGGACAGCGACCGGCGGAGGGCCAGCAGGTCCGGCGCCGACTGCTGGATGTCGACGTAGACTGGATCGAGCCGGGTGATGGTCGTCAGCGCGTCCACCTGATTGGCCGTGACCAGCGCGCCCTCGGTGAATTTCGACAGGCCGATACGGCCGCTGATCGGGGCCGGGACCCTGGTGTAGCGCAAGTTGATCTGGGCGGTGCGAAGCGCGGCATTGTTCTGGGCGATTGCCGCATTGGCCTGCCGCGACTGCGCCAGCGCATCGCTATAATCCTGCTTGGATACCGCCTCCATCGCAGCCAGCGGGCGGTAACGCTCGGCGCGCGCTCGCGCTGCTTCGGCGCTGGCCCTGGCGCTCTGGAGGTTGGCGGCGGCCTGCGACACTTGCGCCTGGTAGAGGCTCGGGTCGATTTGATAGAGGGTCTGGCCCTGGTGGACGATCGACCCTTCGGCAAACAGCCGGCGCGTGATCACGCCGGAGACCTGGGGGCGGACCTCGGAGATCTGGAACGCGGCAACGCGGCCCGGAAGCGACTGTTCAACCGGAGCGCTGGACGGTTGGATCACGACGTAGCCGACCTGGATAGGTCCACCTTGCCCGGCCTTGTTATCGTCGGCCGAGCCGCTGCCGCAGGCAGCCGACAGCAGGAACAGCGTGGCCAATCCTCCGAGACGCACGAAAGACCGACCTGACACGCCAAAAGCCATCGCTGATCCTTGTTTACACGCCTCGAATGCGGAAGGGCCTATTAACAGTTGCGACAACCAGTCACAGCCGGGTGAACCGCCCTTAGCGGGCCCAATATGACCGTTCGTCGAAGTTTTTGTTACAAAAAGCCGATTTAAGTTGCAGCGCAAGACTAAACCGCCGCCATCGGAGCCATGGAAAAGCTCCCGAATTGGGAGTTGCCCGCTGTGGTCGGGCGCAGTCAGTCGCGCAAAACTCTGCGATCTTGGCAGGTTATCGCTAATGGCCGCGTTTCACTCATTGCGGGCATTAGAACAAAGTTGATCCCGCTACGGCGCGGGCCTTGCGCCGGCGCGCCAATCTGCTTTGTTGCCGCAACTCACCAGGAGGGGACGAGGCATGACGGCATGGCGGATCGGGCTGGCGGCGCTGGCATTGGGAACGGCGGGGCTGGCGATCGCAGCGCCTGCGACTGGGCCGAACCCGGCCTTTACCGGGGCCGACCTGTTCAACCTCAGCGCGGCATCCGACCCGCAGATCAGTCCAGACGGACGGCAAGTCGCCTATGTTCGCAAGTCGAACGACATCATGACCGACCGGGCCGTGAACTCAATCTGGCTGGTCGACGTCGCGACCGGCGCGGAGCGGCCGCTGGTGACGGGCAAGGGCTCGCACAGCCAGCCGCGCTGGTCGCCCGACGGGCGGCGCCTGGCCTATGTCTCGACAGGCGAAGGCGGCGCGCCGCAGCTGTTCGTTCGCTGGATGGACAATGGCGCCTCGGCGCGGGTGACCGGCCTTCCCAACAGCCCCAGTTCGATCAGCTGGTCGCCCGACGGACGGCGCCTTGCCTATGTCATGACCGTCCCCGATGACGGAATGAAGCTCGGGAAGTCGCCGGACAAGCCTGACGGCGCGGAATGGGCGCCGCCGCTGGAGATCATCGACAAGGTTACCTATCGCAATGACGGCGGCGGCTATGTGAAGCCTGGCTTCGACCATATCTTCGTCGTCGACGCGTCCGGCGGCGCGCCCCGCCAGCTCACGTTCGGCGAGTATCCTGACGCGGGACCGCTTGCCTGGACTCCCGACGGCCGGCAAATCCTGTTCAGCACCGTTCGCAAGGGCGACTGGCAACGCGAGGTGTTCGACAGCGACATTTATGCGCTGGACATTGCCAGTGGCCGGATCGATCCGCTGACCGACCGCAAGGGCCCGGATACCAGCCCGGCAATCTCGCCGGACGGCCGCCAGATCGCCTATCTCGGCAATGACGATGTCGGGAAGGGCTTCGACCAGTCGCGGCTCTACGTCATGAACCGCGACGGCAGCGGAAAGCGGCAAGTCGCCGCCGGCCTCGACCGGAGCATCGACCAGATCGAATGGGCGCGCGACGGCCGCTCGCTCTTTGCTGCCTATGAGGAAAATGGCGGGAAGCGGGTGTCGCGGATCGGGCTCGACGGCCGTGTGTCGAACGTGGCGACCGGCCTGGTCGACAGCGCGTTCGACCGGCCCTACGCCGGCGGCGGCTTCAGCGTCTCGACAAACGGGGTGGTCGCCTTTTCGACCGGCGATCCGCACAGCCCCGCCGATCTTGCCGTCGCAAGCGGCGGAGCGACGCGCAAACTTACGCATCTCAATGACAATTGGATCGGTGCCAAGCGGCTTGGCGAGGTCCGTGAGCTCGCCGTGACCGCGCCTGACGGCGGCAAGGTCCCGTCGTGGCTGGTGCTTCCCCCCAACTATCAGCAAGGCCAGCGTGTCCCGCTGATCCTTGAGATCCACGGCGGCCCTTATGCTTCGTACGGCCCCCAATTCGCGACCGACGTGCAGCTTTACGCGGCCGCGGGCTATGCCGTGCTCTACACCAACCCGCGCGGTTCGACCGGCTATGGCCAGGCTTTCGCCGACGAGATCGACAATAGCTATCCCGACAGCGACACCGCCGACCTGATGGCCGCGGTGGACGCGGCAATCGCAGCGGGAATCGCCGACCCCGACAATTTGTTCGTCACGGGCGGATCGGGCGGCGGCGTTCTGACCAGCTGGCTGATCGGCAAGAGCGACCGCTTCCGCGCCGCAGCGACGCAGAAACCGGTCATCAACTGGACGAGCATGGTGCTCACCGCCGACGGCGTGCCCTTCTTTGCCCGCTACTGGATGAAGAAAATGCCCTGGGAAGACCCGCAAGGCTATTGGGCGCGGTCGCCCTTGAGCCTGGTCGGCAATGTGAAGACGCCCACCCTCGTCGTGGTCGGAGCGGAGGATTACCGGACGCCTGTCAGCGAGTCCGAACAATATTATGCCGCGCTTCAGCTCAAAGGGGTGCCTACCGCCCTGGTGAAAGTGCCCGGTGCCAGCCACGGCGGAATCGCCGCCAGGCCATCGCAATCGGCAGCGAAGGCGGCGGCGATCATCGCCTGGTTCGACAAGTACCGGAAAAAGTAGCGCCGGGCGGGAACGGCGGCCGCTCTCCCGCCAGTTTGGCGCATGTCCCCATTTTGGAGACTGGCGCACGGGCTGCATGGCGGCGGGCGCGATGCTCTTGGAGGTCGCCAAATATACAAGGGGCGAGTAGGCTTGAGGCAGGTGAGACAAGATGAGCCGGCTGCACGCACATCGTGAACGTCACGCAACTGCGCGCATCGGATGGCTGCGCGCCGCAGTGCTTGGGGCAAACGACGGGATCGTCTCGACCGCAAGCCTGATCGTGGGCGTCGCTGCTTCGGACGCAAGCCGGACCAGCGTGTTGATCGCAGGCGTCGCGGCCCTGTTCGCCGGCGCGATGTCGATGGCCGCCGGCGAGTATGTTTCGGTTAGTTCCCAGTTGGACACAGAAAGGGCCGATCTTGCTCGAGAAGCGACCGAGCTTGAGCAACAGCCGGCAGTTGAGCGCGAGGAACTTACGCGCATCTATGAAGCGCGGGGCGTGGATCGGAATACGGCCGAAACCGTGTCGGGCCAAATGATGGCCCATGATGCACTCGCTGCCCATGCCCGCGACGAGCTCGGACTTTCTGCAATTACCTCGGCACGGCCGCTCCAAGCGGCCGGGACATCAGCGCTCACTTTTACCGCGGGGGCTGCAGCTCCCCTTGCTGTAGTCCCGTTCGCTTCCCCTTCGATGGTGGTGCCGGTCGTGGCTGTCGTATCTCTTATGTGCCTTGCCATGCTCGGCACAATCGGCGCGCGGGTCGGGGGCGCTCCGCTTGTTCCATCGATCTTGCGAGTGACCTTCTGGGGCGCCCTCGCGATGGCCGTCACCGCAGGTGTCGGCCGGCTGTTTGGAACAGCGGTGGGTTGATAGCGGCGCTCAACGGAAGATTTGCCCAACTTGGCCAATGGCCCAAGTGGGTGGAAAGCGGTCAATACACTCTCTAGGCCCACGACATGATCGTGAATGCCAAGAACAGCGCCGAGGCGGCGAACATGACAGCCGTCGCGGACCAGCCGAGTATAATCGCCCGCCTTGTTGCAACCAGCCGCCCCATTGCCCGTGGATTGCTTACGATCAGCATCATGACTGCCATTAGCGGTGCGGCGAGAATGCCGTTGACCACAGCCGCCCAGTAAAGTGCGCGTGCGGGATCAATGCCAACCAAGCTGAGCGAGGCCCCAGCCAGGGTAGTGATGGCAATCGTCGCGTAAAATAGCCGCGCCTTGAGCGGCTTGGCGTCGAGGCTGGCCGGGAAGCCGGCCATTTCCGTCACGGCATAGGCTGCCGAGCCTGCCAACACGGGTACGGCCAAAAGTCCGGTGCCGATGATACCGACCGCGAACATCGCAAATGCGAACTGGCCTGCGATCGGCCGAAGCGCTTCCGCGGCCTGCTGCGACGTGGCGATGTCCTTAATACCGTTGGCGTTCAACGTCGCGGCCGTGGCGAACACGATCGCAAGACTTACGATTGTGCTGAACGCCATTCCGGTGAGGGTATCCAGCCGGATGCGCCGGAGTTCGGGACCGGCGGCACCGGGGGTCACACAAAGCGCCTTGACGTGGTGCCGGCGCTGCTCCTCGATTTCCTGCGCCGCCTGCCAGAAGAAGAGATAGGGGCTGATCGTCGTGCCGAGGATCGCGACCAAGGCGGTGGCATATGCCGCGTTCCACTGTAGTTCCGGCACGACCAGTGAACGAAGCGCATGCGGCCAGGGCACGTGCGCGACCATCACCACCCCGACATAGGTGAAAAGGGAAAGTGTGGTCCATTTCAGGATCGAAGCATAACGCGGGTAACTGATCGCGACCTCGAGGGTGATGCACAGGACACCGAAGAGCAGCGTGTAAAGGACCTCATTTCCACCTGCGAGAAGCGCCAGCGCGGCTCCCATCGCGCTGAGATCGGCGCCCAGGTTTACAACATTGGCGAGGAGCAGGAGTGCGACCATCCACCGCAACAGGCCCGGATAATGCCGCTTGATGTTCCGGGCGATGCCGACACCAGTGACGCGGCCAATATCGGCGGCGACCTCCTGAATGACGACCATCAGCGGAAAGCTGAGAACGAAAGTCCAGGCGAGACCATAACCAAATTCAGCGCCGACCTGGCTGTGGGTGCCGATACCGCTAGGATCGTCATCGGCGGCGCCCGTGACCAGCCCCGGACCGAGCGCTCTTAAGAACGAGCGGAATCCGCTTTCGTTGAGTTCTCCACGCCCGCCAGGTTTCATTCGCTAACTCTGGCCGCGATGGCCTCTCGTCGCAACACCCGCCGGAAGGCCGCCGGCGGCGCGTATCGCGCGATGGGGGGGGCGCGGAAGGCCGACACTGAGCTCCGGCTATTGCGCCTCTATTCGCGTCCATAGCTGGGATTTGCACGCCAGGCGGCCAATCAGGCATCCTGAAACCTTGAGCTGATCTAAACCCAACAACTTCAGCTCTGCCCTTGAGGTCTTGTTGAGATCGGGCACAAATAGCCGGGCCTTCCAGCGGCCATCGCCGCTCGGAATTATGTCGGTCAGCAGCCGGGCACCGATCAATTGATCGGTGCCGCCCTTGCGGGCGTCCGCCATCGCCTTTTCGGAAGCCCACTCCACTCGTCCGCAGAGCGTGCTGTCGCATGGAGATATGACAATGATCACGGCGCCGTCGGGGTTGCTCCATCGGCCTTCAAGACCAGGCTCGGCTGGCTGCGCCAGAGCAAGGGCGACTGCGAGAAAGTGCGACGGCACGCGCTAGCTAGATCTCTGCATGATGCCGTGCGGCAGCCGCTTCGGCGCAAATGAGCCGAGCTTGCTCCGCCGCTTCAAAAAGATGTTGTTCACCCGCCTCGGCGCTCATGTCATCGACCACCGTGGCCGCATGAAAGAAGTGCGTGCTCGAAAAGCCGAAGATCGCCGCCAGATAACGGCCGAAGGACTGCTGAAGCGAGGTCATGATACCCTGCTCGTCAAGCCACGGACCGGTGCTTGCGGACGAAGTGAAGAGGCACAAAGGCTTGCCAACGAAGGAGCCGGCTTTGCGCTCGCGCTTAAGATCGGGAAGCAGGAAGGCCGCTCCGAAGACCCGATCGATATATCCCTTGATGATCGCAGGCGGCGTGCCGAACCACAGCGGGTATACGAACGTAATCACGTCCGACTGCTCGATCAACGCGATCTCGTCCCGAACATCAGGTCCGCAAACGCCAGGGCGGCGCTGCGGCCGCTCGATGTCTTTCAGCAGCGGGTCAAATCCGATCGCATAAAGGTCCCGGACGTCCACCGCCTGATGATTGGATTGAGCGACCTCGACATAGCGGGCTGCAACCGCATGATTGAAGCTGCCTGGATCCGGATGGCCCAGGATCAATAAGTGCCGGACCGGCCAACTTCGTTTGGTGCTACCTTCGTAAGGTCGGCTGCCGAGCACCATCGACTCGTCCTTTCGACGCGCGGGAGCCCAACATAGCATAACGGCGACCAATTCCGTCGCTCACCCTCCGGCCGGAGAAGCGGTGACGCGGTCTCAACCGGGACTGTCTTCCCCAATTGTCAGTTCCTCGGTGTGCCCGATGCCCTGACTGTAATCGAGCAACGATACATATTTGCACTCTGCGCCCATTAGGGCGGTTTCGTTCAGGTCCGGAAAGCCGAAATCGGCCAGGTTCGGGTGCCGCTGCAGGAGTAGCTTCCATGCGCTCTCTCGCTCCCCCGCGTCGGTCACCTCGGACGCATGGGCGCCAGCATAGACGGCTTTGATGTCGCCAAGATAATTCGGGTCGCCACTGATTGCGATGGAAATGCGATCATCATGTGCAATGTTCGCAAATTTCTGGCTGGCCCGGAAAATCAGAAAATAAACTTTCCAACCATCGTTGGCATAACCAACAACAGTCGTCTGCGGCCACCCGTCAGGCCGGACCGTGGAGACCGCCATCGTCCTATGCGCCTCCAAAATTTCAATTGCCGGATGTCTCATCCACTCGCCTCCGCCTTATTCGGTTGGCCAAAGCCCGACCCCGCACAAACCTAGGGCGAAGCGTGCGGCATTCCGGCTCGAAGATATGCAGACACGGACCAGATATCCCGCTGGGACAAGGTCCGCTTGAACGCGGGCATCTCGGAATCGAATGGTTTGCCGCCCTCGGCAATGCTCCAGTAGATGTAGGGGACGGCCTTGTTCTTTGGCGTGTGCGCCAGCCATTCCAAATCGGCTGGCGCCGGGACAAGGAAGAAGCCCTCCGGCCCGGTGCCCTGGCCGCTCCACCCGTGGCATGATGCGCAATGCTGATCGAACACGGCCGCACCGCGCCGGAACTTCGCGGCCGTATCAGGCAACGGATCCCGAACATTGCTGTATGGGGCGGGAACCCCGTACATGACGA
Organism: Sphingomicrobium sp.; assembly: GCA_035494075.1. Taxonomy (GTDB): domain Bacteria; phylum Pseudomonadota; class Alphaproteobacteria; order Sphingomonadales; family Sphingomonadaceae; genus Sphingomicrobium. The sequence goes on along the minus strand of DATJHF010000011.1, from coordinate 12,666 downwards.
CCTTCTGGTGCCGGGCCATGTTTGCCATCCAGCGGGGTCGATCCATGTCGGATTGAGCGGCAGTGGCGGCGAGTGACGAGACTGCGATCATTGCTGCAGTCATGCGGCGATTCATCAGCGATTTCCTTAGCGGCTCAGTGCGCAACGGTGATCAGCATGACATTGCGGCCATCTCGCCGCAATGGGTCGAAGCCGGCGCTGGTTCAGGCAGAAAGCTTGGCTTGCGCCGGAGGAACTGAATCGGAACGCACGCCGCTGCCCTCCAGGACCAGGACTTCCCGGCCTCGCCCATCTCCACGCCGGCCATGATAGATATTCCGTTCGGCGATCTTCAACGACGGCGCCGCGGACCGGGCGGCGGCGCGGATGAAGTCTGCGGGATAGCCCCAGCTCAGCGAGTCGAAGCGCAGCACCCGCTCTTCCGCGATGTACAGGATGAAGGCTTTGGTGTGGGGACCCATCATCGCTTCCAACCGCTCGAAGAACAGGCTCAATTCCTCCGGCGGCACATGCTGCAGCACCGCGTTCGAGAAGATGAAGTCAGGCTCCCAAGTCCGGATGTCGCGCAGGACCTGGCCGTTGATTGTTGACAGGCGGGGCGCCTTCCGCGCGAGAAGCTCGGGATCGACCAGCTCGAGGCCAGTCTTGATGAACGCATCGGTGACGTCGATGCCCCAATAATTCCCCGCATCGAGATAGCGCATTGCGTGCTGCCCGAGCCTCAGGCTGCCGCAGCCATAGTCAACGCAGCGCATGTTCGGTTCGAGGCCGAACCCGACGATCTCATTCCATCTCTTAAGTGCCCGCCGGGCAAACAGGTCGAGGTTCCACTCGACGGGACGATCATCCCCGACGAGCCAGCCGCGCGCGCCCAGGGTCGTGTGGCCCCGGCCGCTCCGCAGCTTATCGGCGATCCTTTCCGCGTAGAAATTCGCAAAGGGAGCGCCGGGATGCTCGCGGCGCCATTTCCTAAGTTGGCGCTCGCTGTGCAGGATCGAAATCATGCGCACCGGCGGCGAGGCTGCCAGGTTCCAGAAAAGTCGCCGAATGCTCATGAGGCGGCTCGAAAGGCTGGCGACTGGAAGGGCTTGGTGATCGCAATTCCGGAGATCGGCGTCCGGGCGCGCCGGCCTTTGTCGAATGTCGGCATGGTCATCTTCCGTTGTGGTTCAAAGGCGAGACGCCGCGAGTAAGCAGATGCCACAGTCCAGCATCGGCTATCGGCCGATGGCCGCCGCCGCTAAGGGCTTAAATCGGACGTTGCGGCGCGGCCCAAATGTTCGGCACCTTTCGCGGCGGGGCGATTGCCGGACGGACGGCCCAGCCATGTGCAGCCGCACGCACCTGCGGTAGCTTTCGGCCGGCGACGTCATAGCGAGGGACGGATTTCAGAAAGGAAGTGACCATCATGCACAAGTCGATGCTCGCCGGGCTTATCATTCTACTTTCGACGTCTCCGCTTCAGGCGGCGGGCATTTCACGAACGGCGGAAATTGTCGGCGAGGGCGGAAAGGCGATTGGCAGCGCCAACCTCATCGACGCCCCTCGCGGGCTGTTGATCCGAGTTGAGGTCTCCGGCCTCACTCCGGGCTGGCACGGCATGCACATTCATTCGGTCGCGACATGCGCGGACGCCGGCTTCAAGGCGTCAGGCGGCCATGTCCATGGCACGGGCGCGGCGACCACGATCCATGGAATTCTCAACCAAATGCAAACGGATCTCGGTGACCTGCCGAACATTTTTGCCGGCGCCGACGGCCACGCGGCAGCCGAGACCTTCACGCCCTATCTTACCTTGGGCGACGCTTCCGGGCGCCTAAACATTCTCGATAGTGACGGTTCGGCGCTCATCATTCATGCAGCCGCGGACGATCATCAGACCCAGCCGATCGGCGGGGCAGGTGCCCGGGTCGGCTGTGCCGCCATCCACTAATCAAGCGGATCGATTCGAGCGGTCGCAACGAGCCCGGTCAGGCCGCCCGGCAGGGCAATCTCATCAATCTTGCGATCGCCGGCGCTTATTTGCGCACGGGCGAGCTCCTGCTCAAGCTGGTCGCGAGTGAAATGGCGATGGGTGGCGGGCGGCGCGAAAATCCAGCCGCGCATTGATTCTGCGGCAGTGACATAGATTGCAAGACGAGCTCCTGGCCGGGCAATTCGCCGAATCCCGGCGATGAAGGCCGGGACGTCATCGCAGAAATAGAGAATGTTGATCGCGGCGAACTTGTCGAATGCCCTTGGCCCGAACGGCAGCTCCATCATATCGCCTTTTCGAAGCGACAGCCGGCCGGAACGCATCGCTGCCCGATTACGCCTGGAGGCGGCAGCAATCATCGTCTCTGACTGCTCGAGCCCCGAGATGCGGTTCGCCCTGGTCATCGCGGCAATTGCCGATCCATCGCCGCAACCAATGTCCAGCACGCGATCGGCCGGATGCAGGTCGAGTGCAGCCACGACCGCCTCCACCGGTCTGCGATTGGCGACGCGCATCGCCATGCCGAGCAACCGGCCCCACGCGCCACTCGGATGACGAAGCTGGCGGCCGATCGCCAGCCCGGTCCGGGCCTTCCATCGATCGATCATTAGCCTAGCTTGGAAAGCAGGGCCCGTACTTCGGCTCGGCGTCCGGCGTCCCACACTGGCCGGTTCGGATTGCCGGGCGCCTGCAACGCGCGCTGCAGATATTGCCGGGCGTGAACCTTGTCGCCCTCCTGGGCGAGGAAGTCGCCGTAGAAGAAATTATTGTCGAGCCCCTTGGGATCCTGAGCCAGCGCCTGCTGAAAATAGGTGCGGGCCTTGGCCGTGCTGCCGAAGCCGATCGGCCAGCCGGGCACCTTATAGTAAAGGACACCTAGGCTCATCGCAGCGCCGCCGTCGGCAACGTGCGGGTCGATCGCATAGGCTTTGGCCAGAATGTCGCGCGCTCGGGTCGCCAGGCTGAGCTGTTTGAAGGTCGAGGCGCGAGCCGCTTCCTCGCTGACGACGATGCCCTCCCACAATAATGGTTCTGCCTTGCCTGGATATTTCTGCGTGATCGAGTGGGCTTGTTTTTCCAGCGACGCGAGCTGGCTGTATTGAAGGTTGCGGTCCTTCACCTGGTAACGAATGTGGGCCCAACTATTATTGATGCGCATGACGTCGGCATCCATCGCGCCATTGTCTGAGGCGAACGCGGGCATTTCCAGTGCGCCAAGGGCCAGGACGCCGAGAAAGGCGGCATAACGGATAGAGATCATCGATAGGTCCTTTGCTTCATCGGTCAATTTGCGAATAGCGCCCGTGCCTTCGCGGTCGTGCCTTCCAGGCCGGCATCGATAAGACGGGGACAGAGTCCGTTGAGACGGGAAAAGATATGCTCGGCGATCCCGAGCGTGACCTCCTTGCGCCGGTCGACAATCGCCTTGGCGATGCGACGGACGACAAGCGCCGGGTCATCGACCTGCATCTTGGCGACCTCGAGGAAGCGGTTGACCGTGGCGTCGTTGAATCCGGTCCGGACGGCGCGCGGTGCAATATAGGTGATGGCGATCGGAGACTTGCCGAGCTCGCGGCGAAGCCCTTCGGACAGTCCGCGAAGTCCGCATTTGCTGCTCGAGTAGGTGGCGAAGTGCGGGTAGTTCACGGCGCCCATGACCGAGCCGATGTTGACGATTTGTCCATCGCAGCGCGCCTGCATTTGCGGAAGTACGAAACGCATCAGCGTGGCCGGTGCGATGAGATTGACGACATACCCCGCCCAGATGTTGCCGGGATCCTGCCGCTCGAACGGGCCGAAATATTGCATCCCGGCCAGGTTCACGAGCAGGTCGACGCGCCGGTTCAAGAGCGCCGCTCCCAAGTCGGCGAGCCCATCCTTGTCCGAAAGGTCGGCGATGAGGGTTTCGTCGCAGTCGGGGCAATCGACCCGATCGATGCCCACCAGATGCGCGCCTTCGCTCTTCAATTCTCGGCTCAGCAAACTGCCCAGCCCGCCGGCCGCGCCGGTTAGAACTACCGTCTTGCCGTCAAGCCGCATGACGGGCCCCTTCCAGCTCGATACCGGCAAAAATGCCGCCGAACAGCGCGAACATGTCCCTGGCCATTGCGACAATCGCTGACTGGTCCGCCGGATCTTCGACGCGATTCATCAACGCCTCGAAAAATTTCATGTGGCCTTGGTCGAGCTCGCCGTGGGAATTTAGGTAGCGAAAAGCGGTCTTTGGCAGGCCCAGAGCATGTTGCACGGACGCGGCGCCATGGGATGCCATCGCGATGCTGGTACCTTCAAGCACGAACACCATCCCGAAGAAGGCGGCCGGATTGCCGTTGCGGATGGTGCGATAGGCATGGTCGACCATCGCCTTGGTGGCTGGGGAGGGGTCGCTCCGGGCCGCGGCGTCGCGATCGCCGCCGGCTGCCGCGATATCCTCGAGGATCCACTCCTCGTGGCCGGTCTCTTCCACAATATATTCGTCGAGGGCATCGACCAGCAACTCATTTCCGCGCCCGGCAAGGAGGGCGCGCGCCTCCAACATCAGCGGGACCGTATGGCGTACGTGATGATAAGCCTCGGTGAGATAGGCGATGTAGTCGGCCCGGCTGATCTGGCCGGTCAGGCCGGACACCAGCTGCGGAGTCATTGCAAATTGCGCCTGGTCTTCGCGCGTCTCAGCGACAAGCCGGTCAAAGAACTGCAGCACCTTTATCTCCTTGGGATAGGCTTGATTGATTGCAGGCCGCCGCGCTCTGCCGTTGGCAGTGAGTTGCCCGTTCGCAGCAGTGAAAGGCAGCACCGGCCTGAATCGCCTGATGCGCGCATATTCAGGGAGCTCACCATTCACTCGGTCTACGGGCGGGCGAAGGTCGACCGATGGTCCCGATGGCACAATCAGCGCTTCAAGGGCGGCATCCCCATCGCCGCGGATCATCGCCTGGGCGATCTCCGGCTGTTCGGTCAGTAGTCCTTCAATCCATTCCGGCGACACGTTCCTGCCCAAACTCGTGACGATGAGATTGGACTTGCGGCCCTCGATCCAGAGGTTCCCGCATTCATCGAATCGTCCGACATCGCCGGTCGCAAACGGGCCGGCCTTGCGGGGATTGCCGACCAAGCCGAGGAAGAGAGGGCCGTCGACGACAATTTCCCCGTCATCGGCAAGGGTGATGCGATGCGCGCCGATCGACCGGCCGACACTGCCCGTCGAAGTGCTAGTCCTGCCCTCAAAGGCGATGACCGATCCGGCTTCGGTCATCCCATATCCCTGGCAAACCGGCAGCCCTACCGCCTTTGCCCGTTCAAGCAGGGCCGTCGAAATGCTGGCGCCGCCAACGGCTACCAGATTCAGTTGCGGCAAGCGGATGCCGCTCAGCTCCATCGCGGAAGTAAGGGCAGACAGATATTCAGGGACTAGGATCAGAGATGTGGCACGCGTCCGTTCGATCGCGCCGAGCATCGCCATCAGGTCTGGCCGCAAGGGGTCGGACAGGCCTACCTTCGCGCCTGGGAGCGGAACATAGGTTCCGCCAGCGATTAGCGACGCGAAGAGGCCGGCCACCTGTTCGAGCAGGATTCCGAACGGAAGGATCGGCAAGTGGCGCCCCGCCAGGTCGCGGCCAAGCCGGTCGCAGATTGCGGTCGCGACCGCGATCAGGTGCCCGGCCGAAAGGCATACGCCCTTGGGATCGCCGGTCGAGCCGCTGCTGAAGCTGATGACCGCCGTGCCGGGGGGAAGGCCAGCTGCCGCGGATTCGCGTCTTTCCAACTCAAGGCGGACGACTTCCCGGTCGAGCCAGCAATTCGTCACCAATGCGCCCGCGCCAGCATGATCCAGCGCGGCATGGACCTGGGCTTTGCTGAAATATGGTGGCAGCGGGACGATCGGCACTCCTGCCTCCAGAAAGGCGACGAGCAGGATGGCGCTGGCCGTCGAATGGTCGAGAAGAAGTCCGACCGGCCGTTCTCCGAAACCGAGCCGGTCGATCTCGGCAGTCGTACCAGCGATACCTTTGGCCGCGCCGGCCCAGTCAAGCGGCTTGACGCCGTCGTCGACCGCCAGATTTCTGCGGCCGTCCTTGGCATGGCCCCGAATGGAATCGAGCAGACAGATCATGCGCAGATTCCGACGAGTCCGTCGTCGTAACCGGCCAGTTTCGGGCGAGCTGGAGCGATCAGGCCTGCGCAAACGCGCGGTGTCTGGTCATAATATTTCCCCCAACCAGTGCCCCCATCCGGCAGCCTTGCGGGATCGGCCTCGCATAATTCGTGGACGGATATGCCCAGGCGCTTGAGCATGGATCGTAAAGGTGCCGTGAGGACCGCCACGGCGACATCCGCAAGTCCGTCAAGATGGCGCGCCGTACGCGCCCAGAGGGCCACCGTGGCGCGGCTGCGGTCTGACGCGTGCGCGCCAATCTCGACGATACGGCTGCGGTCGATGACACGGCCGAACTCCGCGCTTACGACCGCTTCGATAGGATCGTCGAGATAATCCTCAAGAAAGAGCCGCCCGTTCGCGGCGAAGCGATATCCGAGCGCCGCGGTGGGACCTGTTGCGCCGCCTGGGTCGACAACGCAGAAATGTGGAAAGTTCGCTGCCGGAACCGCTCCGTGGGCGATCGCATAACGGCGTTCGATCAACTGCCTGACGGCTGCAGCGTGCATGAAATACTCCCCGGCCATTCGGGGATAGGACGACGCAAGCGAGCGGGGACCCCAGTTGAACGGGGCGAAAATTTTTCCCTAAAAGTTGCGGCTGACCGTCAGGCCTATCGTGCGCGGCCTGACGGGCGTGCGCTGCGGCACCGTTCGGACCCGGTAAGGGTTGCCGAATGCGAAAGTGTCGGCACTGCTGTTGGTAATATTTTCAGCGGCCACGATCGCAGTCCACTTGTCATGAGTGAAACGCAGCGATGCGTCGATGGCGGCGTGCCCGCGGGTCCGGCGATCGAGCGAGGGATCGAAGCTTAGGTGCGTGGCACCGACGTATTTGAGGCCCAGATCGCCCTTGCCTGCCCAGAGTCCGAGCCAGAACCCATGCGCCAGCGATAATCGTCCCGCGAACTGGGGAACTGCAGGCAAGCGAGGATCCTCGAAAATTCCACCGGGGCCCGTCGACTCCAGACGCGCCGACTGGACGATCAGGCCGCCCGTCAGCTCCGTTCCTTGGGTAAGCGTCCAGCGCATATCCGCCTCGACGCCGAAGTTTCGCGCGTCGCCCGCGTTCCGCGTCGCAACCAGTCCGTTGTCCAGCAACTCGTCCGCCTGAACATGTTGCCACTGAGCGGCGAAGGCCGTGGCGTCGATCCAAAGCGACGTCCCAATTTTGAAACGCGATCCCAATTCGATGCTGGCAAGTTCGTCGGCATCGTAAGACGCCTGCGTCGCATCCGGCTGAACATTGATGCCGCCCGGCCGATAGGCAGTCGCCGCGCGAACGAAAATGGTCGTATTTTCGGCCGGATTCCAAGTGATGCTCGCGCTGCCCGCAGCCCTTACAGTTCCCCGGCCGCTGGCGCTGTCCGAGTCGCCTTCGTGACCCTCGTCTTCCACCCTGCTGGAAAAGATCCGTGCCCCGGCACCCACTGCAAGTTTTGGAGTCACCGCAAGGCTGGCTTCGCCGAACAATGCCGCCTCGGTTACGGACCGTTTGAAGGTCAGCACGCGAAAGAGGGCAGCGCTATCCTCTGCCTGGATTTCGACGTCGGTGGCCGCTTTGATCAGCGAAATGCCGGCGAGCCAATCAAGCCGCCCCGCGCGTGGATCACTGACGCGGATTTCCTGGTCGAACAAACGGTAGTTGCGATCGTCTTCAACCTTGGTCTGGCCAACGGTCCCTAGTTCGGCGGTGAGCGGCGTCGCATCATAGTCGGCGACGGCTTCCTGTCGGCTGATGCTGGTGATCGACGTGACTTCGAGGCGTCCTACCGGCCCCCTGGCCGTCATCAACGCAAGTTCGGCGTCAAGATCGCGTCTCTCTCGAAGGCGGTCCGGCCTTTCCAGCGGGCCAAATTCTCCATCGACATATTGGCTGTCACGCGCACCACGGCCTTGTGCCGCGACCGTCAAGTCGAGCGTCCAGCTCCCGGGAATCCAGCGAACGGCAAGCCGCCCGCCAACCAACCGCTCCCGATTTGAATCCTCGCGTCCTCCGACATTGTCGATCCAGCCGGCCTGGTCCTGGCGATAAGCGACAACCCGAAGCCCGAGGCGACCGGTTGCCAGCGGCAAGTTGAGGGCGACCGACTGGTCATTCGACATGTCGCCGTCCTGCGTCAGCGAAAGCCCGCCAGACGCTCGTGCAAATGAGTGGGACGTGTCGGGTCCGTTGGTCGATATCTTGACGATGCCGCCCAATGCGCCGGTGCCATAGAGAGGGCCTTGCGGACCCTCCAGCACCTCAACCTGGGCGACGTCGATCAATGCCCAGTCCGGGTCGGGTGCGTCATAATTGAGCCTGGCTTCGTCGAGCAGGATCGCGACGCTGCCCTGATTGAAGCCGTTCAGTGGCCCATCGCCGATCCCCCGCAGGAACAGCCGGTTACGGCCGGGTCCAAAGCTGGTGATGCTTAATGCGGGGAGTTCGCGCGCCAGCGTGTCGCTGCCGGGAAGGCCGGCTGACGACTGGAAACGGTCCTCGCCAAGCACGCGAACCGTGGCGGGCAGAGTCAACAACGGCCTCGAACGTTTAAGCGCAGTGACCACGATCTCGGGCCGCGGAGGCTCGATTGGCAGCGGAGCCGCCGAGGGTGCAACACTGTGAGGGGTTTGGGCTTCCAGCCGTTCGATCCTGAAGCTCGATGGCCCGGTGGGAACTGCGCGGTAACCGCTTCCCTGAAGCATTTGCCGCAGGGCGTCGGAAGCATTGGACGCGCCGCGTACCGCGTGTGCGCGAACATCGGGAAGCCTTCCGACATAGCCGACAGACACTCCGGTGCCCTCAGAAAGTCGCCGGAGCGAAAGCGCGAGTGGACCAGCCGGAATATAGATCGTCCGCGACTGCGCATATGCAGGAACGGATAAGGCCAAGCCGCTAGCGGTCGCGAGACTCCAGGCGAAAACCACCATCCACTGGCTTGGCGTCCAGCGAAAGTATTTGGGCCAAGGTCCGCGCGGGTGACCCACCTTTGTCAATCGCAATCACCCCGCTGAATGGCCGGTCGGCGATAGCCGGATCGACCGTCACCAGCTCACCCGAATAGCGCGAGACGTCGCGTGCCACCAGCGCAAGCGGGACCTGATCGAACTGCAGTTTCCCGCTGCGCCAGCTGGCGACCTGGCGCGGGTCGACACTGGTCAAGCGAACGGTCCCACTCGACCGATCGGCGCGGAGCCCGTGCCCGGCCGCCAAAGCGATTGGTTTCGCCAGGCGCCCGGACGTCACCGACAGGGAGCCTTCCGCGACATCGACACTGACGCCGTCGGTCTCATTGCCGACGGAAAAGCGGGTCCCGATGTCAGTGACAAGGAAATCGCCGGCTTGAATGGCGAGCGTCCGACCGGGCTTGTGCCGGATTTCGAAATAGCCGGTGCCATCAAGGGCCAATTGCTGTCCTTTTACTGTCAGGTGGCTCGCCGGGGCCAGGACGACCGAGGAACCGTCGTCAAGCGCCACCCGAATGCTCTTGCCGCTCACCGATCGATAGTCCTGGACCGGCAATTGATGAACCATTGGCTGGAGCGCGAAGAGGATGGCGAGACCGGCGGCGATTGCGCCGCCCCCCAATCCAGCCCAGCGGGCCCAGCTGATCGGGTATCGATCATTGGCAGCCACCGGTAGCGGCGAGTGACGCGCGGAGGCGAGCGCATGGGAATGATCGTCTAGATCCGAGCCGATGAGAGCAAGCTCGTCATACGCTTTGCGATGCCGAGAATCGGCTTCAAGCCAAACAGTGAATCCAACCCAATCCATGTCGTCGCCCTGCTCCCGAACGAGCCAGTCGGCGGCTTCCTCGTAAATCCGATCCATCGTCATGCCTTGCAGCTCGATGCGCTTGCATTCGAGCTTCCCTGTTCATTGCGTTGACGTTGCGGCACGACCATCGCCTCAGTCCTCCAGCAACCGTCGCAGGTGGGTCATAGCAACCGCCATATGCTTCTCCACGGCGCTCTTGCTGATCCCGAGTTCGGCGGCGACCTCGCCATGACTTAGGCCTTCCAGCTTATGCAGGCGTAGCACGCGCTGAGCGCCCGCTGGCAGCTGGGCGACTGCATCTGCCAGTCGCCGCGCTTCGCCGGCCTCGACCAGCAGTTGCTCGGCATCCGGGGTCCGGTCGGCGACTTCCACCGACGCAGCGTCCGGACCATATTGGTCGGCACTCCAGTCGCCTTCACGCCGCTCGCGGCGGCGCGCCTCGCGTAGACGATCAAGGACGAGATTGTTCGCCATGCGGAAGAGATACCCCGTGGGATTGGCGAGGGGGCCCGGCCGGCCTTCGTTGACCTTGATCCACAGTTCGCTCAGCAGATCTTCAGCGTCCGCCTCGCTTCCGGTTCTCGCAATGAGGAACCTGCGAAGTTCGGATCGTCGCTCTTCGAGCGCTCCGGCCAGACCTTGATTAGATGCCAGCGACATGATTGCAATCGTACCGTTGGGCTCGAGTTAAGGTATCACTTTGAAATCGGCGCCCCCAATCGCCCAAACGGTAGCAATCATCAAACTCCAACTTCGCCGTTAAGTGGAAATCGAATCTCGTGTGGCGCTTCAGGGCCTACCTAGCCGCCACCTGTCCTCCCTGATTGGAGACTAGTTTCAGGGGTGCTTGGCGGAGAGGGTGGGATTCGAACCCACGGTACCGTTGCCGGCACGCCGCATTTCGAGTGCGGTGCTTTCGACCTCTCAGCCACCTCTCCGCAAGATCAGGATGACGCTGGCCGGCGAAGCATGCCGGGGGTCGCGGGCGGCCTCTAGCAGCGGTTTGCGGTGCTGCAAAGCCCGTTTGAATCCCGAGCGCATCGGGAGGAGCCTAAGGCCCCTTCGGTTACATTTGGCGACAATTTTCCCTCTTGCCGGCAAATTCCGGCGACATGCTTGCGGCAGAGGGCAGCTCCAGGCGCGGCAGGCTCGCGCCATCCATAGGAGAATGTGATGCGCAAGATCGCCTATGCTCTCGTTGCCGGTTCGCTGCTGGTAGGGGGCGCGGCCTATGCCGCCAGCTCGACTACACCGGCAAAGGACCAAGTCGCCAAAACGGCCGCAGTTCGCCCGTTCGGGCGGCTGGAACCGTCGCGAAATCCGGGCTTCGGCGGGCATGGACTCGGCCTTGCCATCGTCGACCAAGGTGTCCGAAGCCATGGCGGCGAATGGTCGCTAACCAATATGGCAGAGGGCGGACTGGAAATCAGGGTCGCGCTGCCCCTTGCCCAAGCGTCAGGGTCGTCTAAATTAGACAGATGACCGCGACACCGACCGTTTCACATATCAACGACCTTCCGGCAGCACGCTACGGTATCGGCGAAATGGTCCGACATCGGCTGCTCGACTTTCGCGGCGTTGTTTTCGACGTCGATCCGGAGTTCGCGAACAGCGACGAATGGTATGAGGCGATTCCGGAAGCAATGCGACCGGCCAAGAACCAGCCCTTCTACCACCTCCTCGCGGAGAACTCCGAGACAAGCTACGTCGCCTACGTCAGCCAGCAGAACCTGGTCGCTGATGATGAGGGTGAGCCGATTGACCATCCGGCCATCGGCACCCTGTTCGAAGGGTTCGACGGGCAGCGCTACAAGCTGAAGCCCGAGCATCGCCACTAGCGAAATTCCGCCCGCGGCGGTTGACAGAATCATTACCACCCCATAGGCGGCACGCTTTCCGCGCGGGGCACTGCCACGCGGTGTTTGTTCGTGCGGTCAATAAGTGACGGAAAGTGAAGAGGCCCATGTTCGCTATCGTGCGCACGGGTGGCAAGCAGTATCGCGTTGCCCCCGGAGACAAGATCGTCGTCGAGAAGCTGGCCGGCAATGCCGGTGACAGCGTCGACCTCACTGATGTGCTGCTTGCGGGCGAGGGCTCGGACCTGAAGTCGACCGACGGCCTGATCGTCGGCGCCGAGATCATCGCCCAGGCAAAGTCGGACAAGGTCACGGTGTTCAAGAAGCGCCGCCGGCATAACTATCGCCGCAAGGCCGGCCACCGCCAGCAGCTGACGATCCTCAAGATCGTTTCGATCGGCGGCAAGAAGGCCGAGAAGAAGGCCGCCGCTCCGAAGAGCGAGGAAAAGGCTGCTGCGCCTGCGAAGGCTGAAAAGCCCGCCGCCGAGAAGAAGGCCGCTGCTCCCAAGAAGGAAGCAGCGCCCAAGGCGTCGACAAAGGATGCTGCACCTGCTAAGAAACCCGCCAAGAAGGCCCCTGCGGCCAAGGCAAAGAAGTAAGAGTACCACGAGATGGCACATAAAAAAGCTGGCGGCTCTTCGCGTAACGGCCGCGATTCGGAAGCAAAGCGCCTCGGCGTGAAAAAATTCGGCGGCGAGGAAGTTCGCGGCGGAAACATCATCGTGCGTCAACGCGGCACGCGTTGGTACCCGGGGACGAATGTCGGCCTGGGCAAAGACCATACGCTTTTTGCACTCACCGACGGTCGCGTGTGTTTCCGCGATGGCAAGCTTGGTCGCAAATACGTCCACGTCGAAGCCATTATGCCGGAGGCCGCGAAATAAGCGGGATCGGTCGATAAAGGGCCGCTCCCGGAGGGG
>DATJHF010000010.1:0-23503 GCA_035494075.1 Sphingomicrobium sp. | reverse complement strand
CGAGACCTTCGAAGGCAAGGTCGTCAAGGGCATCGTCACCGCGATCGAGAATGATCTCGCGGTCATCGACGTCGGGCTGAAGAGCGAAGGCCGCGTCGCGCTGCGCGAATTCGCAGCGCCGGGCCAGAAGGCCGAGATCGCCGTCGGCGACGAAGTCGAAGTGTTCGTCGACCGCGTCGAGAATGCGCAGGGCGAAGCCATGCTGAGCCGCGACCGCGCCCGCCGCGAAGCCGCTTGGGACAAGCTGGAGAAGGAATTCGAGAAGGGCGAGCGCGTCGACGGCGTGATCTTCGGCCGCGTCAAGGGCGGCTTCACCGTCGACCTCGGCGGCGCCGTGGCCTTCCTGCCCGGCAGCCAGGTCGACATCCGGCCGGTCCGCGACGTCCAGCCGCTGATGGACCTGCCGCAGCCGTTCCAGATCCTGAAGATGGACCGCCGCCGCGGCAATATCGTCGTCTCGCGCCGCGCGATCCTCGAAGAGACCCGCGCCGAGCAGCGTTCGGGCCTGATCCAGACCCTCGCCGAGGGCCAGGTAATCGACGGCGTCGTCAAGAACATCACCGACTATGGCGCCTTCGTGGACCTGGGCGGGATCGACGGCCTGCTGCACGTCACCGACATCAGCTACAAGCGCGTCCAGCACCCGAGCGAAGTCATCGCCATCGGCGATACCGTCAAGGTGCAGATCATCCGCATCAACCGCGACACCCAGCGCATCAGCCTTGGCATGAAGCAGCTTGAGGCGGATCCGTGGGAAGGCGCTGCGGCCAAATATCCGATCGACGGCACCTTCACCGGCCGCGTCACCAACATCACCGAATATGGCGCCTTCGTCGAGCTGGAGCCGGGCATCGAAGGCCTGGTCCACGTCAGCGAAATGAGCTGGACCAAGAAGAACGTCCACCCCGGCAAGATCGTCTCCACTTCGCAGGAAGTCGAAGTGAAGGTACTCGAGGTCGACGAGGAGAAGCGGCGGATTTCGCTCGGCCTCAAGCAGGCCCAGTCGAACCCCTGGACCGATTTCGCCGACAAGCACCCGGTCGGATCGACCGTCGAGGGCGAAGTCAAGAATTCCACCGAGTTCGGACTGTTCATCGGCCTCGACGGCGATGTCGACGGCATGGTCCACATGTCGGATATCGCCTGGGGCGTTTCTGGCGAGGAGGCCTTGGGGCTTCATCGCAAGGGCGAAACCGTCAAGGCGGTGGTGCTCGACGTCGACGTCGAGAAGGAGCGTATCTCGCTCGGCATGAAGCAGCTTGAGCGCGGCGGTGTCGCGGTCGGCGGCGGAGCGTCGGGCGCCGGCGTCAACAAGGGCGAGATCGTCACGGTCTCCGTCCTCGAGGTTCGCGACGGCGGCCTCGAGGTCCAGGTTGGCGACGATGGCGCGACCGGCTTCATCAAGCGCACCGACCTCGGCCGCGACCGCGACGAGCAGCGTCCGGAGCGCTTCCAGGTCGGCCAGAAGTTCGATGCGATGGTCATCGGTTTCGACCGCTCGAAGAAGCCCAACTTCTCGGTCAAGGCGCTGCAAATTGCCGAAGAGAAGCAGGCGGTTGCCCAGTACGGCTCGTCCGACAGCGGCGCCTCGCTTGGCGACATCCTCGGTGCGGCCCTGAAGGAGCGCCAGGCAGCTGGTGCAACCAAGGGCGGCGCGGAAGCGGCCCCGGCCGAAGCCAAGCCGAAGGCTGAAGCCAAGCCGAAGGCCGAAGCCAAGCCGAAGAAGGCCAAGGCCGCCAAGGCTGAGCCCGAAGCCGAGCCTGCCGAAGCTGAGGCCGAGGTTGCAGAGAGCGGCGCCGGCGAGGAGTAATAAGTCATTGCCGTGGTGAGGAATTGTCTCACTGTGGAACGAAGTTGGAGGGCGCGGATGCAGAGATGCATCTGCGCCCTTTTCCTTTCGGCATCAGGCTGATAGGCAATGCGACATGCGCCGGGGGGCGGCGTCGCAAACCATTGTATTTCAAGGCGGGGACCTCAATGATCCGTTCGGAGCTGGTGCAGAAGCTGTGCAGCGATTTTCCAGACCTCTCACAGCGGGAGGTCGAAAATGTGGTCAGCGCGATATTCGATTCGATCACCGAGCAACTCTCGAAGGGCGGCCGCGTTGAGCTTCGCGGGTTCGGCGCTTTCTCGACCCGGCAGCGTGACGCGCGCACCGGGCGCAACCCGCGCACTGGCGAAGCGGTCGAGGTCGACGCCAAGCGCGTGCCCTATTTCAAGCCCGGCAAGGAAATGCGCGAGCGGCTGAACTTAAATGGCGAGGCCGTCGCCGAATAGTTGCGCTGCCGCCGGTCCAGCGGCAGGAAGCCTCAAGCGGACGTGGCGGAATGGTAGACGCTGGAGACTTAAAATCTTCTGCCCTTTGGGCGTGCGGGTTCAAGTCCCGCCGTCCGCACCAGCATCACGCACAGGCCGTCCGGTGGACGGCCGAGCATGATGCTCAACCAATTAGGCGAGAAACTGCCCGCTAAAGCTCCATCGTGGAGAAAAAATTAAGCAATCCACGTTAATTCATTGGGCGTGGGCAGTAATTCTTCACGAAGGTCCGCGTCGCGGGACTGGGGCAAATCGATCGCCAACGCCAGGCGGGACGTGCTGGTGCTTGGCATCCTCATCGCCGCCGTTGTCCTGCTGATCTGGAACGGCAGCGAATTCTTCCAGAAATTGAGCTTCGCCCGCGACGGGATGCGGGCGGATCTGAAGATCGCCCTGATCGCACTGACGCTGAATGTTGCGCTGATCCTGTTCGGCTGGCGCCGATATGTCGACCTGGTGCACGAAGCGGAAGCGCGCAGGGAAGGTGAGGCCCGGGCGGCATTGATTGCCTCGACCGACGGAATGACCGGCCTGCTCAACCGAAAGGGATTCGCCGACCGCGGCGAGGAGCTCCGGCAGGCCGCGGTTGAAAAGGACCATCAGCTCGTCATCTTTTCCCTGCAGCTCAATCGTTTCAAGGCGATCAACGACCGCCACGGATACGATGTCGGCGATGCGATGCTGCGGATGATCGCCGCATCGCTTGAGCAGCTTTCGGATATCGGCGGCCTGGTGGCGCGCCTCGCCGGCGACGAATTCGCCATCGCGCTTTCATCGCCACCCGACCGTGTGCCGGAGGCCGAGCAGCTTGCCGAGCGGTTGCTGCATGCGGTGACCCGGCCGATGGAAGCGGAAGGCCGGCTGGTGCAGGTCGGCGCCTATATCGGCATTGCCGCATCCAATCCCGGCGATGGCCAGATTCCCGACTTGCTGCGGCGAGCCGACATTGCGCTCGATCGCGCCAAATCGAGCTGCTCCGCCCGGCCGGTCTGGTTCGATGAGAGCATGGAACGCGCGCTGATGGTCCATGGAGAGATCGAGCAGGGCATCCGCTACGGCCTCGAGCACGGCCAATTCATTCCTTACTTTGAGCCTCAGGTCGACCTGCTCACCGGCGAGCTCATCGGCTTTGAAGTGCTCGCCCGCTGGGACCATCCGCTCAGCGGCCTGATCGAACCGGATCGCTTTATTCCGGTTGCCGAGGAGCATGGGTTGATCGGACGGCTGTCCGAGCAGGTGATCCTGGCCGCCCTGATCCACGGCGCCGCCTGGGATCCGTCGATCAAATTGTCGGTCAACATCTCCCCAACCCAGCTGACGGACAGCTGGCTCGCACAGAGAATAGTGCGGCTGCTTGCCGAGGCGGGCTTTCCGGCCGAGCGCCTGGTCGTCGAAATCACCGAAAGCTCGCTATTCGCCGACCTCGACCTCGCCCGAGCGATCGTCACCAGCCTCAAGAACCAGGGCGTCAAGCTGGCGCTCGACGACTTCGGCACCGGATTTTCCTCGCTTGCACACCTTCGTTCACTGCCATTCGACGTCATCAAGATCGACCGCAGCTTCGTGTCGACGATAACCAATGACCCGGAAAGCGCGGCAATCGTGCGCGCCGTCACGACATTGGCGGAGGCGCTGCGAGTCCCGGTGACGGTGGAGGGGATCGAAGACGCGGCAACGCATGCCGCGGTCGCCGGTTTCGGCTGCGCGGTCGGCCAGGGCTGGTATTTCGGCAAGCCGATGAGCGCCGACCATGCCACCGCGCTGCTGCGGTCCCGCGAAACCGCCAAGCCAAGCCAGGCCTCTGCCCGCCAGACGGGCTAACCAGATCCTCAGGATTGGACTTCCGTCCCGACCTGGGACGGGCGGATCAATACGCCATAGCCGGGCATTGAAGCCTTGGTAAAAATTGCATTAAGTATTGGGCATGCGGATCGCGGAAAACATTCCCGGCGAGCTTCAGTCTCGTCACTTTGGACGGAAGGGCATGGCGGTAGCCATGGCGACCGCGCCCCGGTCCACGCTGGCCGACGATCTTAAGCTGTTTGCAATGACGTTTGCGGCCGGCTTCCTGTTTACCTGCCTCTACATCGCCTAATCACAAGCCAGGTGCAGCTTCCAGCCGAGCCAGGCGGCGATGATGCACATTGCCGCGACCAGGAGCAGCTGTCCGACCGGGCCAACGCCAAAGCTGCTCAACGTGAAGGCCAGGACCGACCCGGCCACCATCGCTCCTGAATTGACGATATTGTTGGCGGCGACCGTGCGCGCGGTCTGAGACTTGTCGACGGTGGTCGTCAGGAAAGCGTAGAGTGGCACCACGAACATGCCCCCAAAGACGGCAACGCCAAGCAGTGCGGCGATCATGAAGGTCGCGCTTGGATGGAAAATGAAATTGCTGAGGGTGGTAAGTTCCGGCCCATGGTCGCCCCAGTTCCGAGCGACGAGGTAGAGGAGCACGACGAACATCGCCATCAGGATAACCGACGGCGATGCGAAACGGGCGGAGACCTCGCTCTTCAGCAGGCGATTGATGGCGACCGAGCCAATTGCGATGCCGATCGAGAAGATGGCAATGAACAGGCTGGCAACCTGCTCATCCGCGCCGAGAACGTTCTTCACCAGCGGCGGAAAAATGATGATCAGCACTGCGCCGATAGTCCAGAAGAAGCTGATCGCGAGGATCGCGAGGAATAGCCTCGGCACATGCATCGTCTCGCTGACTAGCCGCACGGACGCACGGACAATGTGCCAGTCGGGCTTCACTCGCTCCGCCGCCGGCGGGGCCGGCGGAACTTGCCGTCCGGCCAGCAGGCCAAGTCCGGCAATGCCGATCGTCGCGATCACGGCGAGCAAGGCGTCATCCGCCAGCGTCCCGGCGAGAATCGTTCCGCCAAGGATGGCGAGATAGGTCCCGGCTTCGACGAGTCCGGTGCCGCCCAGCACCTCGTCCTTTTGCAAATGCTGCGGAAGGATCGCGTATTTGATCGGACCGAAAAAGGTTGAATGGATACCCATGCCCAGGACCGCCAGAAGCATCAGCGGTATGTTCTCAAGCAAGAGCCCCGCGCCGCCGACGACCATGATCAGGATTTCGGCGGTCTTGATGATGCGGATCAGCCGCGACTTGTCATGATCGTCGGCCAGCTGGCCGGCAAGGGCCGAGAAGAGGAAGAATGGGAGGATGAACAGGCCTTGGGCGATGGCGCTGAACTGTGCCTCGCGGGCGGCGTCCGAATAGAGCTGGTAAGTGACGAACAGGACGACGCCCTGCTTGAACAGGCTATCGTTGAAGGCGCCGAGGAACTGGGTCGCGAACAGGGGCGCGAACCGGCGCGCACGAAGCAAATGTCTGACGTTCTGCATCAAGGCGGGCGGTCTCTCGCGGATTTGGCCGTTGCATAGCCAGCTTTGCGTAGGCAACCAAACCCTATAACGAGCTCGATCAATGCTGACGCTGCCTAACCTCCTTACGCTGTCCCGGATCCTGGCAGTGCCGCTGCTCGTCTTCCTCCTCTGGAAGCCGGCGCCTTACGATTATCTGATCACTTTCGTCCTCTACTGCCTGGTCGGCATTACCGACTATTTCGACGGCTATCTGGCACGCGCCCAAGCCAAGATTTCGAGGCTTGGCCAATTCCTCGATCCGATCGCCGACAAGATCATGGTGGCCGCGGTGCTGGTCATGCTGATGGCCAGCCGCAAGGCCGACGGCGATCCGCCGATCGTCGAAAATTGGAGCGTGATCCCGGCCCTGATCATCCTCTTACGAGAGATCATCGTCTCCGGCCTTCGCGAGTTCCTCGCGCCGCTCAACATCTCGATGCCGGTCAGCCAGCTGGCCAAGTGGAAGACCACTTTGCAGCTGGTCGCGCTCGGCGCGCTGATCCTGAGCGGGGCTTTTCCGCGCGAAGGCTGGATGCACATCGTCGGCCTCGCCAGCCTGTGGGCCGCGGCCGCCCTGACGCTGGTTACCGGCTACGATTATTTGCGGATCGGCCTCAAGCACATGGATTGAGGGCGTATCCCTCTCCAGTGATCGATTTTCCAACTCTCACTGACGAACTTATCTTGTTTCCGCCTGTTTATCCCGAGGCCTAGCGTCGCCGCGAAATTCGAACAGGAGACAGGACATGGATGCGAAGACCGGCGAGATGAGCGGAAGCTGCCCGGTTAGCGGAAACAAGGGACGTTCGCTGCTGGGGCGCACCAACCGCGACTGGTGGCCCGACGCCCTGCCGATCGACATTCTCCACCAGGGTGGAACTTCTCCCGACCCGATGGGCGACGACTTCGATTACGCCGAGGCTTTCAAGGCGCTCGATTACCAGGCGCTCAAGCGCGACCTTACTGCGTTGATGACCGACAGCCAGCCCTGGTGGCCGGCCGACTATGGGAACTATGGCCCATTCATGATCCGCATGGCTTGGCATGCCGCGGGTACTTATCGGACTGCCGACGGCCGTGGCGGCGCGAACAGCGGCCAGCAGCGGTTTGCGCCGCTCAACAGCTGGCCGGACAATGGCAATCTCGACAAGGCTCGGCGGCTGCTTTGGCCGATCAAGCGGAAATACGGCAAGAACATCAGCTGGGCCGACCTGTTCATCCTCGCCGGCAATGTCGCGATTGAATCGATGGGCGGGCCGATCTTCGGCTTCGGCGGCGGACGGCCGGACGTGTTCGAGCCGGAGCGCGACGTCTATTGGGGCGCCGAGGAGAAGTGGGTCAGCGAAGGCGCCGAGACCCGCATCCAGCCCGACCGCGAAATGGAGCTGGAGCATCCGCTGGCAGCGATCCAGATGGGCCTGATCTACGTCAATCCCGAAGGGCCCGGCGGCAATCCCGACCCGCTGCAGTCCGCGCGCGACATCAAGATCACCTTTGAGCGCATGGCGATGAACCATGAGGAGACGGTTGCGCTCACGGCGGGCGGCCACACCTTTGGCAAGGCGCATGGCGCCGGCGACGCCAGCCTGGTCGGCGCTGCGCCGGAGGGCGCGGACCTTGCGCTGCAGGGGCTGGGATGGGCCAGCGCCTATGAAAGCGGAATCGGCGAGCACACCATCACCAGCGGCATCGAAGGCGCATGGGTGAATACGCCGACCCAATGGTCGGAGAATTATTTCCGGCTGCTGCTCGACTATGAGTATGAGCTGGTGAAGTCGCCGGCCGGAGCCCAGCAATGGCAGCCGATCAACCAGCGTGAAGAGGATAAGGCACCCGCCGCGCATGATCCGTCGAAGCGCGTGCCGACAATGATGACCACCGCCGACATGGCGCTCAAGGTCGATCCGGAGTTCCGCGTCATTTCGGAGAAATTCCGCAACGACCACGAGGCATTCAAGGATGCCTTCGCGCGCGCATGGTTCAAGCTGACCCACCGCGACATGGGTCCGAAGGTGCGCTACCTCGGTCCGGAAGTTCCGGCAGAGGATCTGATCTGGCAGGATCCTGTTCCAGCTGGGAGCAAGCCGTCCGACGCCGACGTCTCGGCGTTCAAATCCAGGATCCTCGATGCGGGGTTGAGCGTCGGACAGTTGGTCAAGGCCGCCTGGGCCAGCGCCTCGACCTTCCGCAAGTCGGACTTCCGGGGCGGAGCCAACGGCGCGCGCGTCCGGCTCGAGCCGCAAAAGGACTGGGCGGTCAACGAGCCGGCCGAGCTGGGCAAGGTCCTGGCCAAGATCGACGAGTTGCGCGGCGGCCTGTCGATGGCCGACGCCATCGTGCTCGCCGGGACTGCGGCGGTCGAGAAAGCTGCCAGGGACGCCGGCTTCAACGTCGCCGTTCCATTTGCCGGCGGGCGCGGCGATGCGACCCAGCAATGGACCGACGTCGAAAGCTTCGATGTGATGGAACCTGCGGCCGATGGCTTCCGCAACTATCTGAAGACCAAGCATTCGGTGAAGACCGAGGAGTTGCTGATCGATCGTGCGCAGCTGCTCGGGCTGTCGGCCCCGGAAATGACCGTGCTGCTCGGCGGGCTGCGCGTGCTGGGGGCAAATTACCGGGACGCTCCGCTCGGCGTCTTCACCAACCGCAAGGGTCAGCTGACCAACGATTTCTTCGTCAACCTGCTCGATAATGACACCTTCTGGGAAGTTGTCGACGAGAGCGGCGATGAAGAGTTCATCGGCTATGACCGCGGCGGGCGGCAGGAAAAGTGGCGGGCGACCCGGACCGACCTGATCTTCGGTTCGAACAGCCAACTCCGCGCGATCGCCGAGGTCTATGCCGAGAAGGGCAGCGAGGAGAAATTTGTCCGCGACTTCATTTCCGCCTGGACGAAAGTGATGAACGCCGACCGCTTCGACCTGGCCAGCAGCCGGTCAGGCGCTCCGGCTTCCGCGCGGGAGCCGGCATTGGCCAAGTAACCAGCTTTCCGGAAAGCCGCGGCGCTCATCTCCCCTCCCAGGGCGCCGCGGCAATCCGGTGACAGGCTCGTTCAGCTGGTCAACTGAAGGATTTCGGGCTCGATCGACATCGCTTGCGCGGCGGCCAGGCCGGGAATGATCGCGGCCGCAATCTGCCGCAAGGCTTCGGCCAAGATCTGGAATTCCTCTTCTCGCGGACTGGATCGCCGCCACACCAAAGCTATTCGGCGAAATCCGTTGACCGAGCGCAAGGGCCGGGCATCCACGCCCGTTCCCTCCAATATTCCGGCGTCGATCGCCATCGCCGGGACAAAGGTCAGGCCTAATCCATTGTCGACCATCTGCACCAGCGTATGAAGTGAGGTGCCCATCATTGCCGCTTCGGCGCGAAGCTCCGGCCGGTTGCAGGCGGCGAGCGCATGGTCCTTCAGGCAGTGCCCGTCCTCAAGCAGCAGCATGCGCTCCTCGTCGATCGAGTCCGCGTCGACCGAAAGCCCTTCCGGTGCCTCGCCATGGGGGTAGGCGACGAACAGCCGGTCGTCGAACAGCACGGCCTTGTCGACGTCGCCCGAGGCAAAAGGCATTGCCAGCAATACGCAATCGAGATGACCGCGATGCAGCGCGTCGCAGGCCGCTTGGCTGGTTTCTTCGCGGAGATAGAGTTTGAGTTGCGGCCATTGGCTGCGAAGGCGCGGCAGCATCGCCGGCAGCAGGAAGGGAGCGATGGTCGGGATCACGCCCATCCGGAGCTCGCCATGCAGCGGCTGTCCTTCCACGCGGGCAAGGTCGGCCAGTTCTTCGCACTCCCGAAGGACCTTGACGGCCTTGTCCGCGACTCTTTGGCCCAAGGGAGTGAAGCGGACCACTCGGCGGGTGCGCTCGACGAGAGTGACGCCGAGCAACGTTTCGAGTTCACGAAGGCCGGCGGAGAGCGTCGACTGGGTGACAAAACAGGCCTCGGCCGCCTTGCCGAAATGGCCATGCTGGCGCAGCGCGACCAGATATTGGAGCTGCTTTACCGTCGGGAGATAGGCCGTCATCGAAAAATCCAATCAATCCGATTGATATAATCAGTTTGAACGATTGAGGCTAGCGTCTAGGCTTAGGAGCTTGGAAGACTGCTGTGTTTCGCGACGCGGGGGCAGCAGCGGCGGCGGGGGCGTTCTCCCCTTATAGAGTCCCCGCCGTCACCCCTTTTCCCGGAAATCGTCAGGCCAGAGCGCGGTACAACCCGTAAATGCTGACGATGGTCAGCAGCGCCCCGACGAAGGTCAGTAGCGTGTCCGGGTTGATGCGCTTGGCGATCCAGGCGCCAAAGGGCGCGGCGCAAACGCCGCCGATCAGCAACCCCAAGGTGGCCTGAGTGAACGCCTGCCAGCCGAGCGTGGCGATGAAGGTTGCGGAAATGGTGACGGTAAGGAAGAATTCGGCGGTGTTGACGGTGCCGATGGTCTTGCGCGGGTTGCTGCCCTGGACAAGCAGGTTCGAGGTAACGATTCCGCCCCATCCGCCGCCGCCAGCCGCATCGAGAAACCCGCCGACGAAGCCAAGCGGAGAGACGACCTTGGGCGTCCTTTCCGTGTGGCGATGCATGACGCCGCGATAGAAGAGGTAGAGGCCCAAGCCAGTAAGGTAGGCGAGTACGAAGGGCTTGGCCTTGTCGGCGCCGATACTGAGCACATAGGCGCCGAGGACGCCGCCAATTACCCCGGGGATGACCAGCCGGAAAAAGAGCTTCCAGTCGACATTGCGATGCGCAACATGGCTGATTGCGGAGACGGCGGTCGTAAAGGTCTCCGCGGTGTGTACGCCGGCAGAGGCAAATTGCGGAGGCACACCCTTGGCAATCAAAAGCGTGCTCGAAATCTGGCCAAAGGCCATGCCCAAAGCGCCGTCGACGAGTTGCGCCGCAAATCCGATCAGAACGAAGGTGATCAGGAGGCCTGGGTCAGCCAGGAAATCCGTAGGAATTTGCGTTCTCCACCCTGTCTATGGAGCTTACCTGCCGCAGATGTTGCGCCGCGGCAATGCGTTATGGCGCTCAAAAAAGGCCTTCCGGCTTTTCATTACGGCGCTGACACCTTAAATTGGCGGTTGGACTGCAGAAGGATCGGTTTGCTTGGCGTCGACGCTGATTGAGTATCTGGACTCCGTCAAAGCCCGCGATCCCGCGGCGCGCTCGCGGTGGGAGATATTGCTGTATCCCGGCGTCTGGGCGCTGGCGTTTCACCGGGTCGCCCACTGGCTTTACGGTGGCGGCCTGTTTTTCCTGGCCCGCTTCGTCAATCATTTCGCGCGAATGGTGACCGCAATCGACATCCATCCGGGCGCCAGGATCGGCGAGCATTTCTTCATCGATCATGGGTTCACCGTGATCGGCGAGACTGCCGAGATCGGCGATGGCGTTACCATCTACCAGAACGTCACGCTGGGCGGCACGAATCCATCGACCGGCGTCGGCGGAAAGCGCCATCCGACCATCCGGTCGGGCGTGGTCATCGGGTCGGGCGCCCAAGTGCTTGGACCGGTCGAAATCGGCGAGGGCGCCAAGATCGGCGCCAACTCCGTCGTTACCAAGGATGTCGAAGCAGGCGCGACGATGGTCGGCATTCCCGCCAGGCCGGTACCGGTGGACGCGGTGCATTACAGCCCGGGGTTCGTTCCCTACGGCACGCCATGCGGCGAGGATTGCGATCCCGGCAAGGCCCGGCTCGGCGAGCTTGAGGAGCAAATCGAAGAGCTCCGCCGAGAGGTTGCCAGCCTTCGGGCCCGGCGGCAGCCAGAACCAAAGGTCAAAAGCGCTTGAGCGTCGTGACGCCGTTTCCGCACCCGCGGGACCGGCGTCCGATCACGGCATTCGACCGCGCCGAGCTTCAGCGCATTCTCGATCTTTACGGGCGGATGGTCGCGGCGGGACACTGGCGCGATTATGGCCTGTGGTTCGACCCCGACGTGGCGGTGTTCGCCGCCTTCCGGCGTGCCGCGGAGAATCCCGAGGTGCGGATCGAAAAACGCCCCCAGCTTCACTTGAAGCAGGGGGCGTTTGCCTTGGTTTCAGAGCATGGAACGGTGCTCAAGCGAGGCCATGAGCTTCACGGGATCCTGGCCCCGCTCGAACGCCGGCTCATGCGGCTGGTACGGGACTGATTGTCCGGTCGAGCAGCGGCAGCTTCGATTGCAGCGCGCCGGGCAATGATCGCACCACCAGCGACCGAGCCTGGTGCCAGAAGGCCGACAGCAACAACAAGGCGGAGCCGATCACCAGCGCGGTCAGTGCAATGTTGAGCTCCACCGCGCCAACCTGCTTGAACAGCTCGCTGAGTGCATAGAGGACATAGGCCAGCGCCGAGACCAGCAGCGCGCGGCGGTCGATCGCCAAAGCGGTGATGCCGAGCACAACATAGAGCGCGACGACCGCCAGGCCTTCGCCGATGGTGGCCGTGCCGTCATTGAGGCCGAGCAGCGTGAAGACCGGATGGACGATCATCGGGGCGGCCAGCAGGTGAAGCCAGAAGGCAACGTCGCTGCGGCGGGTGACACGCGACGGATCCGATGAATCCCACCGCATCGCGAACAGGAACACGCCAACGCCGAGCAGCAGGACGAAGCTCCAGAGGGTGTTCTGGAAGTTTTCGGGTTCGCCCAGAACGGCAATCAGCAAGCCAATAGCGATGGCGGCTACGGCAGCGGCGCCGGCGGCGACGGTGATCGGAACCCGGAAACGCTTCCAATGCAGCCAGGCGGCAGCGGCAGCGACTGCTCCCGAAACCGACGCGACGATTCCCGCAACCAGCGCGCCCTGGTCGTTCGGCGGCTCACCAACTCCGACAACGATACTGAACCCAACCGCCGCGAACACTCCGCCGACAAAGGCGAGCAAGAGCAAGATCGAAGGCAGCGCCATCCGCCGCTTGGCGGTGAAGAACAACGCAAGCCCCCAGGCAGTCGCGGCGACGAACAGCGGTGCAAGCGGCGAGGGGCCGTCATGGTCGACGATCAGCCCCATCGATTGGCCGATGGACTGGCCGATCCAGCCGACCGCGAACAACAGGATCGCGGCGGCGATCGACACGAAAATGTCGTTGAAGCCGCTGATCAGCCGAAAATTCTCCTCGTCGACAGCGGGCGATGCCCTTTGGCCGTCGACGAAGGCGCTAAGCGAGGCGACCGCTTCGGCGCTGAGCGCGCCGGCAGCCACCGCATCATCCAGATCGTTCTGGCTGTACATGTGACAATATCCTCCCTGATGCGCGCTAGGTGACATAGGTGTGTTATTGTGTCAATACAGCAGGGCGGCAGATAGGGACGCTGGTAGCCGTCACGCGAGTGAATCGCGTGACGTCAGTCCTCGCTTCGCAAGGCTGGCCGGCTTTCGGCCTCTCTTCGACATAAGCGAGCATTCGCTTCGCAAATGTTCGCTTATGCTTGGGGCCTCAAGATGGGGTGGCCGGCGCCGGAGTAGGGGGTGGGAGGTGGCGCCGGCCGAGCTGAAAATCTAGTGGCAGTGATAACGGGTGCGATCGATCGAGCGGCCGACCAGCGCGCCCGCAGCGGCGCCGATGATCGTCCCCGTCGCCCGCTCGCCGTGCGTGTCGATCGCTCGCCCAATCAGCGCGCCGCCGGCCGCCCCGACGATCAAGCCGGTGGTACCGTTGCTACGCTTGCAGCGAAGGCGGCCATTGGAATCCCGCCAGACCTTGCCATGGTAATAGCCGTCGCGGGCGAGTGCCGCGCTGGGAAAAGCCGGGACGGTCAGGCTTGCGGCGGCGACCGCCAGCATCAAGTTACGCATGAAAACTCCCTGTTGTGGATTGCGCCGCCTGAACGTCCGCGTTTGAACATTGTTTCGTGCAGCTTTTCCTCGCTGCCAAGCGTCATTAACTGTGTCGGGCCGCGTTAACGACGAACGGTGGGGCGCAAGCTGTCGGAAAACCGCCCCAGTATGCTGAAGCTTTACACCGCCCAAGCTTGCGGTGCGCTTGCCTTGGGGAGGCGTGCAAGGATAGGTCGGCTGCCATGGCGTCACGCGGTCAGCATCTGGTTCAATCCGGCCTCCGGTTTGCCAACGGCGGCAGCATGTTGGGGCGGCTGGCCGGTCCGGCGTTCGCAAGGCTGCTCGACCATTTGCACAGGCGGCTCGAACATGGCGGTATCGAGGCGACGCTTCCCGATGGATCCCGGCGGCAGATCGGCTTTCATCGGGCCGGCCCAGTCGCGATCGTTCATCTCCACAGCTGGCTGTCGCTGGTCAGGCTGGCAACGTCGGGATCGGTCGGCTGGTATCGCGCATGGGAGAAAGGCGAGTGGTCGTCGCCCGACCCGGTGCCTTTGTTCGATCTGTTCATGCGCAATGGCGCGTCGCTCGGTGAGATCGGCCGGGCCAAGGGATCGGCGCGCTGGTACAACCGGTTGATGCATCGCCGGCGCGATAATGATCGCCGCACTGCATGGCGCAACGTCGCTGCTCACTATGATCTCGGGAATGACTTCTACGCGGCCTGGCTGGACCCGAGCATGACCTATTCGTCGGCGCGTTTTGCGCCCGGCGATGACCTCGAGGCGGCCCAGCGGCGCAAGGTAGCGGCGCTGCTCGACCGGCTGGAGTTGAAGCCCGGCGACCGCTTGCTCGAAATCGGATGCGGATGGGGTACGCTGGCAATCGAGGCGGCGCGGCGGGGCGCGAAGGTCGTCGGACTGACCTTATCTGCTGAGCAGAAAAGTTGGGCAGACGCAAAAATTGCCGAGACGGAACTGTCAGATCGGATCGAGATCCGGTTGCAGGATTATCGGGAGATTGGGGAGCAATTCGATGCCGTCGCGTCGGTTGAGATGGTTGAGGCGGTGGGTCAGCGGTGGTGGCCGGCTTACCTCGATTCCATTGCCCGCAACCTCAAAAGCGGCGGACGGGCGGCGATCCAGCTGATCTCGATCGACCATCGCATTTTCGACGGCTATTCGCGCAACGCGGACTTCATCCAGGCCTATATCTTCCCGGGCGGAATGCTGATCGACGAGCCCCGGTTCGAGCGGCTTGCGCGCGATCGGGGGCTAAGCTGGCAGGATCGCGCCGGCTTTGCCCTCGACTATGCCGAAACGCTCAAACAGTGGCGCCAACGCTATGACGCGGCGGTTCGGCATGGCCGGCTGGCCGGCTTCGGCGAAGGTTTTCACAACCTCTGGCGCTATTATCTGATGTACTGCGAGGGCGGCTTTCGCGGCGGCGGGATCGACGTCATCCAGGTGACGATGGTGAAGGCCTAGCCTTCGACCCGGTGCCGGCTGCCCGTCTCCGCAGCGCCCTGCAACCGCTGGACAATCGCGGAAGCGACAACCTCAGGCGCCTTGACGCTCTCCGGTTCCTCACCGGGGAAGGCGAGCTGGCGCATGCGGGTGCGGGTTGCGCCGGGATCGACGATCTGGATCCGGAGACGACCGGCATGGGCGGTCTCGTCGGCATAGGCGCCAAGCAGCGTATCGAGCGCGGCCTTTGACGCGCCATAGCCGCCCCAGAAGGCGCGCGGCTCCTCGCCAACCGATGAGGTGATGCCGATGACATCGGCTTTCTCGGCCCGGCGAAGAAGCGGATCGAAGGCGGCGATCATCGCTTGGGCAGCGAAGACATTGAGCTTGAACACGCGTTCGAGCTCTTTCGGATCGAGATGTTCGACCGGCGACAGGCTGCCGAGCATCGCCGCATTGAGGACCATGATGTCGAGGCTGCCCCAGCGCTCCGCGACGGCCTGCGCCAGCTTCTGGATATTCTCGGCATCGGTGAGATCCATCGGCGCAATCGTCGCCGTGCCGCCGGCGGCGTGGATTCGCTCCTCGACCTGCTCGAGCGATTGCGCGGTGCGGGCAGTGAGGATGACATGGGCGCCGGCCGCGGCCAGCGCTTCGGCGGTCGCCGCGCCAATGCCACGGCTGGCCCCGGTGACAAGCGCGAGCTTGCCGTCAAACGGCTTTGAGGATTCGGTCATCGGGGCCCTACTAGCCTTGCGGAGGCAGACGTCCAGTCTAGAAGGACGTTCACCCGCAAAAATGCGGCGGTTGCTCGAAAGCTGATTTCCGACGGTGCGAAACTGCTCAACGGGTCGTGGAGGAGGTCGGCGATGGAATTGAGGACGCTTGGCCGGCTTTTCTTCGCGGTCACGCTGATCGCCATGGGCGCCATCGGGTTTGTTGGTAGCGATTTTGCCCCGATCTGGCAGCCGGTGCCCCACACGGTGCCGGGCCGGCAGGCCCTTGCCTATCTTTGCTCGCTGGTATCGCTGGCGTGCGGCGCCGGCCTGCTGAGCAGGCGCACGGCCGGCGCAGCCGCGATTTTGCTATTGGGCTATTTGCTGGCGTGGACGGCCCTGTTCAAATTCCCGTTTATCATCCGCGCACCGCTGGAGGAGGGATCCTATCAAAGCACCGGAGAAAATCTGGTGCTGGTCGCGGCGGCGTGGATCCTTGCGGGCGAGTTCAGCAAATCCCGAAAATTCCCCGCCAGCGAAGCCGGATTGCGCATTGCATATCTTGCATACGGCCTGGCGCTGGTCGCCTTCGGCTTCTCGCATTTCGTCTACCTCGACTTAACGGCGCCGCTGGTTCCCCACTGGCTGCCGAAGCCGGTATTCTGGGCCTATCTAACCGGTGTCATCTACCTCGCCGCCGGTGCGGCCATAGCCAGCGGCATTGCCCGGCGCGCAGGTGCCAGAGCGGCTGCAGCGCAGATCGCGCTGATCACATTATTGGTATGGGGACCAATGGCAGCTGCCGGGCCGATGAGCCCGATGCACTGGCAGGAAACCATTGTTTCCTGGGCGCTGACCGCAGGGGCCTGGGTACTGGCTACCGGCTCGCGACGAGACTCAAAGGCTTGAGCTTGCCGTCCTTGTCGCAATCGGTGAGCGTGGTCGGATAGTCGCCGGTGAAGCAGGCGTCGCAACGCTGCGGCTTGGTCGAGTCCCGCTGGTCTCCCAACGCCCGGTAAAGCCCGTCGATCGAGATGAACGCCAGGCTGTCGGCGTTGATGTAGCGGGCCATCTCGTCGACATTCATCTGGCTGGCGATCAGCTTTGACCGTTCGGGCGTGTCGACGCCGTAGAAGCAGCTGAACTTGGTCGGCGGCGAGGCGATGCGCATGTGCACTTCCTTGGCGCCGGCATCGCGCATCATCTGCACGATCTTCACCGAGGTGGTGCCGCGGACGATACTGTCGTCGACCAGGACGATGCGCTTGCCTTCGATCAGGGCGCGATTGGCGTTGTGCTTGAGCTTCACGCCGAGGTGGCGGACATCCTGGCTCGGTTGGATGAAGGTTCGTCCGACGTAGTGGGAGCGAATGATCCCCAGCTCGAACGGGATACCCGATTCCTGGCTGAAGCCGAGCGCGGCCGGAACGCCGGAGTCGGGCACGGGAACGACATAGTCCGCCTCGACCGGGGATTCCCGGGAAAGCTCGGCGCCGATGTTCTTGCGAACTTCATAGACCGACGTGCCTTCGATGATGCTGTCGGGCCGGGAGAAATAGACATGCTCGAAAATGCACGGCCGGGCCTTGGCTGGCGCGAAGGGACGGAAGCTGCGGACGCCGGTCTCGTTGACGATGATCAGTTCGCCCGGCTCGACATCGCGGAGATAGGAAGCGCCGATCACGTCCAGCGCGACGGTCTCGGAGGCAAAAATGGTCGCCTCGCCGAGCTTGCCCATCACCAGCGGACGAATGCCGAGGGGGTCGCGGCAGGCCACCAGCCCTTCCGGCGTCAGGCAGACCAGCGAATAGGCACCCTCGACCTGGCTTAGCGCATCCGTCAGCCGGTCCAGCGGCGTGGAATAGCTGGACGTGGCGACGAGGTGGATGATCACCTCCGTGTCGCTGGTCGACTGGAAGATCGAACCGCGCCGGATCAGCGCGGCGCGCAAGGTCATGGCATTCGAAAGATTGCCGTTGTGCGCCACTGCAAATCCGCCTTCGGCCAGATCGGCAAACAGCGGCTGGACGTTGCGAAGTGCCGTCTCGCCCGTCGTCGAATAGCGGACATGCCCGATGGCGACCTTGCCCGACAGCTTGCGCATAATGTCGTCGCGGTCGAAGCTGCCCGCGACATGGCCCATGGCGCGATGGGCGTGATAGTTGGTGCCGTCGAAGCTGACGATCCCGGCCGCTTCCTGCCCGCGGTGCTGCAGCGCATGGAGCCCGAGCGCGACGAAGCTGGAGGCGGTTTCCGCGCCCCAAATGCCGAATATGCCGCATTCCTCGCGGAGCTTGTCGTCTTCAAATGGATTGGTGGTCAGCATTTTTCGCCCGAATCCCCGGTGTTTGGCGCCATATAGGTGAGCGGCGCGCATTTGTCGCCTTCCGCCTTGCTCAAAGCTGAAGCAAGGTGGCGATATGAGACCAATTTTGGCCGTAGCGCTGCTCCTTACCGCCTGTTCGAAACAGCCTGCCGAAGCAGGCCTGTCTGGGGGCACGTTTGCCGGGGTGGGCCGCGATCGGCTGTGCATCGCCGGTGAATCGGGTGCCCTTCGGGCGGGTCTGATCGCTTACGGTCCCGACGACGTGAACTGCTCGGCAGCGGGCAGCCTTCAACGGGCAGGGGAGGGCTGGGTCCTGATTCCCAAGGGGGAAGGCGACTGCCGCATCCCTCTGGTGATTGACGGGAACTCTGTGCGTGTCGGCCGGCCGCCGGCCGCTTGCGACTATTATTGCGGTCCCGGGGCGACGCTGGCCGGCAAGAGCTACCAGCGGACCGAGACGGGAGAGAAGGCCGACGACCTGGCCGGCGATCCGCTTTGCTAGCATGCCGATAGTTTGGTTGACCTTTACGGAAACGTAAAGTAAGCGGCGCTTCATGCTTCAGCACAAGACGCACTATTCGATCGGCGAGCTTTGCGACGAATTTGGAGTAACGGCGCGCGCGCTGCGATTCTACGAGGATGAGGAGCTGATCGCTCCGGAACGGCGCGGGACCCAACGGCTCTACACCGACCGCGATCGCGCCCGGCTGGCGTGGATCCTCCGCGGCAAGCGGGTTGGCCTTAGCCTCGCGGAAATCAAGGAACTGCTCGACCTCTACGACATCGGCGACGGCCGGCGGACCCAGCGCCTCAAGACCGTTGAGCGCTGCCAGGCGCGGGTCGACAGCCTCAGGCGACAGCAAATCGATATCGATGCGACGATCAAGGAACTCGAGGGCTTCATCAACCTGGTGAAGGCCCAGGATTCCGAACAATCCGCCCAGGAGAAATAGCGACATGCCCGTCTACGCCGCGCCAGTCCGCGACACCAAATATGTGCTCGACCATGTGGTCGGCATTCAAAACTACTCCAACCTGCCGGGCTTCGCGGATGCCACGCCCGACCTGGTCGAAGCGATCCTGACGGAGGGCGCCCGCTTCTGCGAAGAGGTGCTTCAACCGCTAAACCGGGTTGGCGACGAGATTGGCTGCAAGCGCAACGACGACGGGTCGGTGACCACGCCGCCGGGCTTCAAGGAGGCCTGGGACCAGTTCGTCGCCGGCGGCTGGACGACGCTGCACGCCCCGCAGGAATATGGCGGACAGGGGATGCCGTCGGTGGTGGCGACCGCGATCGCCGAATATCTGGGTTCGTCCAACCACAGCTTTGAAATGTACAATGGCCTGACCCAGGGCGCGATGGCCTCGCTGCTGGTCAAGGGATCCGAGGAGCAGAAAGCCAAATATCTGCCCAACATGGTCTCGGGCCGGTGGACCGGGACGATGAACCTGACCGAGCCGCATTGCGGCACCGACCTGGGCCTTCTCAAGACCCGCGCCGATCCGAACCCCGATGGCAGCTATTCGATCACCGGGACCAAGATCTTCATCTCGGCCGGCGAGCATGATCTCAGCGAGAACATCATCCACATGGTCCTGGCCAAGATTGCCGGCGCGCCGGACAATGTGAAGGGTATCTCGCTATTCCTGGTGCCCAAATTCCTGGTCAACGAGGATGGCTCGCTCGGGGAGCGTAACGGCGTCAGCTGCGGCTCGATCGAGCATAAGATGGGGATCCACGGCAACGCCACCTGCGTGCTCAACTATGACGGAGCCAAGGGCTGGCTGGTCGGCGAAGCCGAGAAGGGTCTCGCGGCGATGTTCATCATGATGAACGCGGCGCGGCTGGGCGTGGGCCTGCAGGGATTGGCGCAGGGCGAAGTCGCCTATCAGAATGCCGTGGCCTACGCGAAGGACCGCCGCCAGGGGCGCGCGCTGAAAGCCGAAGACCGCGATCCCGACGCCAAGGCTGACACGCTGTTCGTTCACCCCGACATTCGCCGGATGCTGATGGAAGGCAAGGCATTCAACGAGGCGGCGCGGGCGCTGATCCTATGGGGCGCGCTGCAGGTCGATCTCAGCCGCAAGGCCCAGACCGAGGAGGAGCGGCAGGCGGCCGACGACCTGATCTCGGTGCTGACGCCCGTCATCAAGGGCTATCTGACCGACCGCGGGTTCGAAGTTGCGGTGAATAGCCAGCAAGTGTTCGGCGGCCACGGCTATATCCGCGAATGGGGTATGGAGCAGTTCGTCCGCGATGCCCGCATTGCCCAGATTTACGAGGGCACCAACGGCATCCAGGCGATGGACCTGGTCGGGCGCAAGCTGGCGCTGAACGGCGGTCGCGGAGTTCGCGCCCTGCTGGAGGCGATTGCCGGCGATATCGCCGCGGCCAAGGCCGCCGGCGATCCGGCGGGCGTCGCCGAACCGCTTGAAAAGGCGCTCGGCCATCTTCAGGGCGCGACGATGTGGCTGGCGCAGAACGGCATGGCCGACCCCGATAATGCCGGGGCCGGGGCCTATGCCTATATGCAGCTGATGGGCCTCGTCACGCTTGGCTGGATGTGGCTGAAGATGGCGACCGTCTCGGCGCGCCTTGCCGGCGAGGCGGGCGAGGACCGGGCATTCCACGAGACGAAGATCGCCACCGCGCGCTTCTTTGCCGAGCGAGAGCTGGTCAGTGCAGGGGCCTATCGCCGCAAGGTCGAGGCGGGAGCGAGTAGCGTGATGGCGCTGCCGGTCGAGGCATTCTGAGGAGCTAGCCGGCGGCCTTGCTCGGGTCCTGGTTGACGTACCAGGGCTGCAGCATGGTGACGTCATTCCCCTTGGCCCGCTTCGCCGAGAGCCGGGCCATGTCGAACTGCTCGTTGAATTGCACGCCGAACTTGCCGGTCTGGGCCCAGCGCACCGTACCGATCACGGGCCCAACTCCGACGATATCGATCGTCATGACCTGGCCGGGCGCAACGTTTTGGCCGCACTCGACCAGTGCGCCCATCGCTGAAATGTTGCGCAGCCGGATTTCCGTAGTTTGCCCGTTGATCGCGGCGATGGCGCGACGCATCAGCCGCTGGCGCGGTTCGCGGATGCACTGGAAACCGTCGGCTTCGACCTTCGTGCTGTTGGCAAGCTTGCGCGCTTCTTCGCCGAGCATCGGCTTGCCGAAGATATAACCTTGCACCTGGCTGACGCCGAGCTCCCGGATGAGGAACAGGTCGTCATGGGTCTCGACGCCTTCGGCGGTGGTATCCATCCCGAGGCTGTCCGCCAGCGTGACGATGGCGCGAATGATCGCCCCGTTGCGCTTGGTGGTCGACGCCGCCCCGCGAACGAAGCTCTGGTCGATCTTGATCTTGTCGAACGGCGCCTTCTTCAAATAGCCGAGCGACGAATAACCGGTTCCGAAATCGTCGAGGGCCAACCGCACGCCAAGCGACTTGAGCCGGGCGAAGGTACCGTCCGTGGCGTCGCTGTCGGCCAGGAACACGCCTTCGGTAATCTCCAGTTCGAGGCGAGCCGGCTTAAGGCCGTAATCGGTCAGCACCGCGGCGATCGTATCGGAGATGTGCGGGTCGTTGAATTGGATCGGTGACAGGTTCACCGCAATCCGGATCTGTTCCGGCCAATGGGCTGCCTCGGCAACGGCCGAGCGGAGTACAAACTCGCCGATTTTGCCGATCATGCCGCATTCTTCGGCAACGCTGATGAACTTTTCCGGCGAAATCAGGCCGCGAGACGGATGGTTCCAGCGGACGAGGGCCTCGAAGCCGGAAATCTCCTCGCCGGCGGCAAGAACGATCGGCTGATAGGTAACATACATTTCCTGCCGCTCGAGGGCGACTCGAAGGTCGTGTTCGAGCAGCTGACGGTCGGTGGCCTCGCTGTGCATCGCCGCTTCGTAGAAGCAATGCTTGCCGCGGCCGGCGGCCTTGGCAGCGTAAAGTGCGAGGTCGGCGTTGCGGATCATGCTGTCGGCGCAGCTCCGGCCCGGGTCGCCGATGGCGATGCCGACCGACGCCCCAATGATCACCCGGTGACCCTCGATGTTGTAGGGGCGGGAGACCTGCTCGATCAGAGTCCTCGCGAGGCTTTCCAGCAGTCCGGTTTCGACGGTTCCCGGAAGCACCGCCTTGAACTCGTCGCCGCCCAGCCGTCCGACCTGGCCATGGTCGCCCATGACCGACTTCAGCCGGTCGGCGACCTGGCGCAGCAGCGCATCGCCAATCGGGTGGCCGAGCGTATCGTTGACGTTCTTGAACCGGTCGAGGTCGATCAGGAACAATGAGCAGCCCTTGCGGCGATTGGTCGCGTTGCGCAGCGCCTCGTCGAGCGTTTGGCGCATCAGTGCGCGGTTGGGCAGGCCGGTCAGCGAGTCGAACCTGGCAAGGCGGGCGACTTCCTGCTCGGTGCGGCGCTGCTCGGTTAGATCGGTGCCGATGCCGCGGAAGCCGAGGAATCGGCCGCGGCTGTCGAACAGCGGATTGCCCGACAAGGACCAGTGAATATCCTCGTCGCTGGCGGCGCGGACGATCACGTCGCTGAACGGGAAGCGGGCCGACAGGTGGAACCCAAGCGTTCGCTCTTCGCGCAAGCTATCCGGCGAACCGCTGTCGACCGAAAGCAGATCGGTGAACTGGCGGCCTAGCAAATCCTCGGGATTGCATTTGAAATCGTCAGCCAGCTGCTGCGACACATAGGACAGGGTGCCAAGGTTGTTGGTCTCCCAGAACCAGCCTCGCCCGCTATTCTCAAACTCATCGACAAACTGCAGCGCCTTGCGGGCCTGTGCCTCAAGCGCAAGCCGCTCCCGGGCATTGGTCAGCACGGTTCGCGCGCTGGCGACACTGTAGGCGATGTTGATGACCGCAAGGAAGGTAATGCCGGCAAGCACTTCCGGCTGGCGCGACACTGCGAGGGCGCCGGCCATCGCTACTAAGGCGTTGACGATTGCGACCGGCGGCGAGGAGATGGAGACAATGGTCGCCGCGCCGAGCCCGGCGCCGAAAGCCAGCGCGATGAAGGAAACATGGTTGCCCTGGAGCGTGCAATCCAGCGTCAGGCCATAAGCCATCCACAGCGCGCCGCTGATGCCGACATAGGCGCAAAGGCCGGCTGAAACGGTGCGTGGCGAAAGCCGCAGCTTGTCACGGTGCCAGAGGCCGGCAAAGGCCAGCCCGTCGAGTGCCAGGACCGCGATCAGGGGGATCAGCGGGTTGCAGCTCAACGGCGCGAACAGCGACGTCGGATGGATCAGGAAACAGGCCAGGCCCCAGACGAGATGGGTCGCCCCGAGGAGTGCGGGCGCAAGTTCGAACATGGTGACGCGCTGCGCCGCCAGATTATCGTCGTCCGTTGTCTCAGGCACCCTCAGGTCGAACGTGAGTGCGTCCTGAATTGTTGCCCGATCACTGATCGCGTCGCCGCCGGAAACGGCGAACCTCGCCCTACGCATCCCCTGATACACTCCTTCGAGCATCAGGAGTTAACGGGAAAGGATTAACGTACGGTCAAATAGAGCCGGTTTGGATGGATTTAAC
>DATJHF010000009.1:0-57058 GCA_035494075.1 Sphingomicrobium sp. | reverse complement strand
GAAGAAGCCGCCCGGGATGCGCCCGGCGGCCGAGAATTTTTCCTGGTAGTGGACGGTCAGCGGGAAGAAGTCCTGGCCCGGCTTGACCGACTTGGCGGCAGTCACGGCGCAGAGGACGACGGTTTCGCCGAGGGTGGCCAGAACGGCGCCGTCAGCCTGACGGGCAACGCGGCCGGTTTCGAGCTTCAGGGTCTTTCCGCCGAGCTCGATTTCTACGGTTTTGATATCAAACATATTATTTCCTTCACCCCGCGGGCCGGATGCCGGCGGGACAGCTAGGGCAGACAAAGCCGGTCTGCGAGCGGTGTGGGGCCTGAAATTGCCCCGAAGGCCTGCCGCCGAAATGCGGTGAGGCCCCAAAAAGCGAAGGGCGCCGCGCGGGCGCCCTTGGTGTTACTTGCGGAGACCCAGCTTGGCGATCAAATCGCTGTAGCGGGTCGTGTCTTCGCGCTTCAAATAGTCGAGCAGCGAGCGGCGTTTGTTGACCAGCATCAGGAGGCCGCGGCGCGAGTGATTGTCCTTCGCGTGGGTCTTGAAATGCTCGGTCAGGTTGGTGATGCGCTCGGTCAGGATCGCGACCTGCACCTCGGGCGAACCGGTGTCGTCCGACTGGCGGGCGTTTTCCTTGATAATCTGCTGTTTCTTCTCAGCGGTAATCGACATCGTGTCACTCCTATTCGTTTCAAAGGTTGAACCCGCGCACGACCGTGATCGTGGTCCCGTCGCTTTCGACCAGCGCGACCGGCACATCGCCGTCTCGTGCAAGCAAAAGCCCCGGGGTCGCGGGGATCCCGAAAAGCTGCTGTCCGTGGCGGAGCAGCTTGGCTTGTTCGGGGGTGACGGGGAGGCCCGGGATGTCGTCCAGCCCCGCGTCAAGCGGGAGAACCGTCCTCGTCAGTGCGCGCCCCTTAGCGATTTCCCCCAGTTTGTCCAGCGATATCGCCTGTTCCAGGGTGAAGGGGCCGGCCCTGGTCCGCCTCAACATGGTGACATGGCCAAGGGTGCCGAGCGCCCGGGCGATGTCGCGGGCGAGGCTTCGGATGTAGGTGCCTTTGGAGACGGCGGCGGAGAGGGTGGCTTCGTCTGCATCTGCCGAGACCAGCCGCAGGGAGTGAACCGTCACCTTGCGCGGCTTGAGCTCGACCTCCTTGCCGGCGCGGGCGAGGTCATAGGCACGTTCACCGTCGACCTTCAGCGCGGAGAAGGCCGGCGGCACCTGCTCGATCGCGCCGGTGAAGGCCGGCAGCACGGTTTCGATGGCCTCGACCGCCGGATGGGCATCGCTGCTTGCGACGACCTTGCCTTCAAGGTCGAGCGTGTCGGTTTCTTCGCCGAAGCGGATGGTGAAGTCATAGGATTTGCTGGCGTCCAGCATCCGGCCGGCGAGTTTGGTCGCTTCGCCCAGCGCGATCGGCAGCACGCCCGAGGCGAGCGGGTCCAGTGTGCCGCCATGCCCGACCTTGGTCTTGGGCTCGCCGGCCTCGCGGAGCGCGCGCTTGACCGCCCCAACGGCCTGGGTCGAGCCCATGCCGACCGGCTTGTCGAGGATGATCCAGCCATTGAGCGCCATGGCCGGCGCGATAGACAAGCCCATGGGCTTTGACCATAAGCCGCGGCTGTGAGGATCCCGACCACGTGAGCCGCCGCCGTCAACTAACGCAGCTCGCCTGGCGCGAATATCTGCCGATGGGCGCAACCATCGCCATGTGGGCGGTGATCGTCGCCGCCATCGGCCACGCCGATACGGCCCGCCTGATCGCCGCCTTCACATTGGTCCGTTCGACCCAGATGATCACCAAGCTGGCGACGCAAATCGGGCTCAAGCGCAGGCAGGGCGCGCCCAGGCCTGTCCGCCGGCAGGCCAAGCGGCTTGCCTTCGAGGCGCAAGGATTTGCGCTGGTAGTCTCGATGCTGCTGGTCGCCCTGCTGTTCGAAGCATTGAAGGCCATCGGCCAGCAGAAAGTCGCAGCGTTCATTCCCTATCTGGCCTTGGCGATGCCGGCGCGAAATCTCCGTTTCGCCGACCTGAAGTCCGCGTCGCCCTATTCCCGGCTGGCACTGTCAACCAGCGGGCTGGCGCTGGCCGCGATCGGGTGGGCGGCCGGATGGCAAGCAGCATTAATGGGCCTGGCGTTCGGCGCGCGGGAATGGGTCGCATTCGCCGCGCTGCGCTGGTGGCCGCGCGAGGCGCGACCGTCCAGATATCCGACCGAGAAACCGCTTCTGTTCGCCGAAGTGGCGCGGACCACGGCCGTGATGGGCCGGCGATTGCTGACCTATCGGCTGACCAAGTCGCTGCTGGCGCCGTTCGGCCCGATCGGCAATATTGCCGCACGGACGGGCCGAGGGCTCAAGCTGCATCAGAAGCTCGAGCCTTACATTCCCCACCATTTCGTCGGATTTCTGCTGTTCAGCCTGGTCACTTTCGGAAGCGCGGTCTTCCTGGCTCTGCGCAGCGGCGAGCCGGCAGCGATGGTCGGCGCGGCGGGTCTCGCCCAGATCGGCGCGGCGACCGCGAATGTCGTGCTGCTGTGGCAATACCTGCCGGCCCGCGATGCCGACATGGTTGTCGAGGATGACGACGACGACGATTGAGTGGATTGGCTAGGACCGGCGCGGGATCGCCAGGCTCAACTGCCTCTCTTCGCTTTCCTTCAGCCGCTCGAAGAAATGGCGGCGGCACAGGGCGATATAGCGGTCGTTGCCGCCAATTTCGGTCTGCTCACCGGCAACGACCGCATGGCCGTCGGCATCGACGCGAAGGTTCATCGTCGCCTTACGCCCGCATTCGCAGACCGCCTTCAATTCGACCAGCGTGTCCGCCAGCGCCAGCAGCGCCGCCGAACCCGGAAAAAGATTGGCCTGGAAGTCGGTCCGGAGCCCGTAGCAGAGCACCGGGATTTTGAGATCGTCGGTAATCCGGCACAGTTGCAGGACATGGTCGCGGGTCAGGAACTGCGCCTCATCGACCAGGATGCAATCGAGCTTTCGCCTGATCAGTTCCCGTACCACGGCGTCGAACAGGTTGGTGTCGTCGGAATAGCGGTTGGCGCCCGCTTCCAGGCCGATCCGGGAACCGATGGTGCCGGCGCGGGCGCGGTCGTCGAGGTCGGCGGTCCACAACATCGTATGCATGCCGCGTTCGCGATAGTTGAAGTCGGCCTGCAGCAGCGTGGTCGATTTTCCCGCGTTCATCGCGGCATAGTAGAAATAGAGCTTGGCCATCAGCGTCCTAGGGGCACGCCCCGCCCTTGGGAGCGACCTTGAAGTCGCTGAGCCGGATCGCATTGGCCTTTTGCGGCCAGGATTCGAACGACAGGCGGCCGTCGGGCGGAAGCGCGCAGCTGCGCGCCGCGACCGGCTTGTCGGCGCCGATCAACTCGGCCTGGTAGGTGAATGACGTCGGGTTATTGCTGGTAATCGTCATGGTCGTGCCGAGCATGCTCCTGACCGTCACCTGGATCTGGCCAGGAGCAGGTTTGGCATCGGCGCTCGCCTTGCGCGCCCTGACGGGCTGGCCGTGAAACAGGCTGAATTGCCAGGTCTCGCCGGTCTTGACGGTAAGACCAGCCGGCCCGGCGGGCACCGGGCTGGCTGCCAGCAACAGGGCGAGTCCAAGGAGTCGGAAGGCCATCAGCCTACTCTATTCGTTGCTCGGCCTGAATCCAGCCTGACGTCACGACAGCGAATTCGGCAGCAGCGCACGGGTGATCCAGTGGGCCGGCGGACCGACCAGCCGCTCGACGATGTTCGCGCTCGGGAAGAATTGCGGAATGACCAGCAACAATAGGATCAGGAGCAGGAGGCCGAAGCGCTGCAGCTTGGCATAATGCTTCGCCAGGCCGAGCGGCAGCAGTCCCTGGACGACATGCCCGCCGTCGAACGGGGGCAGCGGGATCAGGTTGAAGACGGCAAGGAATACGTTGATCGCCAGGAAGTTCAGCAGATTCTGGCCGATAAACACCCAGAAAAGACCAGCCGGCCCGATCGCGACCAGGGCGGAGAGCAGCAGCGCGGCGACGAGCGCCAGCAGCAGGTTCATTCCCGGGCCGGCCAGCGCGACCAGGACCATGTGGAAGCGCGGATTGCGCAGGCGGCCAGCAACCACCGGCACGGGCTTTGCCCAGCCGAAAATGGGCGCGCCGCTGACGGCCAGGATCATCGGCAGCAGGACCGTGCCGACGGGATCGACATGCTTGAACGGATTGAATGTCAGCCGTCCGCGTTGCCTCGCCGTCGGATCGCCAAGCATATTGGCAACCAGGCCGTGCGAGACCTCGTGAAAGACGATGGCGATGATCAGTGGAATGAGCCACGTGGCCACATTCCACAGCAGATTGTTGGTCAAGCTATTCCGTCCCCCACTCGTCCCTGAGGATCGAGAAGAGCACGGTATTGCGGACATGGCCAGTCCAGGTGATGCGGTCGGCGCGCATTACACCTTCGCGCGCCGCCCCAAGCTTGGTCATCGCCGCCTGGCTGCGCTTGTTACGCTCGTCGACGCGGAACTCGACCCGGCGAATGCCGCAGTCGAACGCGCGGCGGAGCATCATGTCCTTGACCCGCCGGTTGAAGCCGGTGCCGCGAAGATGCGGGCGATAATAGGTGCCGCCGATCTCCAGCACGCCGCGGCCCTCGTCGATGCCGAGGAAGCTCGACATGCCGGCCAACTCATCGCCCTCAAACAGCACGAAGGTGCGGTTGCGTGGGCTGCTGCGGTATAAGGCGATGCTATCGTCGAAGCCGTCGGGGCCGAAGTTATTGGCGTAAATCTGCCAGATTTCCTGATCTTCGGTGCAGGCAGCCTTTAACGCGCCGTGCCAAGATTCGTTGAAAAGTACGGCGCTGCAACCATCACCCGTCATGGGCGCGTCCAATGCGGTCATCCTTCGTCGAGATCCTGCGCCACCTTTGGCGCGCGCAGAAGGGTCGCAATCTTGCTGCCCTCGTCGAAGCTCTCGTCGGCGAGGAATTTGAGCTTGGCGGCATATTTCATCCGTACCCGGCCCGCGACCTCGCGCTGGAGGTAAGCGGTGTGGGTGCGCAGCGCCTTGAGCACTGCCTCTTCATCCTGGCCGAGCAGCGGCTTCACGAACACGGTCGCGTGACGCAGGTCGGGCGACATGCGCACCTCGGTGACCGACACGAGATGGCTGGCGAGCGTGTCGTCATGCACGTCGCCGCGCTGGAGAATTTCACTCAGCACATGGCGCACCTGCTCGCCGACGCGAAGCAGGCGAACCGAACGGCCTTCTGCAGTTTCCTTCGTGCGCATTTACAGCGTCCGTGCGCGTTCCTCGGTCTCGAACACTTCGAGGTTGTCGCCCGGCTTGATGTCGTTGGTGTCAGCGAGCAGCACGCCGCACTCCATGCCCGCGTTGACCTCCTTGACGTCGTCCTTGAAGCGACGAAGCGAGGAGATGGTCGTCTTGCTGACGATGACGTCTTCGCGGGTGAGGCGCGCGTGGAGCCCCTTGCGGATGACGCCTTCGAGCACCAGCAGGCCGGCGGCCTTGTCGCGCTTGCCGGCGGGGAAGACTTCCTTGACCTCGGCTCGGCCGACGACCGTCTCGATGATCTCCGGACCAAGCTCGCCGGCCATCGCACCCTTCACCCAGTCGGTGAGGTGGTAGATGACGTCGTAATAGCGCAGCTCGACCTTGTTGCGGGCGGCGGTCTCGCGTGCCTTGGCATTGGGCCGGACGTTGAAGCCGATGATCGGCGCTCCGGTCGATGCGGCGAGGGTGACGTCGCTCTCGGTGATCGCGCCGACGCCCGAATGGAGCACGCGGACGCGAATCTCGTCGGTCGAAATCTTGTTGACCGCGTTGACGATCGCTTCGACCGAGCCCTGCACGTCGCCCTTGACCACCATCGGGAATTCGATCGTGGTCGAGGCGCGGTTGGCGAACATATTCTCGAGGCTGACCGGCGCCGACGTCGTGCGGCGCTTGTCGAGCACCGACTGGCGATAGGCGGCGACCTCGCGGGCGCGGGCCTCATTCTCGACCACCGTCAGCTGGTCGCCGGCGGAGGGGACGGCACCGAGGCCGAGCACTTCGACCGGGAAGGCGGGCGGGGCCTCCTTCACCTGGCGGCCATGGTCGTCGATCATCGCCCGGACTTTGCCCGAGGCGGCGCCGACGACGATTACGTCGCCGACCTTGAGCGTACCGCGCTGGACCAGCACGGTCGCAAGAGGTCCGCGGCCCTTGTCGAGCTTGGCCTCGACCACGGTCGCCTCGGCGGCGCGGTCGGGATTGGCCTTCAACTCGAGGATTTCAGCCTGCAAGTTGATCGCTTCGAGCAGGCCATCGAGGTTGGTCTTCTTGAGCGCCGAGACCTCGACGTCCTGGACGTCGCCGCCCATCGCTTCGACGATAATCTCGTGCTGCAGCAGTTCCTCGCGGACCTTCTGCGGATTGGCGCCGGGCTTGTCGATCTTGTTGATCGCCACGATCATCGGCACGCCGGCCGCCTTGGTGTGGTTGATCGCCTCGATCGTCTGCGGCTTGAGGCCGTCATCGGCAGCCACCACCAGCACGACGATGTCGGTGACGTTGGCGCCGCGGGCGCGCATCTCGGTAAAGGCTTCGTGGCCCGGGGTGTCGAGGAAGGTGACCTTCGACTTGTCCTTCAGCGTGACCTGATAGGCGCCGATGTGCTGGGTGATGCCGCCAGCCTCTCCGGAAACCACGTCGGCGCCGCGAATGGCGTCGAGCAGGGACGTCTTGCCATGATCGACATGGCCCATGATCGTCACCACCGGCGGGCGCGTCTGCAGCGTCTCATCGGGGTCGACGTCGACCGTCGTGTCGATGTCGACATCGGCCTCGCTGACGCGCTTGATGTTGTGGCCGAACTCGGTGACCAGCAGCTCGGCGGTGTCCTGGTCGATGGTTTGGGTGAGCGTCACCGCCACGCCCATCTTGAACAGCGACTTGACCAGGTCGGCGCCGCGCTCGGCCATGCGGTTGGCGAGTTCCTGAACCGTGATGGATTCGGGGACGACCACGTCGCGCACCTGCTTGACGGCCGGCCCCATCTCCTGGTGGTGGCGCTTTTCCTTTTCGCGGGCGCGGCGGAGCGCGGCCAGGCTGCGGGTGCGGCTGTCGTCTTCGCCGGTGAGCGCACGGGAAACGGTCAGCTTTCCGGCATGGCGGCGCTCGTCGACCCGGCCGCGATTGGCGCCGGGGTGGGCCGGAGCCGCACGCTTCGGCGCATGCGCCGGGGCGGCGGAACGGCGGAATTCGCGATCTTCCTCGACCGGCTCCGCTGCCGGTTCGGCGGCGGCGGGGCGGGCTGCTTCCTCGGCGGCGAGGCGCTCGGCTTCGGCAGCCTGTTCGGCAGCGAGGCGGGCGGCCTCTTCCTCGGCCTTGCGATTTTCCTCGGCGCGGCGCTTCTCTTCTTCGGTCTGCTCCTGCTTGGAGCGGTCCTCGCGGCGGCGCGCCTGCTCGAGCGAGGTCATGCGGGCCTCTTCGGCCTCGCGCAGCAGGCGCTCCTGCATTTCCTTGCGGGCGGTGATGTCGTCGACCGGGCGCTTTGGCGCCGGCTTGACGGCTGGGGCAGCCGGCTTCGGCGCGGGGGCCGGTGCGGCCGCCTCGGGCTTCGGCTCGGGCGCCGGGGCCTCACCGGGCTTACCCAGGATGCGCCGCTTCTTGACCTCTACGACGACGGTGTTCGAGCGGCCGTGGCTGAAGCTCTGCTTCACCTTGCCGGTCTCGACCGTGCGCTTCAGGCCCAGCGGTGGCCGGGTACCCAGCTTGGGCTTTTCCGTCTGGTCGGTCATGCGTTTCCTTCGTCCACAAAGTTACTGGCCGAGCCCGGTCGCGCAGCGTGGCCGCGCTCTAACCCAGCATCGGGATCAATGAAAGCTTGCCACCGGTCGATGGCGAGAGTGACGCGC
This sequence comes from Sphingomicrobium sp., assembly GCA_035494075.1. GTDB lineage: Bacteria > Pseudomonadota > Alphaproteobacteria > Sphingomonadales > Sphingomonadaceae > Sphingomicrobium. Next base: position 49,152 of record DATJHF010000009.1, on the reverse strand, counting down.
CTTGCGGCAGCGGCATCGGTCAAGGCGACATGTACCACATTTTCGCGGCCAAGCGCCACCGACAAGATGGTGCGCCCTTCCGGAAAAACCAAGCCTTGGCTACCGCCGCCGCCCACTCGCCAGGCCTGGTCGAGCTTCCTGCGGCCGTCCTCGCCGGCGTCGGCGGCATGGATCAGCAGCGAAACCTTGCCCTGACGAGCGGCGGTCTCGACGCGCTCGGCGCCGTTGATCAGCGTGCCGCCGCGAGCCTCCAGGCCCAGGCGATCCAGCGCCTGGCTGCGCAGGGCAGCCTCGATCCGTTCGCCAAGGTCGGCGGGAACGTCGATCTCGCCGGTCTTGAACGCCCGGGCCAGGGCGCCCTTGAGCTTGCCCTTGGCATTGGCTTCATCCAGCGCCTTGCGGCCAACGCCGATCCAGGCGCCGCGGCCCGGGGCGCGGGCGCGCACGTCGGGCGCGACCTGGCCGTCGGGACCGAGGGCGAGCCGGATCAACTCCTCCCGCGGCGCCGTCCGCCGGGTGAGGATGCAGCTGCGCTCCGGAACGTGCGCCTCTAGCGGATCATTGGTCCTTATCCGCAACCGCGTCCTCCCCGGTTGCAGGTTCGTCGGCGGATCCCGACGCGGAGGCATCATCTTCAAACCAATGAGCGCGGGCGGCCATGATGATCTCATTGCCCTGCTCTTCGGTCAGGCCATAGTCGGCCAGAACGCCGGCCTTGTCCTCGGTGCGCTTGGGAGCGCTTTCGGCCCGGCGGCGCGGCTCGACCCGCTTCTTCTGGATCAGCTCGTCGGTAGCGAGGTCGGCGAGATCGTCGAGGGTGCGGATATTGGCCTTGCCCAGCGTCACCAGCATTTGCTCGGTGAGGTAAGGCAGCTCGGCCAGCGCATCCTCAACGCCCAGCTTGCGGCGCTCTTCGCGGGCCGCGGCTTCGCGGCGCTCAAGCGCTTCGGCGGCGCGGCTCTGCAGCTCACCAGCGATTTCGTCGTCGAGACCCTCGATCGAGGCGATTTCGTCGATCTCGACGTAGGCCACTTCCTCAAGGCTGGTGAAGCCTTCGGCGACCAGCAGCTGTGCCAGCGTCTCGTCGACGTCGAGCTCGCTCTGGAACATTTCCGAGCGCTCGACGAACTCGCGCTGGCGCTTCTCGCTGGCGTCGGCTTCGGTCAGGATGTCGATCTGCGAATTGGTGAGCTGCGAGGCGAGGCGGACGTTCTGGCCGCGGCGGCCGATCGCCAGGCTGAGCTGGTCGTCGGGCACGACGACCTCGATCCGGCTCTCTTCCTCGTCGATCACGACGCGGCTGACGGTTGCCGGCTGCAGCGCGTTGACGACGAAGGTCGCAGTATCCTCGCTCCACGGGATGATGTCGATCTTCTCGCCCTGCAGTTCCTGGACGACCGCCTGGACCCGGCTGCCCTTCATGCCGACGCAGGCGCCGACCGGATCGATCGAGCTGTCGTAGCTGATGACGCCGATCTTGGCGCGGCTGCCAGGGTCGCGGGCGGCGGCCTTGATCTCGATGATGCCGTCGTAAATCTCGGGCACTTCCTGCGCGAACAGCTTCTTCATGAAGTCGGGATGCGCGCGGCTAAGGAAGATCTGCGGGCCGCGGGTTTCGGCTGAAACGCGGAGGATCAGCGACCGGATCCGGTCGCCGACGCGGACCATTTCGCGCGGGATCTGCGCGTCGCGGCGGATGACGCCCTCGGCCCGGCCAAGGTCGACGACGACGTGGCCGAACTCGACCCGCTTGACGACGCCGGTGATGACCTCGTTGGCGCGGTCCTTGAATTCCTCATACTGCCGCTCGCGCTCGGCATCGCGGACTTTCTGGAAGATGACTTGCTTGGCGGCCTGCGCGGCAATGCGGCCGAACTCGATCGGCGGCAGCGGATCGACGATGAAGTCGCCGACCGCGGCGCCGGCCTGGAGCTTCTGCGCGCCCTTCGGGTCGATCTGCTTGAAATGATCTTCGACTTCCTCGACCACTTCGAGAACGCGCCACAGGCGAAGGTCGCCGGTGTTCGGATCGAGCTTGGCGCGGATGTCGTTCTCGGCGCCGTAGCGGGCGCGGGCGGCGCGCTGGATCGCATCTTCCATCGCCTCGATGACGATGGCCTTGTCGATCAGCTTTTCGCGCGCAACTGCGTCGGCGATGGCGAGCAGCTCGGCCTTGTTGGCAGTGGCAGCGGCGGGCGCGGCAGTGGCCATTTTCTTCAACCTTCCGTCTTGATCAAATCGGCGCCTTCGGTGCTGAGCGGCGCGGTGGCGTTAATAAGCTTGTCGGTCAAGAGCAGCTTGGCCGATGCGATGTTGCCGAATTCGACCTGCCGCTCGCCCTTGGGCGTCGCGACATTAATCGAATCACCGGAAATTCCCCCGATAATACCGGACACCTGCTTGGCGCCGTCGACGGGCTGCGCATATTTGATCCGCGCCTCATGACCGGCCCAGTCGGCAAAGTCCTTCCGGCGGGTCAGCGGGCGGTCGATCCCGGGCGAGCTGACCTCCAATCGGTAGCCGCCGTCGATCGGGTCGCGCCCGGCGGCTTCCTCCGCATCGAGCAGCTCGCTGAGCTTGCGCGAAATATCGGCGCAATCGTCGATCGTCAGCTGGCGAGTATCGGGCCGTTCGGCCATCACCTGCAGCGTCGGGTCCGACGTGCCGCCAATCATCGCCACGCGCACGAGGTCGAAGCCCAGTCCCGTGACGGCGGGCTCGATCAGGCGAGCGATGGCAGCGGTATCGGTCAAGCGATCTCCAAATTCCAAACCCTCTCGGCGCCGAGCCCCTCCGGGCTCAGCCTCAACGCCCTTACGATGTCGAGGAGAGTGGCCGCCATATAGGCGCGGCGTGCAAGACTCGCAAGCGGAAGAGTCAGACACCCAAAGCGCGGTTTTCAGCTCTGATCCTGACCGTCAAAACCACCGCATTGAGCAACGAAAAGATGATGGCGATGTCCCAAAGGCCGAAGACCAGCGGCAGCACCGCGATCTCGCCGATCACCACCAGATAGTTTGGGTGGCGGACGAAGCGGTAGGGACCGCTTTCAACGAGCTTTTCGCCGGGAACGACAATGATCCGAGTGGTCCAGCGATTGCCCAGAGTCCTCAAGACCCAGACCCTTCCGGCCTCAATCAAAAGGAAAAGGAGCAAGAAGGGGATGTCGACCGGGCGGCCCGGCGCCAGCCACCAGAGCGTGATTAGCCAGGCGGCGTGAAGCGCGACGATCAGCGGATAATGGCCGGCGCCGACCTCTTGGCCGCCCGCGGCGAGTAAGCGACTGGTGTTGGCACGGGCAAGCGGAAGCTCGACCAGCCGCTGCAAGGTCACGAAGGCGAGCAGGGCAACGGACGGCCAGATCATGAGCGCTCGAGCAACATCCCGGCGCTGGTGAAGCCGGGCCCAAACGCAGTCATCAGCACCTGGCTCGGGAGGCCGCGAGCGATCAGCCGATCAAGCACGAACAGGACAGTGGGGGCGCTCATATTGCCGTAGTCGTTGAGCACGTCGCGCTCCAGGTCGAGCCTGCCGACCGGCAGTTCAAGCGCGCTTTCGATCGCATCGATCACCTTGACTCCGCCGGGATGGCAGCAGAAGCGATCGATGTCCGCACGGCTTTTCCCCATGGAGCCGAGCATGCCGTCAACCGCATTGGCGAGCTCGGCTTCGATGAAGGGCGGGATCGCGCGGTCGAACACCACCGCAAAGCCGGGATCCTCGACCCGCCAGCCCATGATGTTCAGCGTGTCGGGCCACATTCGCTCGGCGGCGCCGGAGATGCTGGCGATGCCTTGCCCGCTCGTCCCAACCACCGCCGCCGCGGCTCCGTCGCCGAAGATTGCGGTGGCGACGATTGCTGCGGGATCGTCGCTGTCGAGACGGATGGCGATCGAGCAAGTCTCGATGGTGACGAACAGCCAGTTGGTCCTCGGTTCGGCCGCCGCCAGCCGGGCGGCAGTGGCGAGGCCATTCACTCCCCCCGCACAGCCCATTCCAAAAATCGGGACCCGGCGAGCATCATCGCGTAGGCCAATCGCGGGCCCGTTGCGCGCCTCGATGCTTGGCGTGGCGATGCCGGTGGTCGACACCATCACCACGCCGTCAATGTCCGACGGCTTCAGTCCCGCCCGACCGATGGCTTTCGTCGCAACTTCGCGGAACAGCGCGTCGCATGCATCCAGATAGACCCGGTTGCGTTCCTTCCAGCCGTGGTGACCTTCATACCATTCAATTGGCGCGACGGTGGAGCGTTGAGCTATTCCTGCGTTGTCGAACACGGACGCCAGCCGATCGAACAGCGCCTTGCGCCCGCCAAACAAATCGCGAGCCTTGGCTTTCGCGACGGGTTGCTCAACGGTGTAGGGCGGAAGCGCAGTGGCGAGCGAGAGCAGGCCGACTTTGTCCATCCAAGCCTCGTCTTTCGCCCTGTTGCTGAGGGAGACATTGGATGAGGCGGAGCCTTTTGCAAGCTGTGTTGGCCGCGATGCTGGTGGCGGGCTGCCAGTCCAAGGGCGCGGCACAAGCGGAATCTCGCCCGGATCGGCCATTTACGGTCAAGGAAATCGCCAAATTCAGCACGCCGTGGGCGATGGCATTTCTACCGGGTAGCGGGGTTCCGCTGACCAACATGGCACTGCTGACCGAAAAGGAAGGCCGGCTGTGGCTGGTCGATGCCGGTAACGGGAAGCGGACGGCCGTATCGGGCGTACCCAGCGTAGTTGTTGCGGGCCAGGGCGGCCTTGGCGATGTCGTTCCGCATCCCGATTTCGCCGCTAACCGCCGCGTCTACCTCAGCTATGTCGAAGGCGGACCGAACGGGACCAGCGGCGCGGCGCTGGGATATGGCACGCTCGACCTCGGCAATCCCGCCGCACCGGCGCTGAAAGATTTCAAGGTGATTTGGCGTCAGCAGCCCAAGGTAACGGGCAACGGCCATTTTTCGCACCGCATCGCATTCGGGCCGGACGGGCTCCTCTACCTGAGCTCGGGCGAGCGGCAGAAGTTCGATCCCGCGCAGGACTTGACCATGAATTTGGGCAAGATCCTTCGCCTGACGGACGAAGGCGCGCCGGCGCCTGGCAATCCCTGGGCATCGCGCGGAGGGATCGCCGCCCAGTTCTGGACGATCGGCCATCGCAATGTACTTGGGCTGAGCTTCGCTTCGGACGGCCGGCTGTGGGCAAGTGAAATGGGCCCACAGGGCGGTGACGAAGTCAATTTGATCCTGCCCGGCAGAAACTATGGCTGGCCGCGCGTGTCGAACGGCAGCCATTACGACGGCCGCGACATTCCGGACCATAAGCCCGGCGATGGGTTTGAGGCTCCAAAGGTGTGGTGGAACCCGTCGATCTCACCCGGCGCGCTGATGATCTACACCGGCGACAAATTCCCCTCCTGGAAGGGCGACGCGCTGGTCGGCGCCTTGTCCGGCGAGGCGTTTATCCGGGTCGACATCGACGGCGACCAGGCCCGGAAAGCCGATGAGTGGCCGATGGACGCCCGCATTCGAGCCGTCGACCAGGGGCCTGACGGCAGCGTCTACCTGCTCGAGGATGGTCCCAGCGGCGGACGGCTGCTGCGGCTCGACCCTAAATGACGCGGGCCTGAAGCCGATGGTCGCGTACGTCGTCGAGCAGGTCGATGCGGTCTGGCTGATTGCCGGGCAGCCGCTCAAGTCGATGGACTGGATGAGCCCCTATGTGTGGGTTGGGCCGGACAAGAAACTGTGGATGATGATGCGCGGGGTGCCCAACCCGCTCGATTATGAGGATCCGACGGGGGTCATCTGGTGCGGGTCGTCGAATGATGGGCTGACATTCACGATGGATCCCAGGCCGGTGATCGAACCGGGGCCGGAGTCGATCGATTTTGGAGGGGTGGAGGACCCGACGGTCCTGCAGACCGACGATGGCATAATGGTGTTTTATACCGGGGTTCAAGCCAATCGGCAGCAAGGTTCGATGCTGCTGGCGACCGGGCCGGATCCTTACCATCTGACCAAGCGCGAAGTGGTGCTTGAGGCGCCGGAAGGCGAAGGCAATTTCAAGGAAGCCACCCTCTATCAGACCCCCGACAAATGCTGGCGGCTATTCTACGAATATGCTTGCGAGGGAGCGTCCCGCATCGGCATTGCCCATACCCCCGACCTCGGCACCGGCTGGACCGCGCTGGAAGATATTATTCCGTTCCGCGAAGACAGCTGGGACAATTGGCACCTATCCCCAGGTCCGATCGTCCAGGCCGACGGCCGCGACCCGGTGATGTTCTACAATGGCGCGACCGGCGACGCGCGCTGGCGAATTGGCTGGATCACATTCGACAGTTACTGCGAGCGGGTCACGGCGCGAGGCGTCGAGCCGTTACTAATGCCGCCGCCGCCGACGGACCGGGCCGCGACCGACATCGCTTTTGCCGGATCGGCGGTCCTCCAGCCAGACGGATTGATCCATCTATATTATTCGCTGGAGGACCGGCTGATCTCACGCGCCGTGGTCCGCGCCTACGATTAGTCGACCGGCTGCGGTTCGTCGACCGGCTGCGGCACTGTGCGCAGGTAGGGCTTCAAGGTCTTCCAGCCGCCGGGGAATTTCGCCGCGGCGTCCTCATTCGAGAGCGACGGCACGATGATGCAGTCCTCGCCCTGCTTCCAGTTGACCGGGGTCGCGACCGAATGCTTGGCGGTGAGCTGAATGCTGTCGAGAAGGCGCAGCACCTCGTCGAAATTGCGGCCCGAGCTCATCGGATAGATCAGCATCGCCTTGATCAGCTTGTCGGGCCCGACGATGTAGACCGTGCGCACCGTGGCGTTGTTGGCCGCGGTGCGGCCTTCCGAACTCTCTCCGGCATCGGCCGGGAGCATGTTGTAGAGCTTGGCGACTTTGAGGTCGTGGTCGCCGATCATCGGGAAGTTCACCTCGTTGCCGGTGACGTCCTTGATGTCCTGCGCCCAGCCTTCATGGTCACCCACCTTGTCGACCGACAGGCCGATGATCTTGGTGTTGCGCTTGGCGAACTCGTCGGCGAGGCCCGCCATATAGCCGAGCTCGGTGGTGCAGACTGGCGTATAGTCCTTCGGGTGCGAGAAGAGGATCGCATAACCGTTCCCGATCCAGTCGTGGAAACTGATATTGCCCTGAGTGGTTTCGGCGGTGAAATCGGGGGCAACGCTGCCGATTGAAAGCGTCATGTGTCTGTCCTTCGCTGAGTCGGTGGATGGCGCCGCTATACTCCCGCCGGCACCGGTACAAAATCGGGCTCGACCTCAGCCCTGCGGTCGAGCCACTCCGGGGGCTCGAGGCCCTTGGAGCGGAGGAATTGAGGGTTGAACAACCGTGATTGATAGCGGGTCGCCGGGTCGCACAACATGGTGACGATGGTGTGACCGGGGCCAAGTTCGCGGGCCAGCCGGATCGCTCCGGCAACGTTGACGCCCGACGACAGGCCGAGCGCCAGCCCTTCTTCCTTCAATAGGGCGAAGGTGATGGCGAGGCTTTCGGCATCGGGGATGAAGAAGCTGTGGTCGGGCCGGAAGCCTTCGAGGTTGGCGGTGACGCGGCCCTGGCCGATCCCTTCCGTAATCGAGCTGCCTTCGGATTTGAGTTCGCCGGTCGTGTAAAAGCTGTGCATTGCCGCGCCTGGCACGTCGGCGAGTGCGATGGCGATGTCAGGCTTCCTCTCGCGAAGCGCGGCGGCGACCCCGGCAAGGGTGCCGCCGGTGCCGATCGCGCTGACGAAGCCGTCGATCTTGCCCTCCGTCTGCTGCCAGATTTCGGGCCCGGTGGTGCGGACGTGGATGTCGCGGTTGGCGACATTGTCGAACTGGTTGGCGAAAATCGCGCCCTCGGCATGCTCACGGGCCAGCCGCGCGGCGGTCCGGCCGGCGACTTTCACGTAATTATTGTCGTTGCGGTACGGCACGGCCGGCACTTCGATCAGGCTGGCACCGAGCGACCGCAGCGTATCCTTCTTCTCCTGGGCCTGCGTCTCGGGGATGACGATCACCGTCTTCAGGCCAAGCGCGTTGCCGACGATGGTGAGGCCGATTCCGGTGTTGCCCGCGGTGCCGTCGACCACCAGCCCGCCCCTGCTGAGCTCACCCCGGCTGATTGCCTCGGTGATGATGCCGAGCGCCGCGCGGTCCTTGACCGAGGCGCCCGGGTTCATGAATTCGGCCTTGCCGAGAATGGTGCAGCCGGTCTGCTCTGACGCGCGGCGGAGCTGGATCAACGGCGTATTGCCGATTGCAGCGAGAACGGAGTCTCTGGTCTCCATCGCGCCTAGTTAGGTAGGCGTAAGCGTTCAGCCAAGACGCCGGTAGCGGAATTGATGCGGCACCCGGCCTTCCCGGCGGGCCTTGGCGGCGTAGCGCGTCTCGAGCCAGCCCGACGGATAACGCAGCCAATCGCCCGGCTCCTTCACCACCCATTCGAACTCGTCGGTGTGACGCTGCATGATCATCAGCGCCCAGTTTAGATAGGTCGGATCGTCGGTCGCCACCCGGAATTCGCCGCCCGGCTTCAACTTGGCTGCGATCAGCGCCAGCGGGCCGTCGTTCATCATCCGCCGCTTGGCGTGCCGCGCCTTGGGCCAGGGATCGGGATGGAGCAGGTAAACCATGGTCAGCGAACGGTCGGGCAGGCGGCGCAGGACGTCGAGCGCGTCGCCCATGTGGATGCGGACATTGGCCAGCCGCTGGTCGCGGATATGGCCGAGCGCCTGCGCGACGCCATTGAGGAAGGGTTCGCAGCCGATGAAACCATGGTCCGGCAGCAGGTCGGCGCGATAGGCGAGATGCTCGCCTGCGCCGAAGCCGATCTCCAGGTGCAGCGGACGGCCGTCCCCGAACAGGCGTTCGGAAGTGATCTCGCCGTCGGCCGGCACCGAAATTGCCGGCAGTAAGGTTTCGACCAGCTCCGACTGCCCTTTCCTCAGCTTGTGGCTGCTCGACCGCCCGTAGAGCCGGTTGATGGTTGTCGGGTCGCCTTGCCTGAATGCGGTCATGGGCGGCCCCCTAATCGCTTCGCGCGCGGCGTTAAACCCTCACATTGGCCTTGGGACTCCGCTCGGTTATGTTCCGCTCGCGCAACGAGCCTGGGGAGGGGAATATGCGTAGCGGTGGAATCAATTGGCTGGCGGTGATCGCCGCGGCGATCGCGATCTATGCGATCGGCTTCGTTATTTACGGGGTGATGATGCCGATGGACGTCAACATTGCGATGTCGGGCATGACCGATGCCGAGCGCGCGACGGCTGATACGCGAATGATATACAGCCCGCTGATGCCGATCCTGACGGCGGTGTTCATGGCGGTGCTGTTCAAATGGGGCCAGGTCGCGGACGCCATGACGGGCGTGAAATGGGCGATAGTCGTTGGCTTGGCGTCAGCCGTTCCGACCATGCTCTACGGCTGGGTTTATGGCGGGCTCAACACCAGTATGACGATGATCGACTGCGCTCACCTGCTGCTCGGCCATATCGCGGCCGGCGCGATCTTGGGCGGCTGGAAGTAAGGACTAGGGCCCCGTTAATTCGAGCGGTGCCCCGTTCCTAGGCGGCGACGGCGGCCACGTCGGACACGGCCGCTTTCAGATCCTCGACCAGGTCGGTCTTTTCCCACGGGAAAAGGTCGCCTTCGGCCTTGCGGCCGAAATGGCCGTAGGCGGCGGTTGCAGAATAGATCGGCTTGTTGAGTCCGAGGTGGGTGCGGATGCCGCGCGGGGTCAGCCGGCCAAGCTTCGCGATGCGGCCGATCGCCGTCTCGATCACGTCATCGCCGACCGTGCCCGTGCCATGGGTGTCGACATAGAGCGACAGCGGCTCCGACACCCCGATCGCGTAGGCCAGCTGGATGGTGCAGCGCTTGGCGAGGCCAGCGGCGACGATGTTCTTGGCGAGATAGCGCGCGGCATAGGCGGCCGAACGGTCGACCTTGGTCGGATCCTTGCCTGAAAACGCACCGCCGCCGTGCGGAGCGGCGCCGCCATAGGTATCGACGATGATCTTGCGGCCGGTGAGGCCCGCGTCACCGTCGGGACCGCCGATCTCGAACGCGCCGGTAGGGTTGATGTGATAGACGGTCTGGTCACTCAGCAGCTCGGCCGGAAGAACATCGGCAACGACGCCTTTCACATAATCCCGAAGCTGGGCGTAAAGCTCCGGATTGGCGTATTCGCCCTTCTCGGAATAGCCCCGCTTGTGCTGGGTGGAGACGACGATCGCCGTCGCCGCGACCGGCTTGCCGTTCTCATAGCGGAGCGTAACCTGGCTCTTCGCGTCCGGCTCGAGGAAGCCGGCGGCGCCGGAATGGCGGTCGGCCGCCATCCGTTCCAGGATCTTGTGGCTGTAGTAGAGGGTTGCCGGCATCAGCTCCGGCGTCTCGTCGCAGGCGAAGCCGAACATGATGCCCTGGTCGCCGGCGCCTTCGTCCTTGTTGCCGGCGGCATCCACGCCCTGCGCGATATGGGCCGACTGGCCATGCAGGTGGTTTTCGAAGCTGGCGGTCTGCCAGTCGAAACCTTCCTGCTCATAGCCGATGCGCTTGACGGTCTGGCGAACGACTTGCTCGATTTCATCCCGGGCGCCGGGCGCCCAGCCATGCGTGTCCCTGAACATCTCTTCGTCAAAAACCGGCCGGCAGCGGATTTCCCCGCCGATCACGATCTTTTGGGTCGTGACCAGCGTCTCGCAGGCGACGCGCGCCTCCGGGTCCTTGGAAAGGAACAGGTCGACGATCGCGTCGCTGATCTGGTCGGCGACCTTGTCGGGATGGCCTTCGGAAACCGATTCGGAGGTGAAGAGATAGGAGTTGCGCATGGGAGGTCGTCATTCCTTGGCAGAAATCTGCGAAAAAATAAGATATAAAGGATTCGTTATATGCGCCTGTAGCGAGCGCGGCTGTCGAGTGCAATCGCGGCGATGAGAAGCAGCATGCCGAGCGTCAGCGGAATGATGTTGCCGAGCCTTGCGAACAGGGTTGGAGGTAGCGGGGGCGGCAGCACACCATCGATTATTCCTGCCTGCTTCCAGGGAATGGAGCCAATCAAACCACCGACCGGGTTGATAAGGGCGCTGATCCCCGTTGGAGTGGATCGAATGATCGGCAAGCCTTCCTCTGCGGCTCGCAACCTAGCCTGGGCGAGATGTTGCGGCGGGCCCCAGCGGCCGAACCAGGCATCATTGGACGGGTTGAAGATGAAGTCCGGTCGATTGTTGCGGTCCACGACCTGGCCAGAGAAAATAATTTCGTAACAGAGTTGCAGGCCGGCTTTGCCCCAGTTGCCGGGTAGCTTGATCGTCTTCGGCCCGGGTCCGTTCGCGAAGTCGATGTCGCCCGGTGCCAGCCGCGACAAGCCAATCGCCGACAGCAGCGGCCGCATCGGCAGATATTCGCCATAGGGCACGAGGTGTGCCTTGTCGTAACGGCCCACGATCTGCCCGAGGGGCTGGAAGACATAGATGCTATTGGTGGCGCCATCCACGGCCTGGCCATCGCTCGACGTGAGTGAAAGGCCGCCTGTAAGCAGCACGTCACCTGGCCCCATTGCGCGGGTCGCGCGAAGCCGCTCGTCCTCGGCGATCTTCCGTGCAGCCCAACGGCCGTCCTCCAACGGCTCCGTGACCGCGGCCTCTGGCCAGAAGATTAGCCGGGTGACGGGCGGACCCTTGATGGTCAGCTGGTCGAGGGCCCGAGAAGCGATTTCGTCATATCCCGGCCGCCACTTGTCCTGCTGACCGATGTTGGGCTGAATTATTCGGACGTTGCGACGGGCTTCCAATGAGTTCGCGGCGGGGATGTAGATCGGAAAGAATGCAGCCCAGCAAGCGGCGAGCGGAACCAATATCCCGGCCGAGGACCACCAATTGCGCCTCGTGGCCAACCATGCTGCCCCGCCGAGCAGCACCACGAAGGCCGACAAACCATAGGTTCCGACAATCACCGAGGAAGTGCGCCAGGCGGTATCGACCAGCGTCACGCCCAGGGGATTCCAGGCGAAGCCGGTGAACATGGTCGCGCGGAGCCATTCGGTCACCGCCCAGCTACCGGCCAGCGCCAGCACCAGTGCCAGCCGGTTAGCCTTGCCGAATCGCCAGGCCAACCCGGCGGCAATCATCGGGTAGACGGCGAGGTAGAGCGACAGCAGCAGCACCGCGACCCAGCCGAGCCAGGCCGGCATCGCCGCCTGGAAGGTGAAGGCGGTGGCGATCCAGTTGAGGCCGATCAGGAACTGGCCGAGCCCGAAGCCCCAGCCGATGAGCAATGCCTGTCTCAAAGATCCCGCGCGCAAAACCAGTTCGCACAGCGCGGCGATGGCCAAAATCATCAGCGGCCACCAGCCGACCGGCTGGAACGCGAACGCGGAGAGGGCGCCGATCACCAGCGCGATCAGGAAAAGCATGTAGCGTCGCTAGCGGCTTGCGACCTGCTGGGAAAGGGCCGCGCTCACCCGCCATACCTTGCCGCCGACGTCGTCAGCGACGAGCAGGCGGCCGTCCTTGGCGATCGCCACCCCGACCGGCCGTCCGTAGGCCACGTCGCCGACACGGAATCCCGTGAGGATCGGCACCGGCCTCGCCGAGGGCCGACCCCCGGCGAAGGGCACGAACACGACCTGGTAGCCGTTGGCCTCGCTGCGGTTCCATGAGCCATGCTCGCCGACGAACGCGCCTTGAGTGAAGCGCGGCCCCAGCGACTGGCCCGCCGAGAAGGCAAGGCCCAGAGGGGCGACATGCGGTCCGAGCGCGAAGTCAGGTGCAATTGCCCTGGCGACCATGTCGGGCCGCGGCGGCTTCACCCGGGCGTCAACGTGGTTCCCATAATAGCTCCACGGCCACCCATAGAAGGCGCCGTCCTTCAACGAAGTCAGATAGTCGGGGACCAAATTATCACCGAGCTCGTCCCGTTCGTTGACCACCACCCAGAGGTCCTTGCTCCACGGATTCCAGCCGATCCCGACCGGATTGCGCAGCCCGCTGGCGAAAATGCGATAGGCACCGGTGCGGGCATCGACCATCCATACCGCCGCCCGGCCCTTTTCCATCTCAAGTCCATTTTCGCCGGCATTGCTGTTCGACCCTACACCGACGAACAGGAATTTGCCGTCGGGCGAGGCGACCATCGATTTGGTCCAATGATGGTTGTAGCCCGAGGGCAAGGACGTGATGTGACGCGGCCGTGCGTCGAGTTTCGTCTGACCGGGCTGGAAGCGGTAAGCGACGATTCCGTCGGCGTTGGCAATGAACAGCTCGCCGTTGGCGAATGCCATACCGAACGGCGAATACAGACCGGTCAGTAACACGGTCCTGGCATCGGCGATCCCGTCGCCGTCGGTATCGCGAAGCAGGCTGATGCGGTTGGCACTGGGCGTTTCAGAGCCCGCCTTCTTCATCAGCAGTTCCTGGATCTTCCCGCGCAGGTTGCCGCCCGTCTTGTCCGTCCCCGGGCTGTCGGATTCGGCGGCCAGCACGTCGCCGTTGGGAAGGACGTAGAGCCAGCGCGGATGTTGCAGGCCGCCAGCAAACTCGTTGATCTTCAGCCCAGCCGCCGGGATCGGCGTCTTGCCTGCCGGCCAGCCTTCGCCCTTGGCGACGTTGACCGTCGGGATCGTCCTGGTTTGCGGCTGATCAAGTTGGGGAGCGGGACCCTGGGCCCTGCTGGGATCCTCGCTTGGCTTGTGCCCGCAACCAGCGAGCGCAACGGCGGTAGTCATCAACAGCAGAGACAGGCGCATCGCAATCATCCTCGTCGGCCCGCCGCTCGGCGCTAAAACGGCGATGACGCTGAAAGGATGCGCTACTTACCCGCTACTGGAATTTCTTCTGCCGGTTCCGGGGCGTGAAGCCGTACCCGGACGATCCGCCGCGGGTCGCTATCGATCGCTTCGAGCCGCCAGCCCGAAGGATGGAGGAAAGACTCGCCCTTGCCCGGAATGTGCCCGGCCAAAAGAAAGACCAGGCCACCCAACGTGTCGACCTCGTCATCGGCGGTTGCGAGCCTTGCGTCGACAACCTTGGCGAGTTCCTCCAACTCGACGCGGGCGTCTGCTTCCCACAACCCGTCCTCGAGCAGGGTAAGCATGCCCGCCGCCTCGACGTCATGTTCGTCCTCGATCTCGCCAACGATTTCCTCGACGACGTCCTCGATGGTAACCAGACCTTCGGTCCCCCCGAACTCGTCGACGACAATCGCGAGGTGGAGCCGCTCGGTGCGCATCCGCGCCAGCAGATCAAGAACGCCCATCGACTCGGGCACAAACAATGGGGTGCGGAGCAGTCCCTCGATCGACCGTGGGCGCGAAGGGTCTTCCTGCGCCTTGAACACATCCTTGATGTGAATCATGCCGATGACTTCATCGAGATCGTCGCCCGTGACAGGCAGCCTGCTGTGCTCGGCCTCTGCGAAGGCCGCAATCAATCCTTCAAAGCTGATCGTTGAAGGAACCGAGACGATGTCGCCGCGGGTGACGGCAATCTCGCCGACTGTCCGGTCGCCGAAGTGAAGCAGGTTGCGAAGCATTTGCCGCTCGGTAGGCGACAAATCGCCGCGCTTGATCGGCTCGTCCTCGGCGTCGTCGATCGCTTCCTCAATCTGGTCGCGCAGGGTCTCTTCGTGCCCTTCGCCGAACAGCAGCGAGCGCATTCCGCGCCACAGCCGGGAGCCGCCTTCATCTTCGTTGCGCGTCGCCATTAGCGCTCAAGCTCGTAGGGATCGGCGATCCCCATTCGCGCCAGCGCGCGCACTTCGCGGGCTTCCATGTCGGCAGCGCTCGCTTCATCCATATGGTCGTGGCCGAGCAGGTGCAGCGTCCCATGGACCATCAGATGCGCGGCGTGGCTCTCCAACGGGATCGATTTCTCTTCGGCTTCGGCGGCGCAAACGCCCCGGGCAAGAATGATGTCGCCCAGCATCAGTTCCGGGCCGGCGCCACTGGCGTCTGCCAGATCGCCGGGTTCGGCCATCGGGAAGGACAGGACATTGGTCGGCTTGTCCTTGCCCCGCCATTCGGAATTCAGGGCATGAACCTCGGCGTCGCCGGCAAGCCTGATCGACAGCTCGACGGTGCGATCGCTGTTGCCGAGTTGCGGGAAGGCGCTTTCGGCGATGGCGGCGGCGGCGGCGGCACGAGCGAGCTCGTTCCACCTGCTGCTACTGTCCCATTCCCCGTCGGTGTCGATGGCAACTTCGAGCATCACCGGCCCGGTCCCTCATAGGCCTCGACGATCCGCCCGACGAGCGGGTGGCGGACGACGTCGGCGGCGCTGAAGCGGACCATCGACAGCTTGGGAATGCCTTCCAGCTTCGAGACCGCGTCGGCCAGCCCCGACGTCACTCCGGGCGGAAGGTCGGTCTGGTTGGGATCGCCGCAAATCACCATCCGGCTCCTCATGCCGAAACGGGTGAGGAACATCTTCATCTGCTGCGGCGTGGTGTTCTGCGCCTCGTCGAGGATGATGAAGGCGTCGTTGAGGGTACGGCCGCGCATGAAGGCGATCGGTGCAATCTCGATCTCGCCCGAGGAGATGCGCCGCTCGACCTGTTCGGTCGGCAACATGTCGTAGAGCGCATCGTAGAGCGGTCGGAGATAGGGATCGACCTTCTCTTTCATGTCACCAGGCAGGAAGCCCAGCCGTTCTCCGGCTTCGACCGCGGGGCGCGACAGGATCAGCCGGTCGACGCTGCCCGATACCAGTTGCGACACCGCCTGGGCGACCGCGAGGTAGGTCTTGCCGGTGCCGGCAGGGCCCAATGCGAAGATCATGTCGTCGCGCGCCAGACATTCCATGTAGCGCGTCTGGACGGTCGATCGCGGAACGATCGTCTTCTTGCGCGTCCGGATCATGACGCTCGGCGGCGAGGCGACCTCGTCGGCGATAATCCCGTCGAGCGCGGGCTGGTTGGCCATGCCGATCAGCGCCTCGACCGCGGCGGCATCGACGTCCTGGCCCTGGTCAAGCCGGTTGTAGAGGCCGGTGAGCACGTCGCGGGCACGGGCGGCGGCATCGGGATCGCCCTCGATCATTACGCGGTTGCCGCGTGCGGCGATGTTCACGCCGAGGCGGTCCTCGATCATGATCAGGTGGCGGTCATAGTCACCGAACAGGGGTCCGAGCAGGTAGGGTTGCTCGAACTCCAGCTCGAGCCGGGCACGGCCTTCGATCCTAGAATCGAGGTTGGCGGCTGCCAGTTCGCGTTTGGCCATCAGGCGGCCCTTGCCGTCTTGAGGACGCCGCCGAGGCTGTTGGGCAAGGCGTGGGTGACGGTTACGTCGAGCATGTCGCCGATCACGGCGTCGGTCTCGACGAATATCGACTGGAGCCAGGGCGATTTGCCGATCATCTGGCCGGGCAGGCGGCCCTTGCGGTCGATCAGGATTTGCGTGTCCTTGCCGATCGTGGCGCGGTTGAAGGCGAGGCTATGCTCGGCGATGCGGGCCTGGAGCCGCTGCAATCTATCGTCCATCACCTCTGGCGCCACCGCTCCTTCCATTTGCGCCGCCGGAGTGCCCGGGCGGGCGCTATATTTGAAACTATAGGCAGAAGCGTAACGCACCGCATCGACAATGGATAGCGTTGCGGTGAAATCTTCATCGGTTTCGCCTGGGAAGCCGACGATGAAGTCGCCGCTGATGGCGATGTCCGGCCGCACTGCGCGAACCTTTTCGATCGTGCGAAGATAGGATTCGGCCGTATGGCTGCGGTTCATCGCCCTGAGGATGGAATCCGAGCCCGACTGCACCGGCAGGTGGAGATAGGGCATCAGCTTGTCGACTTCACCATGCGCCGCAATTAGCCCCTCGGTCATGTCAGCTGGATGACTGGTGGTATAGCGGATCCGCTCGAGCCCATCGATCCGAGCCAGGGCGCGGATCAGCGCATCGAGCCCGCCGGCACGTCCCTTTTCGTCCTCGCCTTCCCATGCGTTCACATTCTGGCCGAGCAGGGTGATCTCTCGTGCGCCGCCCTCGGCCAGCGAACGGGCCTCGGCGATGACGTCCGCCCAGGGGCGGCTGATTTCGGCTCCGCGGGTATAGGGGACCACGCAATAGGTGCAGAATTTGTCGCAGCCTTCCTGCACGGTGAGGAACGCGCTCGGCCCGACCTTGCGGCGAATGGGAAGGGCGTCAAACTTGGAAATCGCCGGCATGTCGGTATCGACCGGCCGCCGTCCGCGTGCCGCCTCCGCCACCATTTCCGGCAGCCGATGATAGGCCTGTGGCCCGACCACCAGGTCGATCATCTTGGAGCGCGTTTTGGCCTCCGCGCCCTCGGCCTGGGCGACGCAGCCGGCCAGCGCGATCATCGGTTTGCTGCCATCCTCCCGGCGCAGCCGCCCGACGTCGGAATAGGCCTTTTCGGCGGCCTTTTCGCGGATGTGGCAGGTATTGAGCACGACGAGATCGGCGTCCTCGGCCTCGGACGCGGCGCGCATGCCCTGGGCGCCGAGCAGCTCGGCCATGCGCTCGCCGTCGTAAACATTCATCTGGCAGCCGAAGCTCTTGACGCGATAAGTCTTGGGAAGATCAGTCATTTGGCGGCGCCTATACGGCCTCATGCGCTACCAAGGAAGAGAGCGCGGCGGCAATTGCCCCATGCGCCTGCCGCGCCAGCGCCTTACGGTCGTCGGTCAACTCCAGCGGTTCCAGCAGGCGGACGGTCACCGGCATGGTTCCGCGGTGTCCCACGACCCGCCAGAAGTTGGCCATGCCGCCTTCGCCACTATGCCAGCCGACCAGCTCGGCATGCTCGCCATAATCGACCGCCACGGCGCGGACCGTAACGCCGGGCGGAGGCGGGGCGACCGCTTCCATCAGGGTCGAGCGGAACGGCAGCAGATGCAGCCCGCTCCCGGTTGTTCCTTCGGGAAAGACGGTAAGGGGCTGGTCATGGCCGAGCGCCTCGACGATCCGCTTCACTTGCCCATGCGAATCCCGCCGCGCGGCGCGATCGATATAGAGCGTTCGGTTTTGGTCGGCGATCCACCCGATCAAGGGGGTCGTTTCAACCTCGGCCTTGGCGATGAAGGCCGTTCCGGTCCAACCGCCGAGAATCATGATGTCGAGCCAGCTGATATGGTTGGCGATGACGAAGCTGTGGGGGGCGAGGGGCGGCCCTTCTAGTCTTGGCCGGACTCCCACGACCAGCGCTCCATGCCTCAGGAATCGCCGCGGCCAGTTCGACTTGCGCAGCAGCCATTTCGACAGGAGGTGCGGCACGACATAGATCAGGAAAAGGCCGATCAGGCCGGCGAGCCGAAGCCAGTATATTAGTCGGGAAGGTGCCGGCTCAGCGGTCGCGGTCAATGGCGACGCCGTAGAGTTCCATGCGATGATCGACCAACCGGAAGCCGAGCCGTTCGGCGATCCGCTTCTGCAGCAGCTCCAGCTCTTCATCGACGAACTCGATCACATTGCCGGTTTCGACATCGATCAAATGATCGTGATGGGTTTCCGATGCCGCCTCATAGCGTGAGCGCCCGTCGCCGAACTCATGCCGCTCCAGGATGCCGGCTTCTTCGAACAGGCGGACGGTCCGATAGACCGTCGCGATCGAGATGTTGGGATCGATCGCCGCCGCGCGGGAATGCAGCGTCTCGACATCGGGGTGATCCTCGCTCTCGCCGAGGACGCGGGCGATAACCTTGCGCTGTTCGGTGATGCGCAGGCCCTTGTCGGCGCACAGCTGTTCGATGTCGATGGTTCGATGCATGGAGCCGAATTAGGATGTCGATGTGATAAGGTCAAAGGGGAGGCGCGAGATCGCGGCCTCCCCCTGCATCCCGTGACGAGGATAGCGGTAACCTGCTCGCCCATCCACCGGATAGGCTGTACCGGTCACTTGCCCTTCGACTTGCGGCGCTTGGTGCCGAGCCCGATTGACTTGGCCAGCGTCCGCCGCTGCTCGGCATAATTGGGCGCTACCATCGGATAGTCGGCGGACAGGCCCCACTTCTGCCGGTATTGATCCGGAGTCATTTGATAATGGGTCATCAGATGCCGCTTCAGCATCTTCAGTCGTTTTCCGTCCTCAAGGCAGACGATATAGTCCGGCTTGATCGACGAGCGGATCGGGACCTTGGGTTCGGGCTTGGCCTCGGCAGCCGAGCTTGCGCCCGACAATTGCGAAAGCGCCCCGTGAACATTTGAGATGAGTTGCGGCAGGTCATTAACTGCCACACTATTGTTGCTGACATGAGCTGCGACGATATCGGCAGTCAGCGTGATCAGCGTGTCATCATTGCCTTCAATATCCATTGTTCAATTCCCGAGCATGAATTTTTGGGCGGGACGGCGGCATACCGTCACGACTAGATCGCATTACTACCGCATTACTGGCCGGGCAAGCTCGGTCCGTACTAACCAAAGTTAGTAATACTAATCGACCAACATTAGCGTGATGGCATCATAGGCCTCGCCACCCGGCCCGTGATAGTAATTGCGGCGGCGCCCGGCCGTCGCAAAGCCGGAAGCGCGATAAAGCTCCACCGCGGGATTGCCGTCGCGCACTTCGAGATGCAGGCGGTGCCCGCCGCCAGCCAATCCGGCAGCAATGAAATCGTCGAGCAAGGCCTGTCCGATGCCGCGGCGCTGCTCAGCAGGGTCGACCGCCAACAGCAACAGTTCGGCTTCGTCGGCGACAGCCCTGACCAGCGAGAAGCCGGCCAGCCGCCGGTCCTGCTCCGCGACGGTTAGCGTGACCCCCTGCATAGGCAGGATCCCGGCACATTGCGAGCGGGTCCAGGCTTCGCCGAAGCATGGCGGGAATGCCGCGTTCATGATCCGCATCACTTCGTCGAGGTCGTCGGCCCCGCCCCGCCGCAGACGCACCGTCGACGATTCTCGCTGCAGCGTCGCCATCAGGCGGCCATCGGGCGCGCGTCGGGCGCGCGGCCATAGATCGGTTTGCCCTCCAGCATCCGCATGAGCTCGGGGAGAGCCAAGGCCCTGCTGGCGCTGGGCAGCAAGGGCAGTGCTTCGCCGCTGTGCCGTGCCTCGACCAGCGCCGCTGCGCCGCTGCCGACGACCAGTGGCGCATCGACCTTGGCGGCCGCTGCTGCCGGGGTCAGGTTGTGAATCGGCCCGGTCGCGGTCAGCTTCTTGCGGTTGAACGTCTGGACGAACAGCTCGCCATGCCCCCCGGTCATGGCAGCGGCGATCTTGCCTTCGCCCGGAGGTGCGGTCGCGGCCAGCAGCGCCAGGCTGTTCATGCCCGAAAGCGGCACGCTCCAGCCGATTGCCATCCCATGGGCGGCGGCGATTCCGACGCGAAGTCCAGTAAAGCTGCCGGGCCCGACCCCGACCAGGATTTTCGACGGGACATGGCCGTCGAGCATTTCCTCGATCATCGGCACAAGGCGCTCGGCATGGCCGCGCCCGATCAACTCGTCGCGCGACGCAACGATCGTCCCGTCACGCTCCAGCAGCGCGGCGGTGCAGGCGGCGGTCGACGTGTCGAGCGCAAGGATCAATCGAGCGACTCCCTGTTGCCGTGCGACATGGAGGCACAGCCAGTCCGGTCCGGCAAGGAAAAAGCGAAAAAGAGTAAGGAAATCAGTCGGTCAGACGGCTTCGATTGTCTCGACCTCTGGCACATAAT
This sequence comes from Sphingomicrobium sp., assembly GCA_035494075.1. Taxonomy (GTDB): domain Bacteria; phylum Pseudomonadota; class Alphaproteobacteria; order Sphingomonadales; family Sphingomonadaceae; genus Sphingomicrobium. Next base: position 28,560 of record DATJHF010000009.1, on the reverse strand, counting down.
GTTTGATCAGGCTTTCGACGCCGCGTTTCAGAGTGACCGTGGACGAAGGGCAGCCCGAGCAGGCTCCCTGCATGCCAAGGTAGAGCTTGCCGTCACGATATCCCTTGTAGACGATGTCGCCGCCGTCCTGAGCAACCGCCGGGCGGACCCTGGTGTCGAGCAGTTCCTTGATCTGCTCGATGATGTCGGCGTCGGCCGGATCTTCCTCGATGCCGGTCGCTACCTCTGGCGCCACCTCGATGCCCGCCGCGCTGCCCTGTTTGAACAGAGGGGCATCGAGCATGAAATGATCGAGCAGGATCGACAGCACCTCAGGCTCAAGCTGGTCCCATTCGACCGTCGGTGCGGCAGAGACCGAGACGAAGTCGCGGCCGAAATAGACGCCGTCGACCATGCCCGTCGAAAACAGCGCTTCGGCCAGCGGACTGGCTTGTGCCGCGTCGGCATTGGGGAAGTCGCGGCCGCCCATTTCCATCACGGTGCGGCCGGGCAGGAATTTGCGGGTCGCGGGGTTGGGCGTCTTTTCGATCTCGATCAGCATGAGCGCGATGTGGTCTTGCGGAGCCGCTTAATCAAGCGCGGTGACCGGCGGCGCCACTTCCTTCTTGCCCTCTGGCGAACGCCAGCTGTCGTCGATCATCTTGATCAGCGCCGAGAAATCCTTGGTCCCGCCGCCAAGGTCGACGAAGCGCTGGTAGAGCTCCTCGGCCTCGCCACCCATCGGCGTGTAGGCGCCGGCATTCTGCGCCGCATCCATCGCCAGCCTCAAATCCTTCAGCATCAGCGCGGCGGCGAACCCGCCTTCATATTCGCGGTCTGCCGGCGTTTCGGGGCCGACTCCGGGAACCGGGCAATAGCTGGTCATCGACCAGCACTGGCCGCTGGCCTTGGACGAGATGTCGAAGAAGGTCTTGGGATCGAGGCCAAGCTTCTGCGCCAGCACGAACGCCTCGCAGGTCGCGGCCATCGAGGCGCCGAGCAGCATGTTGTTGCAGATCTTTGCGGCCTGGCCAGCGCCGGCGTCACCTGCATGGATCACCGCCTTGCCCATCTTCTCCAGATATTCGCGCGCCTTCTGGAAGCCCTGTTCGCTGCCGCCGACCATGAAAGTCAGCGTCCCGCCCTCGGCGGCGGCAATGCCGCCGGACACCGGCGCGTCGACCATGGTGTACCCCTGGCCTTGCGCTTCCTCCTCGACCGCCCTGGCGGTGGCGACGTCAATCGTCGAACAGTCGATCAGGATCGCGGACTTGGGAGCTGCGCCGAACACCTGGGAGCGGAATACCTCGGCGACGTGCTTGCCGGCGGGCAGCATGGTGACGACTGCATCGGCATCCTTGCAGGCTTCGGCGGCCGACTTGGCGCGCTTGCAGCCGCGCTCGACCGCATGGGTTAGCGCTTCCTCGCTGAGGTCGAAGGCGCGAACCTCATGTCCAGCCTTGGCCAGGTTGGGCGCCATTCCGCCGCCCATATGCCCCAGTCCGATGAATGCGACGCGTGCCATGTTCGTTGCTCCTTACCGCCCCGTCCAATTGCCGGGGCGCTTGTCGACGAAAGCGCTCATGCCTTCCTTCTGATCCTCGGTACCGAACAGCCCGTGGAACAGCCGCCGTTCGAAGTTGATCCCCTGCGCCAGACCCATTTCGAACGCGGCGTTGACCATCTCCTTGTTGGCAATGGCTGCCAGCGGGGCCATCGATGCGATGGCCTCCGCGGTCTTCAGTGCTTCGTCGATCAAGTCCGCGGCCGGCACCACCTTGGCGACCAGGCCTGACCGCTCGGCTTCCTCGGCGCCCATCATCCGTCCGGTCAGGCACATCTCCATCGCTTTGGCCTTGCCGATGGCCCAGGTTAGCCTCTGCGACCCGCCCATGCCGGGCGAAACGCCGAGCTTGATTTCCGGCTGGCCGAACTTGGCGCTGTCCGCGGCGATGATGAAGTCGGCCATCATCGCGACTTCGCAACCGCCGCCCAGTGCAAAGCCGGCAACCGCGGCGATCCACGGCTTGCGGGTGCGCGTGACCTGCTCCCACCCGGCGAAGAAGTTGGAGCCGTACATGTCGGCGAAACCCTGGGCCTGCATTTCCTTGATGTCGGCGCCGGCGGCGAAGGCCTTCTCGCTGCCGGTCAGTACCAGGCAGCGCTGCCCGGAGTCGGCGTCATAGTCGGCGAAGGCGTCGATCAACTCCTTGAGCACGGTCGAATTGAGCGCGTTGAGCGCCTGCGGGCGGTTCAAGGTGACCAACGTCACCGCGCCCTTCTTCTCGACCAGGATGGTTTCGTAGCTCATCGGGTACTCCTAAAAATCGAACGGCCGCCATTGCTCCTCGACCGGCAGCGGCTCGAAGAACGCCTCGACTTCGGCGTCGCCGATGACCTCGGGGCGCGTCGGGTGCCAGTTGGGCGCATTGTCCTTGTCGATCAGCAGCGCGCGGACCCCTTCCCGAAAGTCGGGATGGTGGATCAGTCGGACCATGATTCCATATTCCATCCGCATCTCATCGACGAAATGCAGCTGGTAGGGGCTTTCCTGCAGCAGCTTCAGGCTGACCTTGCAGGCCATTGGCGACTTCTTGCGGATGGTCGCGGCCTCGGTCGCGGCCCATTCGTCGCCCTCGTCCGCGCCCGCGTCGAGCGCGTCGAGGATTTCCTCGATCCGGTCGGAAGCGAAGTAGCGGTCGATCTTTTGGATATTGGCCTTAATCCGAGCCGCCGGAATCTCGTCTTCGCTCAGCTCATCCAGGATCGCCTCGACCCGGAACGGCTGCGCCATGATCCGTTCCTTGGCCTCCTCGAGGCGATCGGACGGGATGTAGTGAGTGGCGAGGCGAAGCGCCTTGCATTCCGCACCGTCGAGCCGCGCACCGGTCAGCGCCAGGAACTGGGCCAGCCTCCCGCGCAGCCGCGACAGGTAGCGGCCGCCGCCGACGTCGGGAAAAATGCCGATCGTCGTTTCCGGCATGGCCAGCACGGTCCGCTCGGTCGCAACCCGGAACCGGCACGGGCAGGCGATACCGACCCCGCCGCCCATGGTGATACCGTCCATGAAGGCGACGCCGGGCTTGGGGTAGGTATATTCGAGGTGATTGAGCCGGTATTCGTCGAAGAAGAATGCGCGGGCCGCGGCGTCGGCGCCTTCGACGTTGAGGCTGATGTCGACCACATCGCCGCCGGCGCAAAAGCCGCGGCCTTCGGTATGGTCGATCAGGATGATGCGAACGTCGGGATCGTTACGCCATTCAATGAGCGCGCTCGCCATGTCGCGAACCATCTGCCGGTTCAAACTGTGCAGTGCCTTGGGCCGGTTCAGGCGGAGCCGCCCGGCCAGCCCTTCCTTCACCGTCAGCACATCTTGTTGGGTGGTCATCGCGTCCATCAGGGCATCATCGCGTAGCGGCCGGGGGCGGGCTCGATACCATCCTTGATGGCGCGGGCAGGAACCTGCTTTTTCGAGCCATGGCCGGTGAGCCATTGGGTCCAGGCCGGCCACCAGCTGCCTTCGTGGCGGGTCGCAGATTCGAGCCAAGCCTTGGCATCCTTCGGCTGCTCCTGGTTGGTCCAATACCCATGCTTGTTGGCGGCAGGCGGGTTGATCACCCCGGCATTGTGGCCGGAGCCGCCAAGGATGAAGTCGGCACCGATATCGCGCGCGCCGCGATAGACCGCTTCCCACGCCGAGACATGGTCGTCCTTCAAGGCGATCACCAGCATCGGGGTCTTAATCGCGGCAAGGTCGATCGGCACTCCGCCGACCTCGAAACCGGCCGGTTCCCTAAGCTTGTTGCTGAGGAGCAGGTCGCGGTTATAGCTTTTGAGAAAAGCCGCGGGGATCCGGGCGCCGTCCTCGAACCAGTAGAGCAGGTCGCTCGGCGGCGCCGGCCGGTCGAGCAGGTAATGGTTCACCACCGACGACCAGATGAGGTCGTTGGCGCGCATCGCCGCGAACAGGCGCTGCAATTCCAGGCTGTCGATGAACCCCTGGTCCTCGAGATAATCTTCGAGCGCTGCCAAATGCCCTTCATGGACGAACGCCGACCAGTCGCGCATGTCGGCGAAGTCGACGAGCGATCCGATCAGCGTCGCGCTATTGATCTCGCCGGCTCGTTCTTTCGCCGCCAGCCAGGCCAGAGCGATCGCGACAAGGGTGCCGCCAAGGCAGAAGGCGAACAGGTCGGGCGAGGCCCTGGTGCGTTTCCGGACTTCGCCGATCGCCTCTACAATGCCTTCCAGCACATAGTCGCCGACGCCCTTGTTCTTGAGCTTCTCACCCGGATTCACCCAGCTGATGACGAACACCGTACGGCCTTCGTCGACCAGCCATTTGACCAGGCTCTGCCGCGGCACCAGATCGATCATATAGTAGCGGTTGACCAGCGGCGGGACGTACAGCAGCGGCTCGGCCGCGACCTGCTGGGTGGCCGGCGTATACTGGATCAGCTGGAACAGATCGTTCTCATACACCACTTCGCCCGGCGTCGCGGCGATGGTTTTGCCTTTTTCGAACGCGGTCGGGTCGGTGCGGCGCTGGACGATGCCCTTGCCGCTGGCGATGTCCTCGATCAGGTGAGCGAAGCCTTGGACCAGGTTGGCGCCGTTGGTTTCCTTGGTCCGCTTGACCACCTCCGGGTTGGTTGCGGCGAAATTGGAGGGCGAGACGGCGTTCAGATACTGGTCGAGCAGGAAGCTCGCCATGGCCGTCGTGCTGGCGCTGCCCTTACCTAGCGACACCACGTCGCGAAGCTGTTTCGACGCCAGCAGATAGGCGTCGCGGATCGCGCGATAATAGGCGTCGTCCTGCCATTCGGGCGCAGCAAAGCGGCGGTCGCGCGGCTTGTCGTTGACCGTTCCGGACAGCGTTCCGGTCCAGAAGTCGCCCCATTGCTTGGCAGCGGCGAGTTGCACTTCCATCAACTCGGCCGGCTTCATCGCCAGCCCGAACGCAAATTCACTTGTCGCCTGGGCGATCGCGAGCGGATCGAACGGCAAGGTCGGCTTGACCTCGCCTTTCATCATTTTCTCGGCGGCTTCGCCAAGCTGGCGGGACAGGTCCCCGAAGGAGAAGGCGGACGTCACTGGCGGGTAAGCTCCCGACCAACGATCATCCGCATCACCTGGTTGGTGCCTTCCAGGATCGAATGGACCCGAAGGTCGCGCCAGAAGCGCTCGATCGGATAATCCATCAGATAGCCGTAGCCGCCATGCAGCTGGAGCGCCCGGTCGACGACCGACGAGCCGGTGTCGGTGGCGAGGCGCTTGGCCATCGCCGCGAACTTGGTCTTGTCTGGGGCATTGCAGGTCACCTTGACCGCCGCGACGTATAGCAGCTGCCGTGCCGCCTGCAGCTCGGTCTCCATGTCCGCCAGTGTGAACTGGGTGTTCTGAAAATCGGCGATCGCGGTGCCGAATTGCTTGCGCTCCCTGGTGTATTTGACGGCTTCGTCGAGGCAGCGCTGGGCGCCGCCCAAGGAACAGGCGCCGATGTTGAGCCGGCCGCCGTCGAGCCCCATCATGGCGATGCGGAAGCCTTCGCCCTCGCCGCCAACCCGGTTCGAAACCGGAACGCGGACCTCATCGAAATTGACCTGCGCGGTCGGCTGGGAGTGCCAGCCGAGCTTCTTCTCGTTGGCGCCGAAGCTGACGCCGGGCATGTCTTTTTCGATCACCAGCGCGCTGATGCCCTTGGGGCCGTCCTCGCCGGTGCGGACCATGCAGACGTAGATTTCATTCTCGCCGCCGCCCGAGATGAACGCCTTGCTGCCCGAGACGACATAATGGTCGCCGTCCCTGACCGCCTTGGTCTTGAGCGCAGCCGCGTCGGAACCCGAAGACGGCTCGGTCAGGCAGTAGCTGGCGATCTTCTCCATCGGGATCAGCGACTGGAGATATTTTTGCTTGAGCTCGTCCGCGCCGAAGCGGTCGATCATCCAACTCGCCATATTGTGGATAGAAATGAACGCGCTGGTCGAGGGGCAGCCATAGGCCATCGCCTCCATGATCAGCGCCGCTTCGAGCCGGCCGAGGCCGATTCCGCCGCTTTCCTCGCTGACATAGATCGACCCGAAACCAAGCTCGGCGGCCTGTCGGATCGTGTCCCTGGGAAAGATGTGTTTCTCGTCCCATTCGGCGGCGAAGGGAGTGATCGCATCGGCGGTGAATTTCTGCGCCATTTCCTGGATCTGGCGCTGGTCGTCGGTCAGGTCGAACTGGCTCATGGCGAGCGCGCCTAGCACCCGGATAGGCGCTTATCCAGAGGTCCGTGCCCCGAGGCAGCGCTGGTAGACGGTGCTCCCGTTTCGGGTGAGGCGGTTGCCGCTGCCGCTAAGGACGAAGCTCTCGCGCGCTTCATAGCCGCCCTCGCCGACGAAGCGGCCGTCGAAGCGGCCCGGTGAATCGGCCAGCACGCCGCCGAGCGAGGCGACCGTTCCGGTTGAAATCAACGTGTCGGAGGTCAGCAGGATGGCATTGCCGCTGACTTCGCCGGGCGTGCAGTCGGACGCCGCGACTCCCCATAGCCCCTGGAAGGCCGGCGGGACATTGCCGGCAACGCCGGCCTCGACCTCATTGCCGTCGACGGCATTGTCGACCTCATTGGCCAGCGGCTCCTCGACCGGGGGCGGCGCGGGCGGAGGCTCGGGATTTTCGCTCAGCTGGACGTCGGGCAGCTCGGGGGCGGATTCGGAGGCCCGGATCTTCTCGGCGGTCAGCTTGTCCTCGTCGCTTGGTCCGCCGCAGGCAGCGAGGGTCAGGGCGAGCAGGGACGCGACAAGGATCGGCTTCATGGCCGACCGCCTATCAGGCGCAGCGCTTGTAGGTAAAGGGTTGGGCGATATCCGACTGTTTGCGGACCAGCGTGTTGCTGCTGCCGGTGAGTTTCAGGTTCTGGCTGTTGGTCCAATTCTCGCCCTCGCCGGTAAAGGCGAAGGTGCCGGTGAAATTCTCGGGAAAGCTTCCGGTCACTTTGGTCAGCGTGGCCTGGCTTTCGAAGAATTTGATGCTGTCTTCGTCGACGATGATCAAACCCTTGGCGTCGCCGCGGGTCGAAGTGCAGTCGTCAGGCGCCATGCCCCAGCGGCCGCGAAAGGCAGCCGGGATAAGGAGCGCTCCGGCGGTAGAGTCGCCGGCGTTGGCGTCAGCATCATCGGCCTCATTGGTGACCGTCTCGTCAGGCGGTAGCGTCTCGATCACGGCATTGGCCGTGTTGGTTTCGTCGATCGCGATGTTATCGTCACTATCCTGCTGGCAGGCGGCCAGGGCGAGTAGCATTGCCGAGGCGAAGATCTGTTTCATTGTCCGAACCAACGTCTTAACCCAGATTAAGATGCTTCGCCATTCTTCGGTTCGATCAGGTCCCATCGATTGCCGTACAAATCGCGAAACACGGCAACCGTGCCATAGGGTTCTTGGCGCGGCCGTTCTTCGAACATTGCACCAGCTTTGATTAGCCGAGCCTGTACGGCTTCAAAGTCTTGCGTCTGGGCGAACAGGCCGACCCGGCCGCCGAACTGGTTGCCGACGGCGGCCAGTTCCTCCGGCTTCCTGGCCTTGGCCAGCAGCAGGGAACCGCCGTCATCGCCCCCGATCACCACCCAGCGCTTACCCTCGCCCAGGTCGCTGTCCTCCATCAGCCGGAAGCCAAGCGCGTCGCAATAGAAAGCGGTGGCTTCTTCATAATCGCGGACCAGCAGGGCGGTCAGCGCCAGTTTCATGTCACTCACCCCATGGTCGGGATGATGAAGGCTTCCTTGTGATCGCCCGCGGCGCTGCCGTCCGGCCAGCGCTGGGTAACGACCTTGGTCCTGGTCCAGAAGCGCATGCCCTCCTGGCCATATTGGCCGATGTCGCCGAAGCCCGAGCGCTTCCAGCCGCCGAAGCTGTGATAGCTGACCGGGACCGGGATCGGGACGTTGACGCCGACCATTCCGACATTGACCCGGCTGACGAATTCGCGCGCGGCATGGCCGTTGCGGGTGAAGATGGCGACGCCATTGCCATATTCATGCTCGCTCGGCAGGCGCACCGCTTCCTCGAAGGTATCGGCGCGGACGATTTGCAGCACGGGCCCGAAAATCTCCTCCTTGTAGCTGCGGAAATGCGGCTTCACATGGTCGAACAGGGTCGGGCCGACGAAGAAGCCCTTCTCATGGCCTTGGAGCATGAAGCCGCGGCCATCGACCACCAATTCGCCGCCCTCGTCGACGCACATCTGGATGTAGTTCTCGACACGGCGCTTGTGGGCCTCGTTGACCACCGGGCCGTAGTGGGCCTCGGGATCGGTGGAAATGCCGACCCGCAGCTTCTCGATCGCCGGGACCAGCTTCTCGCGCAGCGCGGCGGCCGTGTCGTCGCCGACCGGCACTACCACTGGCAATGCCATGCAGCGCTCGCCAGCCGAGCCGAAGGCGGCGCCGGTCAGGTCGTTGACCACCTGGTCGAGGTCGGCGTCGGGCAGGACGATGCCATGGTTCTTGGCGCCGCCGAACGCCTGCACCCGCTTACCGTTGGCGGTGCCGCGCGAGTAAATATAGTGGGCGATGTCGCTCGAGCCGACGAAACTAATGCCGGCAATGTCCGGATGGTCGAGGATCGCGTCGACCATTTCCTTGTCGCCATGGACGACGTTTAGCAGGCCGTCGGGCAGGCCCGCTTCCTTCATCAGTTCCGCGAGGCGGACCGGTACCGAAGGATCGCGTTCCGACGGCTTCAGGATGAACGCGTTGCCGCAGGCGATCGCCATTCCGAACATCCACATCGGGATCATCGCCGGGAAGTTGAACGGGGTGATGCCGGCGCCGATGCCGAGCGGCTGGCGCATCGAATAGACGTCAATGCCGGGTCCTGCGCCTTGGGTATATTCGCCCTTCAGCGCCTGGGGGATCGAGCAGGCATATTCGATTACTTCGAGGCCGCGCTGTACGTCGCCCTTGGCGTCGGCGACGACCTTGCCATGCTCGGACGCCAGCAGCTCGGCCAGCTCGTCCATATGGGCTTCGATCAGCTCCTTATACTTGAACATGACCCGCGCCCGGCGCTGCGGGTTGGTCGCAGCCCAGGCGGGCTGGGCCGCAAGCGCCGCATCGACCGCTTTCTGCAGCGTCTCGGCGGTGCCCAGTCCCACTTGCGCCTGGACCTCGCCGTGCGATGGGTTCCACACGTCGCTCTGGCGCTTTGCGTCGGCGACTGATTGTCCGTTGATGAAATGCTCGATGCTACGCATGGGGACTCGAAGCCTCTGATGGATTGGAAGTTGGCCGCTCCCTAGTCCCCTGTGGCAGCGCTTGCCAAGCCGAGGCTTTCGGGTTCATCCATCCCGACCATGAAAAAGCTGATCGTTGCGTCCGCCGCCCTCCTCGCCACCTCCGCACTCGCCGCCCCGCAAAGTCCCGACGAAAAGGTGCGGGCGATCGCAGCCGAGGTTTCGCCCGACCGGATGCACCAGACCGTCGAGCGCCTGGTCGGCTTCGGCACGCGGCACACGCTGTCGACCCAGACCGATCCCAAGCGCGGGATCGGCGCGGCGGTCCGCTGGGCCGAGGGCGAGTTGAAGAAGCTGGGACTGGAGACGCTGCAGACCTGCGACACGGTCACCGGCAAGCGCGTGCCGACACCAACCAAGGTGTGTAACACGGTCGGCATACAGCGCGGGACCGAGCGGCCCAATGACGTGGTCATCATCCAAGGCCATATCGACAGCCGAGTAACCGACGTGATGAACGCCACCGCCGATGCACCCGGCGCCAACGACGATGGATCAGGAACCGCCGCGGTGCTGGAGGCGGCGCGGATCCTGTCGAGGCGGAAGTTCCCTGGCACGATCGTCTATGCGACGCTGTCGGGCGAGGAGCAGGGGCTGCTGGGCGGCAAGATCCTCGCCGAATATGCCAAGGCCCAGGGCTGGAACGTCGTCGCTGTCCTCAACAACGACATTATCGGCAATAGCTGCTCGTCCGACGGAGTGTGCGACGACAAGCACGTCCGCGTCCTGTCGGAAGGGCCGCGATCGCAGGGTGAGGCCGATCTCGCCGCGCAGACCCACAGCCTCGGCGGCGAGAATGATGCGCCGTCGCGCAACATCTCTCGCTTCCTCGACAGCCTCGCCGACCGGCTCAACATCGGCCTCGACGTGATGCAGATCTGGCGCACGGACCGGTTCGGCCGCGGCGGCGACCATATCCCGTTCCTCGAACTCGGCTTTCCGGCCGCTCGGCTCAGCGTCGCGGTCGAAAATTACAATTGGCAGCACCAGGATTTGAGGACCGAGAACGGCATCAAATATGGCGACCTCATCGAGAATATGGACTTCGCCTACCTCGCCAAAGTGACGAAATTGAACATCGCCGCGCTGGCCTGGCTCGCCAGCGCCCCGCCGCCGCCCGAACCGACGGTCGAAGGGGCGGTGAGCACGGATACGACGGTGAAGTGGGCGGGTGTTCCCTCAGTGGGCCGATATGTGGTTCGCTGGCGTCGAACGGACGCTAACCAATGGGAAGCACGGATGGTCGCTTCAGGACCAATGCTCAAGGCACTGCGGTTGGACCAATTATGCGTTGATATGGGACCCGATGGCAAAGTTACTGGCACTAAGTGTCCTCAGCCTAACAAGATCGTGTATGAGTACCGACTCCCCCACATTCGCGTCGACGATTGGGTGTTCGGCGTTTCGTCGGTCAGCAAGGACGGCTTCGAAAGCCCGGTCGCTTCGGCGGTCCCCGGCGGCGCCTTCAAGCCCTGGGTGAAACCGGCAGAACCCGTGAAATAGAACGGCTTTCCCCCTATATTGGAGGAGGAAAGGAAGTTTCATGGCCGGTGGTTGGACGCGCGATGGCGCGGTTCAGGATCAGATCGACGATACGGTGAAGGACGCCGTGCTAAGAGCCCGCGCCCTCACGCCCACCGGCGAAACGGCCGAGGAATGCGACGATTGCGGCGAGCCGATCCCGAACAAGCGGCGCGAAGCACTGCCCGGAGTTCGCACCTGCGTCGCTTGCCAGTCCGATCGAGACAAGGCGATCGTGCATTCCACCATCAATCGGCGAGGCAGCAAGGATAGCCAGCTGCGTTAGCTTGCGCGCTGTTCGAATGGCGGGCAGTGGAAAGCCGATGCCCCCCGCCGCCAGCTTCGACACCGACCGGCCAGCCGAGCAGCGGCCCGTTGCCGGGGTCGCGCTGCGGCTGATCACGGCTCTGCTGCTGGCACTCATGTTTGCGCTGGTGAAGCTGGTGTCGACCCGCGGCGTGAACATCGTCGAGACGCTCTTCTACCGCCAGTGCGGTTCGGCGCTGTGCGCGGTCGGGTTGGTCGCGGCCGGGCCGGGATTCCGGTCGTTGCGCAGCAAGCGGGTCGGCGCGCATGTCGGCCGGATGGCGCTCGGCGTCTCCGCGATGGCGCTCAACTTCGCGGCAATGATCATGCTCCCGCTGGCCGAAGCGACGGTGATCGGCTTCTCGGTGCCAATTTTCTCGACCGTGCTGGCCGCACTGGTGCTGGGCGAGCCGACCGGCAGGTGGCGTTGGGGAGCGGTCGCGGCCGGCTTCCTCGGCGTGCTGCTGATCGTCCAGCCCGGAACCGGGGAAGTGCCCTTGCTCGGAGCCGCCGTGGCGCTGGTCGCGGCCTTGCTCACCGCTTCGGTGACGATCGTCATCCGCAGGCTGGGCGCCACCGAGCGAGCGTCGACCACCGTGTTCTGGTTCGCGGCCAGTTCGCTCGTGCCGCTTGGGACAATGATGCTCTGGTTCGGCCGTGCTCATGATCCCCAGACCTGGGCGATTTTAGGCGGCCTGGCCCTTGCCGGAGGACTTGCCCAGCTGACGCTGACCGGCGCGCTCCGGCTGGCTCCGGTCGCGCTGGTCATGCCGATGGACTATACCAGCCTCGTCTGGGCGACGATCCTCGGCGCCTGGATATTCGGGGAGCTGCCGACGCCGTGGGTCTGGGTTGGAGCGCCGATCATTATCGCCAGCGGGCTGGTCATCGTCTGGCGCGAGCATAGTTTGGCCCGCCGGGCGGCATTGTCGGCGGCGACCGCCGCGCCCAATTAGGAACCTCATGCCCCGCAAATCATCCCAGGGACTTCCGACCCGCCAGCAGATCCTCGACTTCATCGAGCAGTCCGGCCAGCCGGCGGGAAAGCGCGAGATCGCGCGGGCGTTCGGCCTCTCCAGCCATGACAAGATCATGTTGAAGGCATTGCTCAAGGATATGGCCGATGAGGGGCTGATCGATAGCGCCCCTGGCCGCGCTTTCCACAAGGCGGGGGGAGTGCCGCGCGTGACGGTGCTGCGGATCGTGTCGGTCGATGACGGCCAGGTCTGGGCCCAGCCGGAAAGCTGGCACGCCGACACACCGCCGCCCAAGCTACGGGTGATCGAGCGCGGCTGCCGCTCGGCGCTGGCGCTAAATGACCGCATCCTTGCCCGCACTGAAGAAGCGGGGAAGGGGCATGTCGCCCATGTCATGAAGAAGTTGCAGCGCTCGGCCGAGTTGCTGCTGGGCGTAATCCGCAAAGAAGGCGACCGCTTCTATCTAACCCCGGTCGACAAGAAGGAGCGGCGCGAGCTTCCAATTTCGGAGTTGAAGGACGCACAGGAAGGCGATTTGGTGCTGGCCGAACCGTCGGGCCGGCCTCCGCGGGTTACGGCGCGGGTCGATGCGATCCTTGGCGATCCGTTCGCGCCGCGCAGCTTCAGCCTGATTGCGATCCACAAATATGGGCTGCGGGATGAGTTCCGGGCCGAAGCGATCGTCGAGGCGAAACATGTCGCCAGGCAGAGACTGGGCGGCGAGCGCGAAGACCTGACCCATTTGCCGATCGTCGCGATCGACCCCGAGGATGCTCGCGACCATGACGACGCAATCTGGGCCAGCCCTCGCGACGACGGCGATGGCTGGGACGCGATCGTCGCCATCGCCGACGTCAGCTACTACGTCCGCCCGGGTAGCGAGCTGGACCGCGAGGCGAGGGCGCGCGGCAACAGCGTCTATTTTCCAGACCGGGTGGTGCCGATGCTGCCGCACGAACTGTCGTCGGACATTTGCTCGCTGAAGCAGGGTCAGGTCCGTGCGGCGATCGCCTGCCACCTCCATGTCGGCAAGGATGGAGCTCTCAAAAGCTGGCGATTCTCTCGTGCCAAGATTTGCGTGGCGGCAAATATTGCCTACGAGGATGCACAGGCCGCGATCGATGCGGCGAGCGAGCAAGTTATTGAAAATGCTTCTTCTCCCTGTTCGATGCCGCCGCTTGAAGGCCGTGTGCCAACGGAGTTGGTCGATAAGGCGCTGAAGCCGTTGTGGGCTTGTTGGCGCGCGCTGCTGGCCGCCCGCAACAAGCGTGAGCCGCTCGAGCTCGACCTCCCGGAACGGCGGGTGATGCTCGATGAAAAGGGCCGCATCCTGTCTGTCGCGCCGCGCGAGCGGCTCGATGCTCACCGGCTGGTCGAGGACTTTATGATCGCGGCCAACGTTGCCGCGGCCAAGGCGCTGGAAAAGAAAAAGGCCCCGGTCATGTACCGGGTCCATGAGGCGCCGGGCCGCGAGAAGCTGGTCGCATTGAAGGACTATCTCGCCACTTTCGATCTCGAGTTTGCGCTCGGCCAGGTCGTCCGGCCGGCAACCTTTAATCGGATCATCGATCGCATCGGTCCCGATCATGATGCCAGGCCGGAGATCATGGAGCAGGTTCTCAGGACCCAGATGCAGGCGCGTTATGGGCCTGAGCCGCTCGGCCATTTCGGCCTGGCGCTGGCGTCGTATGCGCATTTCACCTCGCCAATCCGCCGCTATGCCGACCTGCTCGTCCACCGCGCGCTGGTCAGTTGCTTTCAGCTCGGTGAAGGCGGCTTGCCACCGTCTGACGCCGCGCAATTCGTCGAGATCGGCGAACATATCTCGACGCTCGAGCGGCGGGCGATGGAGGCCGAGCGCGAGACGATCGATCGTTATGTCGCTGCTTTCCTTGCCGACAAGGTCGGGCAGATCCTCCGTTGCCGCATTACGGGCGTCCAGCCGTTCGGCTTCTTTGCCACCGTCGAGGATTTGGGCGGCGACGGGCTCGTCCCGGCGGCGATCCTGGGGAATGAATATTTCCGATATGACGAAGCGGCTAGAGCGCTCGTCGGCGAGGAATCCCGCGAAACCTACCGCGTCGGCCAGCATCTCGAGCTGAAACTGGCCGAGGCCAATCCGGCCTCGGGCTCGCTTCGCTTCGAGCTGCCCGAAGGCAAGTTCGGGGGAGCGCCGCGACTCGCTGCGCGGCGCGACCGAGTTCACAAAGGCAAACGCGGCCGTCCCGCCAACATCCGCCATCAGGGGAGGCGACGTTAATTCACGGTTCAGTGTTTTAATCGACTAATACAGTTCGTACGTCGACCAACCGACGAACGGCGGATAGCCGCTCCAACGCATTTTGACTACAAATGTCATCGGGATGTTGTTGGGGAGAGTTATTATGCGCCTCACGTCACTTGTCACTTTGTCCGCCGCCCTGTTGCTGTCATCCACCGCGATGGCCCAGGACAAGAAACTGGCCTCCAATGAGCAGGTCGCTGCGCGCGTCAGCAATCAGGCTGCCGACGAGACGACGGCTCCGGCGCCGGCCGAGAAAAAGATCTGCAAGCGCCTCGCCACCTCCGGTACGCGGATGGCCGAGCGGGTCTGCCTGACCAAGCAGCAATGGGAAAAGGTCGAGCAAGAAGCGGATTGAGTGCGCATCGCCGGCCGGGCCAAGAATGGCTCGGCCGGACTGTTGCTGGCGAATGGCAACCAATCGGACTATCCAGCGCTTTCCGTTCGATTGACGGGAGGCGGCCATGGCCAATTACAAGATCGCGATTATCGTCGGCAGTCTGAGGAAGGACAGCCTCAACCGGAGGATCGCCCGTTCGATCTGCGCGCTGCGCGGCGACAACCTCGATTGCCAGATGGTCGAGATCGGCGACCTGCCGCTGTACAACCAGGATTACGACCTGCAGCGCCAGCAGCCCGAGCCCTTTGTCCGCTTCCGCGAACAGGTCGGCGCCGCGGACGGCATCCTCTTTTGTACGCCGGAATATAATCGCGGCGTTCCGGGCGTTCTCAAGAATGCGATCGACGTCGGTTCGCGCCCTTATGGGCGGAGTGTTTGGGACCAGAAGCCCGCCGCCATCGTCAGCGCTTCACCCGGCTCGATCGGCGGCTTCGGCGCCAATCACCAGCTGCGCCAGGCTTGCGTCTTCCTCAACATGCCGGTGATGCAGCAGCCCGAGGCTTATCTGGGGCATGTCTCGGATGACAGCTTCGACGAAGACGGCTGCCTCAAGGAGGGGCCGCTCAAGGATCTCGTCACCAAGCTGGCCCACGCCTTCCACGATTGGGTCGAAACGATCCTTCGTGCCCGCGAACTGCTGGCGCATGACGCGGCCCGAGCGGAGCGGGCGGCGAAAAGAGCGCAGCCGGTCTGACTAAACGCCGATCGCGTAGGGCAAGGTCGGTGCTGGCATGTCCATCTGCGGGAAATGCCGGCGGATTGCGGTATCGCAGATCGCATAGCCCCAGTTGATGAGCCGCTCCTGCTGTTCGGGACTGAGCCGCTTGAGGCGGGTCGGGATCGCCGCCAATTCGACGGTCCTCTCGTGGGGCGCCGGAAGCGCGGTCGGGAGTTTATAGTGGGCAACATCCGACCCGATCCCCCAATAGGTGCCTGACCGCTTGCCGGGGCTGCCCTTGGGAAGCTTGTACGACGCGATCAGCTGCCGTTTGCGGAGCGCCGTCACCTGCCGATAAACGATGTCGATGACTCGCTTCGAATGGCGGCCCCAATCGGCGGCTGGCGAAGGATCCGTATCGAGAGCGGCCCCGGCGTCGGATACCAGAACATTGCCGTATCGCTTCCAGACGGTCTCAAGCCCGAGATTGTCATAGGCGCCGCCATCAGTCAGCGAGATGTTGGAAAGTAGGCGTCGGTCCTGGCAATGGATCCGCGTGAAGTCGGCTTCCTTCACTCGCAACGGATAGGGCGACAGGAAGGGCGGGAATGCCGATGAGGCGGCGACGGCACCGGCCAGGTCCAGCTTGGGGTTGCGGATCTCGCCGACTTGGTAATCGGCCATGAAGGCGCGGGTGAAGCGCCACAGCGTTCCGGTTTCGACGTTGGTCGAGTTGATCAGGAACTCAGGACTCTTGGGCAGGTCCTGCAGCGTCGCCTCGCCGAACAGGAAGCGGCGGTAGGCGAAGGCGACATAGTGGGCCACGCTCCCCGGCAGCAGGATGCCAGCGAGAACGCACGGAATATCAATTGTGGTGCCGGCCAATCGCCGGATCGGCGTCACGACATGCCCGAAGAAGTCATCCCGGGTCGCGAGGCGCGGCCATTCGAGCGCAATCTTTGCCGCAGTGATCGATCCGCCCGACACGCTGGAAATACGGTCGAGCCGCTGGAGCAACCCGAGTTCATGTAGCCGAAGGAAGGCGCCGAGGTGGAACAGCATCGCCCGATAGCCGCCGCCGGAGACGGCGAGGCCGATGCCCGGCGCCGGCCCGCCGCGCCTCTTGTCGGCTAGCGGTGAGACTGGCTCGACAAGCTGGGCCATTGCCGCCGCCTAGAGCTTGGGAAGGGTCACGCCCCGTTGGCCCATATATTTGCCGGCGCGGTCTGCGTAGCTGGTTTCGCAGCGTTCGTTCCCCTTGAGGAACAGGAATTGGCAGGCGCCCTCGTTGGCATAGATTTTGGCCGGGAGCGGCGTGGTGTTGGAGAATTCCAGCGTGACATGCCCTTCCCAGCCGGGCTCCAGCGGCGTCACGTTCACGATGATCCCGCAGCGGGCATAGGTCGATTTGCCGAGGCAGATGACCAGCACGTCCTCCGGCACACGGAAATATTCGACCGTTCGGGCGAGGGCGAAGCTGTTCGGCGGGATGATGCAAACGTCGGTCTGCCGGTCGACGAAGCTGTTCGAGGCGAAATCCTTGGGGTCGACGGTCGCTGAATCGACGTTGGTGAAGATCTTGAACTCGTCCGCAACGCGCGCGTCATAGCCGTAGGAGGAAAGGCCGTAGCTGATGCAGCCCTCGCGCCGCTGCGCCTCGACGAACGGCTCGATCATGCCGTGATTAAGTGCCTGGTCGCGAATCCAGCGGTCCGATTGAATGGTCATGCAGTGTGGCTAGCCGTCCACATTCGCACCATCAATTCCATCGGGCTCATTTTCCTGTGGACGAGCACCTTCGGCATCATTGCCAGTTTCCCGGAAGCGGTAATGCAGACCGCTAACAATCTATCCACAGCCTCCGGCGGTTGTGCTACTTATGTTCTCGTATCGTTGGCAGCCGGATTGCGCATAGTTCAACCCATGGCCGAAATAGTTCGAATCGACGGCGGGGCAGAGCCCCCCGCAACCCCCTCGCTCCCTCAAAATATCGAGGCGGAGGCGGCGCTGCTTGGCGCCTTGATGATCGACAATCGGCTGGTCGAGGATATTCAGCTTCGCCTGAAGCCGCATCATTTCTTCGAGCCGCTGCACGGCCGGGTATACGAGGCCATCCTCCGGATGACCGACAAGAATATGGTCGCCAATCCGGTCACGCTGAAGCCGATTTTCGACGCCGACGAGGCGATGAAGGAAATTGGCGGGCCGGCCTACCTCGCCCAGCTGACCGGATCGGGCGCGGCGGTGATCGGTGCGCGGGACTTCGCCGCGCAAATCTATGACTTGGCCCTCTTACGGGCCCTCGTCGGTGTCGGGCGCGATATGGTGGAGGGCGCGCTCGACACCTCCGAGGAAGTGGCACCGCTGACCCAGATCGAGCGGGCCGAGAGCGAGCTGTACCGCGTCGCCGAAGAGGGCGGCAGCGCCAACGCGGTCAAGAGCTTCGGCGAGGCCACGCGGATGGCGCTCGAGCAGGCCGAAAAGGCGCTCAACAGCGGCGGTCATCTGTCCGGCATCACCACCGGCCTGGACGGCGTCAACACCAAGGTTGGCGGCATGCACAAAAGCGATCTTGTGATCCTCGCCGGGCGCCCGGGCATGGGCAAGACTTCGCTCGCCACCAACATGGCGTTCAGTGCCGCCCAAAGGTTCGTCCGCGACCAGGAGGACGGCATCGAGCCGTCCAAGAGCGCCGGCGCGCCGGTCGCCTTTTTCAGCCTCGAAATGTCAGCCGACCAGCTGGCTACCCGCATCCTCGCCGAACAGTCGGGCATCAGCGCGGAGAACCTGCGCATGGGCAAGATCAGCCAGCAGGAATTCCGCTCGCTGGCCCGTGCCGCCGGGGAGCTATCGACCCTGCCGCTCTACATTGACGACACGCCCGGCCTGACCATCGCCGCACTGCGCGCCCGCGCCCGCCGCCTCAAGCGGCAGAAGGGGATCGGCATGGTCGTGGTCGACTATCTCCAGCTGCTGCAGGGGACCGGCAAGAACAGCAACGACAACCGCGTCCAGGAGATCTCGGAAATCAGCCGGGGTTTGAAGCAGCTTGCGAAGGAACTGGACGTGCCGGTGCTGGCCCTGTCCCAGCTGAGCCGCGCGGTCGAGCAGCGTGAGGACAAGAAGCCGCAGCTGTCGGACCTTCGCGAGTCCGGCTCGATCGAGCAGGACGCCGACATGGTGTGGTTTGTGTTTCGTCCCGACTATTATGTCGCGGCCAAGCAGCCCGCCGACGACCATCCCGACTTCGCCGCCTGGCAGGAAGAGATGCAGCGGGTCTACGGCACCGCCGAGCTGATTGTCGCCAAGCAGCGCCATGGCGCGACCGGCAAGGTCCGCCTCCGCTTCGATGCCAAGATCACCAAGTTCAGCGACGCCGGCGACAACGACTATCTGCCGGAGATGCGGAGCTAGAACGCCAGGCTTCCAACCACTGCCGATCCTACAATTACGGCCAGGACATTTAGCTTGGACTTCCACAGATAAAGAACGGCCAGTGACGCCGCGAAGATTGCCGTGCCCAGCGCAACCGAGGG
This sequence comes from Sphingomicrobium sp., assembly GCA_035494075.1. Lineage (GTDB taxonomy): Bacteria > Pseudomonadota > Alphaproteobacteria > Sphingomonadales > Sphingomonadaceae > Sphingomicrobium. The sequence goes on along the minus strand of DATJHF010000009.1, from coordinate 9,628 downwards.
TACTGACTGCGCGACATTCCAGCCGAGCTGCAGCGCGGTGACCGCGATCAATCCGGCCACGCCGGCGGCGACCCCTTCGAGCAGATTGTGAAGCCGATGATCCTCGATTACCCGCTCCAGCCGGTCGTAGAATAGCAGTGCGAAGCTGAAGGCGGGAAGGAAGATTCCTGCAGTGATCGCCAGCGCTCCGACCAATCCGGCCGCGAGGTAACCGATGAAGGTCGCGAAGATGATCAGCGGCGCCGGGATGATCCCCGACAAAGCCAGGCTATCGAGGAACTGGCCGTCGGTTACCCAGCCTCGCCCGACGGCATCGTGCCTCACGAACGGTATTGCAGTGTAGGCGCCGCCGAAGGTTAGCAGGCCTGCCTTGAGGCCGGACAGAAACAGTGCCGATACGGTGACCGGGACCTCATCGACCGGGCCAGCCGCGCCAAAACCGCTTCCGCCGCTAGCAGAAACCCAGACGGCCAATGCCGCTCCGAGTGCGACAGCGATAGCTGCCGGCCCAAGGCGGCCCGCTGAGGCCAATGCATAGAAGGCACCCGCTGTTGGAAGCACGATCCAGAACCTTACGCCCATCAATGACGCGGCCGCGCTCGCAATACCCGCCACCCACAGCCATTTGTCCGTCAGCACATGCTCGCCGATGCGGTGGACCGCTCGGACGATCAAGGCGATTACGCCGATCTGCACGCCCCCGAAAACGGCCGCGATTGCTGGCTGCTGCAAGTTGAGATGCTGGTAGGTCCAGGCTAGCGCCAGGATCAGCAGGAAGCCGGGGAGCATGAAGCCGAGCCCAGCCAGGATTCCGCCCCGCCGGCCCCGCTTCATCATGCCGAAATGGACGCACAACTCATGCGCTTCGGGTCCCGGCAACACCTGATAGATCGCCAGCAGCCGGTTGAAGCGCTCGGGACTGATCCATTGCTCTTCCTCGACCAACTCGCGCTTGATCATCGCGATCTGCGCCACCGGCCCGCCCCAGGCGAGCAGGCCGAAGCGGAGGAAACGTGCGAAGAGAGCCGCCAGCGTCGGCCGCTGCTCCGGCATCAAGCGGTCACGGCCTGACGGGCTTGTCTCGGCTTGTGCGACACCCAGTCGTGGGTTTCGTCGACTGCGTCACGGCACCAGCGGTAGAAAGCGTCGTAGACCAGCATGCCGGCCTCGAGCTGCTGATGGTCGTCGGTGTACATCCGGGACAGGCCCAGGGAAGCGGCCAACAACCCCGCGGCTTGTGGGGCAATTTCAGGGTGCGCCGTATCGGCTCCGCGTACGATCACGGCAAGCCGCTTGAGCGCCTCGAACCCGCCAAGGCCGAATTCGTCGACCATCGTGTCAAAGCTGCATTGATCGCCGCGATGGCTCCAGAACACGCCATCGACATCAAATGGCGCCGCGCCAAAGCGCTCGGCAACGCCGGCGACTTCGGACGGCGCGACAAACAGGAATTTGGCCTCGGGATCGACGAAACGGCGGATTAGCCATGGGCAAGCGATGCGGTCGACCTTAGGGCGCGCGCGGGTGACCCAGACGGTACGGCCCGCCCGGTCGCGCTCCGGTAGTTTGGCACCATCGATCACCGGCAAGCCGGCGTCGCGCCAGGCGCTGAAGCCGTTTTCCAGCGTCTCGGCGTCCACGCCTTCACTGCGGAGGATAGCCGCAACGCCAGCGCCGCGCTCATGGCCTTGCACGCAAAAGACGACGACCTTCTTGCCGATGAGCGATCCGGCCCAGTTGCGAACTTCTTCAACAGGCCGTTGTATTGCTGAAGGCAACAGCTCGGTCGCGTCGGGCCTGACGTCGACGATTACCGGGCAATTAGGTGTACCGATCAGGCGGAAAAGCTTGTCGGCCGCAATGGAGTTGGTTGCAGACATGAGGCGTCCCTTTCGAGCTTAGGACGCGATACTTCAGCCTGTCGCCTCATGGGGCGATCGCATGCCCCATCGGCTCATTAAATGCCCCGAGCGGTTTCGAGTCAAGCAAGGGCACTATTGCGGATCCGGTTCAGCAGGGGCAGCGTGTAGGCATGTGGTATCTCGCCATCAAGGCCGGCCTGTCGGGCATCCTCATCGCGATCATTTCCGAGGTCGCCAAGCGCTATCCCGGCTTCGGCGGGCTGATCGCGTCGCTGCCGCTGGTGTCAGTGCTCGGCATGATCTGGCTGTGGCGGGACAAGCCCGACGCAGCAAACATGGCGGCGCATGCCGAGGGGACCTTTTGGTTCGTGCTGCCGTCGCTGCCGATGTTCCTGCTCATCCCGATGATGCTGAGGCAGGGATTCGGGTTTTGGCCATCGCTCATCGCTGGCTGCGTGCTGACCGTGGCGCTTTACAGCCTGATGGTTTGGGCGGGGCCGCGGTTCGGGCTGCGGCTCTAGTCCTCGTCGGTCGGCACGTAGGCTTCGCGCAACCCCTCGCCGATAACCGCACGGGTTGTTTCTGCTTCGACACTTGTAACCGGATAGGCACAATAATCCGCGGCATAAAAGGCGCTCGGCCGGTGATTGCCGGAAAAGCCGACGCCGCCGAATGGAGCGTTCGAAGGCGCGCCGTTGGTCGGCTTGTTCCAGTTGACCACGCCCGAGCGGACATTGGCCCAGAAGCGGTCGTACAGCTTAGGATCCTTGGTCAGCACGCTTGCCGCCAGGCCGAAGCGCGTGCTGTTGGCCTCGTCGATCGCCGCGTCGAAATCCTTGACCCTGATCAGCTGCAGCACCGGGCCGAACAATTCCTCGTCGAGCCGGTCCTTGGCGCCGGTCATGTCGATCAACGCCGGAGTGAGATAGGGCCGTTCTTCATGCGGCCGCTCGAGCCGGCGGATCGGCTTACCGCCCTTCATCATCAGGGCGATGAACCGGTCCTGGAGGATGTCGGCGGTGACCAGGTCGATTACCGGTCCCATGAACGGTTGCGGATCGGCCATCGGATGGTCGACGATGATCCGGTCGATCAGCTTGCAAATCTCGGCGACCAACTCCTCATGCCTGCCATCCTCGACGATCAGCCGCCGCGCAGCCGTGCATCTCTGCCCGGCTGAGAGGTATGCCGACTGGACAATGATCGTCGCCGCCGCTTGCAGGTCGGGCGCATCCCACACCACGATCGGATTGTTGCCGCCCAGCTCCAGCGCCAGCATTTTGTTTGGAGTCTCAGCGAACTGGCGGTGAAGCGCCATGCCAGCGCCAACCGATCCGGTAAAAAGCAGGCCATCAATTCCAGCCTGTCCGGCTAATGCCTTGCCTTCTGCCGGGCCGCCGATCAACAGCCTCAGCGCATCTTCCGGAACGCCGGCCTCATGGAAGCATTTGACCAGATACTCGCCCGTCGCCGGCGTCTTCTCCGATGGCTTGAATACTACCGTGTTGCCGGCGATCAGCGCCGGGACGATGTGCCCGTTGGGAAGGTGCGCGGGAAAATTATAGGGCCCGAGGACGGCGAGCACGCCATGCGGCTTGTGGCGTACCGTGACCTTGTTGCCCATCGCCGCCTCGAGACGGCTGGTTGGTGTACGCTCCGAATAGGCATTGATCGAAATCTCGACCTTGCCGATGACCGAATTGACCTCGGTCTTCGCCTCCCAGAACGGCTTTCCTGTCTCGCGCGCGATCAGTTCGGCGAATTCGGTTTCGTGCGAACGGACGACGTTGGCAAAGCGGCGAAGCGTTTCGATCCGATAGGTCACCGAATGGGCCGCCCATTCCGGCCAGGCAGCGCGCGCAGCCGCGACCTCGGCGCCGGCGTCGCCGACGGATCCGGACCAGATTTCTTCGCCGGTGGCCGGCTCGGTCGAGACGAGTTTTTCGCTCATATGGTTTTCGGCACCCCGGGGCGCGTTCCCATGCCGCGCTTCAACGGTCAACCCACCGCATCCGACGTCATGGCGTCGCCGAAGCGGCGAACTGCCTCTATTTTGGACTCAAACGGCCGCCAGTCATCATGGTCCGCAATCGCCGACCAGATCGATTCCACCTCTTCGATCAGCATCGAGCAGGGCTGGCCGTCATTCCAGTAGGGATGGGTGAGGGTGCGTTGCCTGCCTTCCAATCTTGCGCGCAGATCGGCGAAGGCCTCGGCCTGATAAGCATCGCCGGCCGGAATGCGCCCGCCTCGCCAGTCGAAAAAGAAGCAGTCGATGCCGACCATGCGCGAGCGCAGCGCCTTGATCGCGGCCGATGCCAGAGATCGGTCCTCGCCGGCCTCGCGCGGTTCGATGCCGAGGCGCGCGATTATCCGTTCGACCAACGCCTGCTCGAACCGGCTCGGCCAGGACGCGAGCAAGTCCGATAGTGCCGGCGCTTCGCCGATCAACGCCAGGCAGCCTGCCAGCTGCGCCACGTCCCAATGGATCGCCTCGGGCTGGCGGCCGAAGGCGTAAAGGCCGGTTTGGTCGAAATAAGCGGCTGTGAACTCCTCGTCCCATTCGGGTGCGAACCGCCATGGGCCATAGTCGAAACTCTCGCCGGTGATGTTGATATTGTCGCTGTTGAGCACGCCGTGGACGAACCCGGCGGCAATGTAGCTGGCCGCCAGCGTCGCGGTTGCGGAACAGGCGCGATCGAACAACCGCGTGGCATTTTCGGCATCGCCGCCGAGCGGTTCGTCGAGCAAGTGTGTAAGGCAATAGCGCGTCAAGGCGGCGATGCTCTCGGCCTCGTCGAAGTAGGCGAAACGCTGGAAATTGCCGATGCGGATATGCCCGTGGCTTAGGCGCGTCAGTACCGACGATCGGGTCGGCGAGGGCTCGTCGCCACGCCACAGTTCCTCCCCCGTCTCGAACAGCGCAAAGCTCTTGGAGGTGTTGACGCCCAGGGCCTCCAGCATTTCCGTGGCCAGTACCTCGCGAACGCCGCCCTTCAGGGTCAGACGTCCGTCCCCGCTCCGGCTAAACGGCGTCTGGCCGCTGCCCTTGGTACCGAGATCGAGCAGCCGGCCGTGAGCGTCGCGGACCTGGGCGAACAGGAACCCGCGGCCGTCGCCAATGTCCGGATTGTACACGCGGAACTGGTGACCGTGATACCTTAGGGCCAGCGGCTCCGTGAGGTTGTCCGGCAAGGGCCCAAACCGGCAGAAGTGCCGGGCCCACTCCTCGTCGTCCAAATGCCCGAGCCCGACCGCGTCCGCCCATCGCCGGTTGAGAAATCGTGGTGTGCAGGATGGGAAATCGGCCGGCTTCGCCGCGTCGTAGAAATTCTCGCCCAATTCGAGGATCGGAACAGCTTGCGGCTTGGCCATCGGCCCGCGATAGGAGGAGTTCATCTGCGGGGGAAGTAATGCCGAGTTGGACCGACCGTTACTGGTACAGCCCGGAAGGCCTTCGCCTCCACTATCGCGATTATGACGGCCCTCGCGACAAGCCGCCAATTCTCTGCATTCCGGGCCTGACCCGCAATTTTCGCGATTTCGAGCCGGTCGCCGCTCGCTATGCCGGTGACTGGCGGGTCATCGCAGTTGACCTGCGCGGCCGGGGCGAAAGCGACGCGGATCCCGATCCCAGCCGGTACGCTCCGCGATTTTATGTTGCGGACATTTTGAAGCTGCTCGACCAGGAAGGGATAGCCGACGCGGTCTTTTTCGGAACCTCGCTGGGCGGCATATGCACCATGTTGTTGGCCTCGACGGATGAAGATCGCATCGCAGGGGCGATGCTCAACGACATCGGCCCGGTGATCGACCAGGAGGGGATCGACCGGATCGGGGGTTATGTCGGCAAGGAAGCGGATTTCCCGAGCTGGGAAGCCGCGGCCGCGGCGCTGGCCGAGCGCAATCGCGACAAATTTCCCAACTGGACCGACCAGGATTGGGCAACTTTCGCACGCCGGATCTGCCGTCAGGCATCCGACGGAGTCCGTTTCGATTATGACATGAGCATTGCCGAGAATTTCCGTGCGGCCACCGAGGGCCCGCAGGGGGCGAATTGGCATCTTTATGAATCGCTTGCCGGGCGGCCCGTGCTGATTCTGCGAGGCGAGCTTTCGGACCTGTTGTCGCAGGAAATCGCAGAAGACATGGTTGCTGCGCTAAAGGGCGATGCCGAGCTGGTGGTGGTGCCAGCGGTGGGCCACACCCCAAATTTGGAAGAGCCCGAAGCGACCGCCGCCATGGACCGGTTGCTGGAACGGGTTATGGCTCGCGAAGTGGAAGCCGAGGTTTAGGCCTGCAGCCGCTTGATCTTGGCAAGGGCGACAGCATCGCCTTCTTCGGGTGACAGCGTCGCCACGAAATGTCCGTTGCGATCCATCAGGAAGACGCTGGCGCTGTGGTCGACTGTGTAGCCGCCTCCCGGCTGCTCCACCTTCTGCGAGAAGACGCCGAACTGTTTCTTGACCCGCTCGATGTCGGCGGGCTTGCCCGTCAGCCCGGTCACTGGGGCGCCGAACAGGCCGGCATAGCTTCCGACTTCGGCTGGGCCATCGCGCTCCGGGTCGACCGTGATGAACACGATCGAAATTGCATCATCGCCCTTGCCGAGCTGGCGCCGGAGCTTGACCAGGCGAGCGAGGGTTGTCGGGCAAACGTCCGGACAATGGGTGAAGCCGAAAAAGATCGCGGCGGGTTTGCCGTTGAGGCGCGCGCTGGAGAATGGCTTGGAATCGCTACCCGTCAGCGTGAATGGGCCGCCGATCGTCGCCAGATCGGATTCGCGCGAGGGAGGGGAGGGCGGTTGCAATGCAATCAATATCCCCCCGATCGCGGCAATCGCGACCAGCACCCACAATATTACGCGAAGACGGTAACTGGTCATTGGCCTTCGGGGTTTGTCACGGTCACCTTGACCGTCTGGTCCTTGCTGTTCCGGAACTTCAGCACCAGGTCGAAATCGTGGCCGGAGCGCAGCGGCGCCCTCAAGCCCTCAAGCATGATGTGAGTGCCGCCCGGCCGCATCTCGATGCGGTCGTGGGACGGTATGTTGATCTCCCCGGCCATGCGCATCTTGGCGATGCCGTCGACCACCTCGTTCTGGTGCACCATCGCCATGGCGGCATGGTCGGTGAAGGCGCCGGTCAGCCTGTCGGCCTCGCCGCCCTTGTTTTCAATGGTCAGGTAGACCGCTCCCGGTGCCTGACCGACCGTCGGCCGAGCCCAGGCGTTGGAGAGTTGGATGTCGGCTGCTTCCTGCTGCCCGCAGGAGGCCAGGAGCAGCAGGGCGAGGGGGGAAATACGGAAGATCATCTCGCTCGACCTAGGAGTTGATCGGCGGCTTCGCAATGGAGCGGCAGCCAAATCGCGGGCTCGGGCCGTTCGGGGTAATTACCGATCTGCAAGAAGCATTGGATTTTCAAATGCATCCTATTATATACCGCTCGATATGAATAAGCCCGAACATCTCCCGACCAGGGGTCGCCCCCGCGAATTTTGCGTGGACTATGCCCTGGCCCAGGCCCTCCGAGTCTTTTGGGAAAAGGGCTATGACGGGACCTCCCTGACCGACCTTACCGACGCGATGGGTATTACTCGTCCGAGCCTTTACGCCGCATTCGGCAATAAGGAGGCGCTGTTCCGCAAAGCGCTCGATCTCTACGAGCGCGAGAAGCTGGATTACATCGGGAAAGCCCTCGAGCAGCCGACCGCCCGCAAGGTTGCCGAGGTCATGCTGCACGGCGCAATCGACAATGTCGTGAGCGCGGGCGAGCCCCATGGCTGCATGGGCGTCATCACGTCTGTTGCCTGTGGTCCGGAGTCGCAATCGATTCGCGAGGAAGTGGTCAAGCGGGGCGAGGCGGGCAAACGCGCGCTGACCGCACGCTTCGAGCGGGCGAAGGAGGAGGGAGATCTGCCGGCTCATCTCGATCCCGAAGGGCTGATGCGGGTGTTAATCGCCATGCTTCAAGGGATATCGGTGCAGGCGAACCAGGGAGCGACGCGCGAGGAGCTCGAGCATCTGGTAGAAACCGGCCTCATGATCTGGCCGACGGCCTGATTTTATACCCTCATCAAATTTTTTTATCGCTCGGTATAGAAATTTTCTTGACGTCGCTTATCTGACTTTGTACTGACCAGTACAGAAAGTTGGGGTTCATCTTTCCCACTCTCTTTCTGACCATCGACAAAAAGGGGCCGATGCGTCTGAAAACAGATTCATTTTCCGCGGGCCATGACACCCGCCAGTAGTCCGTAACCAAACCCTTTGAACTGACCTGTCGGCGTCGAGGCTCTGTGCCTCGCCGGGCGGGTCCTTGCGTGCCCAGGCAGCGGCAGAGTGCCGGAACAGCAGTTCCCGGCCGCCGATGACGCTCGCCCCGGACACAGGGAGAAAAAGCATGGCCTATCTAGCGCGTATCGAACCGCAGACTGCCGAGCCGATTGCCCTGATGGGCGTCCCGGCGAACGACACCGCAAGACCCGACTTCTCGCGCCTCGAATGGTCGGTGATCCGGCTGGCGCGGGTCGACAGTCTTGCGACGCTTCGCGAGCCAGGCCGTTGGGGACGGTTCGTAAACTGGCTGATGAACCGCAACAGCCTGCCTTCACTGGCTAACGAGCGCCTGGAAGCGCTTCGCAAAATGGCAGTCCTCAGCTGGCACTATGGCTTCACTGTGCCGGGCGAGGACGTCGCATCTTTCCTCTCGGCTGGATTCAGCCCCGACCAATATGAGCTGATGGTGCGTGAGATCAGCGCCGCGATCAGCGCTCCGCAAGGAATTCCCGCATGAATATGATTAGCCAATTCTCGGCGGTCGACCGGGAGGCGCAATCGCTCGCCGCCCGGATCGCCAAACGTCCCACTTGGCAGCGTGCCGCAATCTACGGCACGCCGCTCGTCCTGCTTGCCGCGGCCGTTACCTATTGGAACAGCGCTCCTTCCCCTGCAGCTGCTCCTCCTGCCCCCATGGTAACGGTCGCGGCACCCCTGGAGCGGGACATCAACCAGTGGGACGATTATGTCGGCCGATTCGAAGCCAGCCGCAGCGTCGAGGTGCGTCCGCGCGTCTCCGGCCAGGTGATCGGCGTCCACTTCACGGATGGCCAGGTCGTCCAGAAAGGCCAGCTTCTCTTCACCGTCGACCCGCGGCCATTCGCTGCCGCCCTGGCCGAAGCGCGGGCCAGCGTTGCGTCCGCACAAAGCGACCTGTCGCTCGCAGAAATCAATCTCGGCCGTGCCAAACGGCTGGTCGAGGCCAATGCCGTGTCGCAAAGCGACGTTGACCGGCTGAGCGCGAACGTGCGGTCGGCCCAGGCTGCCCTCGCCGCCGCCCGCGCTCGGGTCAGCGCTCGAGCGCTCGATGTCGAATTTGCCTTTGTCCGGGCGCCGATCAGCGGCCGCATTTCGGACCGGCGGATCGATCCGGGCAACATCGTTGGCGCCAACGAAACGCTGTTGACCACGATCAACGCGCTCGACCCGATCTACTTCACCTTCGACGTGCCGGAATCGCTCTATCTCAAGACCGCTCGCCAGCGGCAGGCCAACCGTGGTGACGGCGAGACGGCCGAGATCCGGCTTCAGGACGAAGTCAATTACAGCTGGCGCGGCAAGCTCGACTTTACCGACAACGGCATCAGCCAGAACTCAGGCACGATCCGCGCCCGGGCGGTGGTCGCAAATCCGACCCTGTTCCTGGCGCCCGGCATGTTCGGCAACATGCGGCTGGCCGATGGCGGCACAGCGCCGGCACTGCTCGTGC
>DATJHF010000008.1:0-15267 GCA_035494075.1 Sphingomicrobium sp. | reverse complement strand
ATTACAAGTCTTGTTTATCATCTCCGACCACAACATTCTGTGGTTGCAATCCAGCAGCGAAAGGAGGTGATCCGATGTCTCATGGTTCAGCAGGGAGGTCGGTCCAGTTCGCTTGGAAGGTGATGGCCTAACCAGCCATTTCTGTCCTTCCGGGCCTGAACGTCCGGTCGCTGACCATGTTGAAGGGAGCTGTCGCGTGGTGCGACAGCTCCCTTTTACTTGGCGATTTTCTGCCCTATTTCGGAACCGTTTCGGGCGTGGACCGCTTCTTTGCGGTAGAATCGGAAAGGAAGGCTGTAATGGCGAAAGCATCGACGAGCCGCGGCAAGGCCGCTGGCGGTTCCAAGGCCACATTCGACAAGATCGCCAAGGCGGCGATGAGCCGCGAAATGCTGGCCGCGGGATTGACTGCGGCTGCAGCAGCGATCGCTGCCAGCCCCAAGGCGCGCAAGGCGATCCGCGACGCAGGCTTGGATGCCGCGGATAGCGCTAGCCAGGCTGCGACGCAGATGATGACCAACGCATCCAAATTGGGCTCGCTGATCGCCGAGGCGGTGGCCGACGCCGCCCAGCGCGTGCTGTCCGGCAAATGGGCGGACGAGGCTGGCACCGGCCTTACTGCTACCTCAAAGCCGGTTGCCAAGAAGTCAGCCCCGCGCAAGGCCGGTGCGACACGCAAAGCGCCGGCCGCGAAAGCCAAGACGGCTTCGAAGCCAAAGGCAAAACGCACTGCTGCGAAGTCTGGCGCAACCGCCAAGCGGCGGAGCAGCGCCGGTGCGCGCAGGCGGGCCCCGGCCAAGCCCAAGGCCACGCCGGCCAGCTGAGGCACAAGCATTTGGTCGTAGGGCTCCGGTTTCCACCGGGGCCCTTCGTCTATGGAAAAGCCATGAAGAGCGTGCGATTGCGGGGCACATGAATCAGGCGAAATTCTCGGTAGTGATCCTGGCCGCTGGGCAAGGCACGCGAATGCGCTCCGACACGCACAAAGTGCTTCATCCGATTGCCGGCAGGCCGATGCTGCTGCACCTGCTATCGACCATCGAGGCTATGGGCGCCGAGCGCCGGGTGGTCGTGGTTGGCAAGGGCCGTGAGCAGCTTGAAGCGGCCCTTGGCGGACACGGCGTGACAACCGCTCTGCAGGCCGAGCAGAAGGGCACCGGCCATGCCGTGCAGATGGCCGAAGAAGCTCTCAAGGGCTTCGACGGGGCGGTGCTGATCCTTTACGGCGACACGCCATTCGTTCTGCGCGAGACGCTTGAGCAAATGCTCAATCGGTTAGGTGCAGAGGATAACCCCGGCGTTGTCGTCCTCGCCAGCTCTCCGGCGGACGGCAAGACCTATGGCAGGGTGATTCTCGGCGACGGCGACCACATTTCGAAGATGGTAGAGTATAAGGACGCCAACGAGGCCGAGCGGGCGGTGAGGCTGTGCAACTCGGGCATGATGGCGGTTCAGTCGGCCGATTTGTTTCGCTGGCTGGCCAAGGTCGGCAATGCCAATGCGGCCGGCGAATATTATCTGCCCGATATCGTGATGATCGCCAAAGAGGAGGGCCGCTCGCCGGTGGTGATCGAGGGCGAGCCGTTCGAGACGGCGGGCGTCAACAGCCGTGCGGAGTTGGCGGCTCTGGAGGAAGATTGGCAGACCCGGCGGCGGTGGCAGGCACTGGAGCAGGGCGCAACACTGATCGATCCCGAAAGCGTTTGGTTCTCGGCCGACACCGAGCTTGGCCGCGATTGTACGATCGAGCCGCATGTCGTTTTCGGTCCGGGAGTAAAAATTGCCGACGGCGCCACTATCCGCGCATTCTCGCATATTGAAGGCGCAATCATTTCGACCGGATGCGAGGTAGGACCGTTCGCCCGGTTGCGCCCCGGCGCGGTGCTCGGCGAGGGTGCCAAGGTCGGCAATTTCGTCGAGGTCAAAAAGGCCAAACTTGGCAAGGGCGCCAAGGCCAACCATCTGAGTTATATCGGTGATGCAAATGTCGGCGAACGAGCCAACATCGGAGCTGGCACGATTACCTGCAACTATGACGGCTTCGGCAAGTACCAGACCGATATCGGGCCCGGAGCCTTCATCGGGTCAAACAGCGCGCTCGTAGCTCCAGTGAGCATCGGCGCCGGAGCGATCGTCGGCGCAGGTTCGGTCGTGACCAAGAATGTTGCTGCTGACGAGCTGGTCATTGCCCGCGGCGAACAAAAAGGATTCGCCGGCTGGGCCGCCCGATTCCGCAAGAGCCAGCAGGCGAAGAAGGACAAGAAATAGGATGTGCGGAATTGTCGGGATCGTCGGTCGCGAAGCGGTGGCGCAGCGCCTGTTCGACGGTCTCAAGCGCCTCGAATATCGCGGCTATGATTCTGCCGGCATTTGCACCGTGCAGGATGGGGAGTTCGAACGGCGCCGCGCCGAGGGCAAGCTCGACAATCTGGCCCGCGAACTCGCCGCGGCCGAGCTGCACGGCGATGTGGGCATCGCTCATACTCGATGGGCTACCCATGGCGCTCCGACGGTCGATAATGCGCATCCGCACATCGCCGGACCTGTTGCGCTCGTCCACAACGGGATCATCGAGAATTTCAAGCCCCTGCGCGACGAACTGATCGCTGACGGCCGCACCTTTCTCAGCGAAACCGATAGCGAAGTAGTCGCACACCTCGTCGCTCGCGAAGTCGAACGGGGCAGCTCGCCGACCGAGGCGGTCGCGACCGTCCTGCCGCGGCTGCATGGCGCCTTCGCCATCGCCTTCCTGTTCAAGGATTATCCGGACCAGATAATCGGTGCCCGAATGGGTGCGCCGCTGACCGTCGGTTATGGCGAGGGTGAGAATTACCTCGGCTCTGACGCGCTGGCGCTGGCGCCGCTGACGCAGAAGATCGCCTATCTCGAGGAGGGCGACTGGGCAGTTGTCGAGCGCGACCGCATCCAGATCTATGATCGCGCCAACCAGCCGGTGGAGCGCGAGATCGTCGAGTCAGGCGCTTCGTCGGCCCACATCGAGAAGGGCAATTACCGCCACTATATGCAGAAGGAGATTTTCGAGCAGCCGATCGTGGTTGCCCAGACTCTCCAAAGCTATGTCCGCCCATTCGAAGGCAAGGTTGCGCTGCCCGACTTCGATTTCGACCTGTCGACAGTCAATCGCGTCACGATCGTCGCCTGCGGCACCAGCTTCTATGCCGGAATGGTCGCCAAATATTGGTTTGAGCAGTTCGCTCGCGTGCCCGTCGACATCGATGTGGGGAGCGAGTTCCGTTACCGACAGCCGGTGCTCGAGCCGGGCGGACTGGCGCTGTTTATCTCCCAAAGCGGCGAGACCGCCGACACGCTCGCCGCGCTTCGCCACGCCCGCGAGGAAGGCCAGACGATCGCGGTGGTGGTCAATGTCCCGACCAGCTCAATGGCCCGCGAGGCGGACCTGCTGCTGCCAACCCACGCCGGGCCGGAAATCGGTGTCGCCTCGACCAAGGCCTTTACCTGCCAGCTAGCGGTGCTCGCTGCGCTCGCCGCCAACCTGGCTCGAGCGAAGGGGCGTCTTAGCGAGGAGGAGGAGCACGGCATCGTGGCGCACCTCCAGGAAGCGCCCGAGGCGATGAACCAGGCGCTGGGGCATGACGAGGAAATTGCTGCCATGGCGCACCTGGTCGCCCCGGCGCGCGACGTGCTCTATCTTGGACGAGGGCCCGATTATCCAATGGCGCTCGAAGGCGCGCTAAAGCTCAAGGAGATCAGCTACATTCACGCCGAAGGCTATGCTGCCGGCGAGATGAAACACGGCCCGATCGCGCTGATCGACGACCTGGTGCCGGTGATCGTCATCGCCCCTTCGGGTCCGCTGTTCGAGAAGACCGTCAGTAACATGCAGGAGGTCCGTGCCCGCGGCGGCAAGATTATCTTGATCAGCGACGCCAGGGGGCTGGCGGACGCCGGCGAGGGCTGCATGGCGACGATCGAAATGCCCGAGGTTCATCCGCTGATCGCGCCGCTGGTCTATGCGGTCCCGGTTCAGCTGCTCGCCTATCATGTCGCGGTCGCCAAGGGCACGGACGTCGACCAGCCGCGCAACCTGGCAAAGTCAGTAACGGTCGAATGAAACACATCGGCATCCTGGCGCACAGCTTCGAAGGCGCAACACTGTGTTTCCGGACTGCCTGCCTTGAGGGTGTAAAGCGGCTGGGGCCGCACATGCACCCGGAAATCACCATGACCTGCAGCCCAATGGCGCTGGTGCTGGAGGCATGGGAGCGCGGCGACAATCAGAAGCTGCGAGCCTTCTTCATGGAAGATGCGAAAAGGTTGGCGGCGGCCGGCTGCGACTTTTTCGTGTGCCCCGACAACACGGCGCATATCGCGCTTGAAAGCGATGGCGAGCCGTTCCCGATCCCGGGGCTGCATATCGGCGAGGTCGTCGCGGACCAGGCCGCGGCCGGCGGAAGGAAGAAGGTTGGGATCCTTGGCACCAAATATACGATGACCGGCCCCGTCTACCCCGGTGCATTGAGCCGCCGCGGCATCGAATGGGCCGCGCCCGGCGAAGCTGACCGTAAGATCGTCGATGACATAATCTTCGACGAACTATGCCTTGGCACATTTTGCGAACCGTCGCGTGACGCCTACGTCAGTATCATCGATAAGCTTAAGGATAACGGATGCGACGCGGTTGCGCTGGTTTGCACGGAGATTCCGCTGCTCATCACGCAGGAAGTCTCACCCCTGCCGATCCTCGATTCGACCCGGCTTCTTGCCGCTGCGGCGGTGGAGGTAGCAGTTGGCGAGAGGCAGATGCCCGAATGGCGGGGCGGGCCTATCAATTAGGCGGCCGCGGCCTCGCGCCGCGCTTCCAACATTTTGATATGCTTCGATAGGCGTTCGTAGAGAAAGTCGATAACCGCCCGGACACGGGGCGTATGGCGCACGCGCTCATGCGTTACCAGCCACATCACCCGGCCATGGCCGTCCTTCGGCGGAACGCATTGGACCAAGTCGGGGTCGGCGTCGGCTACGATGCAGGGCAGCACCGCGATGCCGAGTCCCGAGCGGATTGCCGAAAGCATCCCCATTGCCGACGCGTGGTGCATGATAACGCGATCGTCGAGGCCCAGGTCATGCAGCCAGGAAGAATAAGCTCGCCATAGTTTTGGCCCGCCGCCGCCGATGAAGGCGTGCCGCTTCAGTTGGGCCTTGGTGGTCGGGACGCCATGTGCGGCGGCGTAATCGCGGCTGCAGTAGAGCGTCCAATCGTCGGGCCCAAGTCGCCGCCCGACCACGCCCGAGCCCAGATCTCCTAAGGCGCTGCGCAAGGCGATGTCGGCCTCGCCCTCGCCAAGATCGCGAAAATCCTGGCTGTCGTCGAGCTCGATCAGGATTTCCGGATGCTGCTCGTGAAGCTCGCGCAACATGGGCGACAGCAGAGTCACGAAGATTTCTTGGGTGGTGATGCGGACCGTGCCGCTGGTGTCGCGGACCTGAGCGGCCGCCGCGTCGGCGAACCCGGTCGCCGCGGCTTCCACCTGCCGGGCGCGATCCAGCAGCTCTTCGCCGGCGGGCGTGAGCGCATAGCCAGCTTGGCGCTTCTCGAAGATTTGCAGGCCCAGCGCTTCTTCGAGCGCGGCAATCCGGCGGGCGACAGTGGTCTGGCTCACGCGTAGGTCCCGCCCGGCGGCCAGCGTGCTGCCACCGTCAGCGACAGCGATGAAATAGCGAAGGTCGTTCCAGTCGAGCATCACGGCCATCTTAGCCTGGTCCCCAAGCTTGGCATTCTGCAATTATGCAGAATCATATCACGACATCGTTGCTTTTGAAAACTGATTCCGAGGCATAGATGGATGGTCGCGCCGGGCTGATCCCGGCCCCGAATAAAGGGGACACGACATGACCAAGCTTTTCCTCGCCACGCTGTTGGCTTTCAGCGCAACTCCGGCCCTGGCCGAACCGCCGGTGATCGCCACCAGCGTCGTACAAACGGCAGACCTCGACCTTTCCACAGCCAAGGGCCAGCGAGCGCTCGACCTACGCCTTGCCCAGGCCGTTAAGGAAGTATGCGGCACGGCCTCGGATGTCGACATTGCTGGCCAGAATGACGTTCGCCGCTGCCGCGTCGACACGCTTGCCAACCTGTCGGCCGAGCGCGACCAGCGCATCGCCGCGGCCTCCGGCAGCCCGATCGAGGTTGCTGCCCGTTGATTGACTGATCATCGCGCCGCATAGGCGTCCCCATGATCCAAGTGTCAGGCGGATGCCATTGCGGCGCGGTTCGTTTCCGAGCGGAGCTACCCGATCCTCCCGTTCCCGCGCTCGATTGCAACTGCTCGGTCTGCTCGATGACCGGCTTCATCCACATCATGGTCCCGCACAGCCAGTTCGAGCTCGTCACGGGCCGAAATTCGCTCTCCAGCTACCGCTTCGGCACCGGCACGGCGGAGCATTTGTTCTGCGCCACGTGCGGCGTCAAAAGCTTCTACCAGCCGCGCAGCCATCCTGATGCCTGGAGCGTCAACGCTGCTTGTCTAGACCAGCCGCCCAAACTGGCGATTAGCCAATTTGACGGCCAGAATTGGGAAGAAGCCCAGCGATGACGATCAGCTTTGAAGACTTCATGAAGGTCGATGTCAGGGTCGGCACGGTGATCGAGGCCATCGCATTTCCAGAGGCACGCAAGCCAGCCTACAAGCTTAAAATCGATTTCGGCGATGAGATCGGCATCAGGCGGTCATCGGCCCAAATCACGGTTCATTATCTGCTCGACGAACTGGTCGGAAAGCAAGTGGCAGGGGTAGTCAATTTCCCTCCTCGCCAGATCGGCCCATTCATCTCGGAAGTGCTGACCCTGGGGTTCGCCGATGAGAATGGCGATATCGTGCTGCTTGAACCGGAACGGGCGGTGCCAAACGGCTCACGCATGTTCTGATACGCTGTCTCGACGGCGCCCGAGCCTGTGGCTAGGGCAGGTCGAGTGACCCACCATGCGCTTCGCCTTCGGATTGATTCCTCAGCGCTCCAAGATAATTGGCGCTGGCTCCAGCGCACTGCCGGCGTTGCTACCGGTGCCGCCGTCAAAGCCGATGGCTATGGCCTAGGCTCGGTCGAAGTAACGCGCCTGCTGGGTCAGGCCGGCTGCCGCGATTTCTTCGTCTCGACCTGGGCGGAAGCTGAGGCGTTGGGGCCACTGCCGGTAGGAGCCGAGCTAGTCGTTCTTCATGGCGTCGGCCCGAAGGACTCGCCCGCGGCGCTGGCCGGTGTCGCTCGGCCGATGATCAACACGCCGCAGCAGGTCGCACGCTGGAAAGAGGCGGCGCTTGACCGTCCATGTGACGTGATGGTCGACACGGGCATGAACCGTCTCGGCCTGCGCGTCGACGAACTAGAAGTCCTCGAAGGGCTCGCGATTCACACACTCCACAGCCATCTTGCCTGCGCTGACGAGGACAGCACCATGAATGCGGTGCAGCGCGACCGGTTTGCGGCGGTAGCAGCGACAGTAAAGGCGCGTCGATATGCGCTGGCTAACAGCGCTGGAATCTGCCTTGGCCGCGACTATAGCTTCGACCTGGTCCGGCCCGGCCTGGCGCTATACGGCGGAGTACCGCGCGAAGAGGCGGCCGGTCATATCTTGCAAGTCGCTTTTCCCGAGGCCGAAGTGGTGCAGCGCCGCCTGATCAGGGCTGGCGAAACTTGTGGCTACGGCGCCACCTGGACCGCGACATCGTCCACCGAGGCCGCCATCGTCAACATTGGCTATGCAGACGGTTACCTGCGCTGTTTCGCGGGCAAAGGAGCGGCCAGAGTCGACGGAAAGCAGCTGCCGCTGATCGGTCGAGTGTCGATGGACCTGGTTGCATTGGATGTCAGCACGGCGCCCGATTTGCGCGAAGGTGACTGGGTCACGCTTGACTACGAATTGCCCGCCGCGGCGGAGGCGTCGGGCCTGTCACAATATGAATTGCTGACTGGGCTCAGCGAGCGGCTTCAGCGGCTCTGGATTTAGCCTTGGGGGCCGGCGTTTTCGGCTTGAACGAGCAAAGGTCCGCAACCGGGCAGTGCCAGCATTCGGGCGTCCGCGCTTTGCAAATGTAGCGGCCGTGCAGGATCAGCCAATGATGCGCATGGGTAATGAACGGCTCTGGCGTATTCTTCTCGAGCTTAAGCTCCACCTCCAAGGGGTTCTTGCCGGGTGCGAGGCCCGTGCGGTTGCCGACCCGGAATATGTGGGTGTCGACGGCAATCGTCGGCCGGCCGAACGCAACGTTCAGCACGACATTGGCGGTCTTGCGGCCAACTCCCGGCAGCTGCTCCAGCTTGTCGCGTTCCTGGGGGACTTCGCCGCCAAACTCGTCGACCAGGATTCGCGCCGCCGCGATCACATTCTTGGCCTTGGTGTTGAACAAGCCGATCGTCTTGATGTGCCGCTTCAGGCCCTCCTCACCCAGTCCGAGCATTGCCTGCGGCGATTTTACTTCAGCGAATAGCTTGCGGGTCGCCTTGTTGACGCCGACGTCTGTCGCCTGCGCTGACAGCGCTACCGCGACCAGCAGCGTATAGGGGTTCACATATTCAAGCTCGGTTTCGGGCGCGGGATTGGACTCGGCAAGCCGCCGATAGAACTCGAAAATGTCCGATTTCTTCATTTCAGCTCATCGAGCGCGGAGCCTAGCCGCGCTAGCCCTTCCTTCAGCATGTCCGTGTCGCCTCCCAATCCGACGCGGAAATAGTCCGGAATTTCGAACCAGCGGCCGGGAACGATCGACGTGTCATATTTGGTGCGAAGCAACTCATGTAGCCGGTCGGCGTCGCCGCCAAGCCAGCGCGGAAAGACGGTGATTCCGTGCATGGCCGCCATGCATTCGACATCGCTTCGTGAACTGACGAAATCATTGAAAATAGCGCGGTTGGTCGCGAGCCGCTGGGAATTGCCCGCCGCGATTTCATCCAGGTGGTCAAAAGCGAAGCAGGACAGCATTTCTGACTGGTGCGGCTGGTTGACCCCAAATAGGTCATTGAGCCGCCACATCCGCTCGGCGAGTTCTGGCTCCCCGAGGATCCATCCGCAGCGAAGGCCGCTTAGACCGTAGACTTTGGTCAAGCTGCTGGTGATCACAAATTGAGGGCCGAGCAACGCCGACGTCGGCCGTGGCGGGACTGCGCTGTCGAGATAGACCTCATCGACCAGGACATGAGCGCCGTAGCGATACGCGATCGCGCCGACTGCGCGAAGATCTTCGTCGCTAGTCAGCGCGCCGCTTGGATTATGCAGATTGGTGACAACGACCGCCTTGGTTCGCGCGCTAACGAGCCGATCCAACTGGTCGAGATCGATTTGGAAGCCGTTGGCCGCATTGCGTTGGACGCGCTTGATATCGGCGCCAAGGAATCGTGCCGAAGACAGCATCGGCTCATAGCCGGGCTGCTCGAATATGACTTCGTCACCCGGCTCGATCAGAGTCGCCATGGCAAGGTAATTGGCCATGGACGTACCGTTCGCTGTGACAACGCGATTGGCTTCGATGCCGTAGCGTTTGGCGATCGCCTGTCGCAGTGGCGCATAACGAGGATGGCTGACTCCATCGAGGCCAAGGTCGGCGATTCCGAGCGGCAAGCTGTCGAGGCGGAAGTGCGGGACTTCGCTCGACGACAGATTGTAGCGGACCGGGGTCTGGACCTTGAACCAGTGCATATAATCGGACTGAATGGCGCCGCGGGCGATATTCATGGCGCTGGGTTCCTCCGCTGCCAGTAACGGCAGGCGGGAATTCCGGCGGCGAGGATCAGGAAGCCAATCAGGCTGTTGATCGGATTGCTGACCACGGTGGCAACAACTATCATTGCGCACGCGACAACGAAGAATCCAGTGCTGTAGGGATGTCCAGTGGCGTTGAATCCGGCGCCGACTGGATCGCGCTTGCGAAATACAAACAGCGCCGCGCCGGTCAAGCCGAAGAAGATGAAGTCGACGGACGTTACGTAGCTTAGAATTTGGCCATAAGTACCGGACAGCGCGATAATCATCGCCGCGGCGCCTTGCAGCAGGATCGCCATAACCGGCACGCGTGTTGTCTCGCTCACCTCGGCAATCTTTCGGAAAAACAAGCCATCCTCGGCCATTGCGAAATAGACGCGGGGAGCGGTCAGCATGCCTTGGCTGAGAAAGCCCAGGGCGGAAATGGCGATGCCAAGCGCGATCAATGTGGCGCCCTTGCCGCCCAACGCCAGCCGCATCACATCTGCCGCAGGGGTTGGAGACTGGGCCAGCCCGGCGGGCCCGAGCGCATAGACGCACACGAAAGCGACCGCGGTGTAGAGAATCACGACGCCAGCGACGCCCCGCAGCAAGGCCCGGACGAGGTCGCGGCGCGGATCGCGCATTTCGGCGGCGACGAAACTTGCCGTTTGCCAGCCACCATAGGAAAACATCACCGGCGTCATGGCGGCCCCAATGGCCGCCACCATTCCGGCAGACGAATGACCTGCCGGCGGTCTTATGTAGTCGGGATTGGCAGGAGCGAACCACCAGCCGGCCAGCACGAGCAAGGCAATCGCCAGAATTTTGAGCAGCATCAGGCCGCTCTGAACAGTGCCGCCGGCGCGTACGCCCAGACAGTTTATGGCGACCAGCAACAACAGGACAGCCGCTGCGACTACTCCATCCGGCAAAGCGAGCGCGGTCAGTTGGTCAAAATAGCGGGCGAAGGTGATAGCCACGGCGGCCATGCCGCCCGATTGGATCACCAGCAGCAGCGACCAGCCATAAAGGAAGGCTGGCGTCGGGCCATATGCGTCGCGCAGATAGGCGTATTGGCCACCAACATGAGGCCGACGATCGGCAAGCTCTGCGTAAACCAGGGCGCCGGCCATGGCGATGAGGCCTCCAAGCACCCAGACACCGACGATTAGCCCGGGCGTGTCGACATGCCTGGCAACTTCCGCCGGGTTTACGAAAATCCCGGCACCAATGATCCCGCCCATGACCAGCATGGTGGCGTCGAACGGACCGAGGCGGCGGACAAGGCCGCGGGTAGCCTCGGGTTCAGCGCCGCTCATGCGGCGTCGATGACATCGCGCATCGAGTATAGGCCGGCGGGTTTGCCCCTGAGGAAATTCGCGGCCGCCAGCGCGCCACGGGCGAAGATCGCCCGGCTTTCCGCGCGGTGGGCAAGAATCAGCCGCTCATCCGGGCCGAGGAACATCACGTCATGGTCGCCCACTACCGTCCCGCCACGGATTGCCGAATAGCCAATAGCGCCTTGCTGGCGCTTCAGGCCGGTGCCGTCGCGTCCCCGCTCGGCTGGGGAATCGCCGCCGCGGCCCTTGTCGGCAGACGCTCCAAGCTGAAGCGCTGTGCCTGACGGCGCATCAGCCTTTTTGTTGTGATGCATTTCGACAATCTCGATGTCCCATGCTTCCGGGCCGAGCACTCGAGCAGCACGTTCCGTTAGATCCGCCAGCAGCGCCACGCCAAGCGACGTATTCGGCGCCTTCAGGATTGGGATGGCCTTTGCGGCTTCAGCGATCAGCGCGTCATGTTCATCGATCAGCCCAGTGGTGCCGATTAATAGCGGAACGCCCGCCGAGACTGCGCGATCGAGGCTGGCGCGGAGCGCGTTCGGCGCTGAGAAGTCGATCAGCACCTCGCCATGGTCATTATCCACCTCGAAGCCCGCCTCGCCAGCGATTGCTGCCTGGATGGCCTTTCCCATCCGCCCGTCGGGCGCGAACAGGGCAATGCGGACAGGCTGCTGGTCGGTGCGCATGGCCGGTTGATGGCCGAAGCCTCAAGGCTTCGCAATGCCCAGCCGCTCCTGAAGGGCCAGCGCAGCCGCCGGAGCCCGCATCTTCGCGCCATTTATCATGAAGATGTAGCTGTCCTTCGCCCAGGCTCGGGTCATGCCTGAGAAGTGGTCGAGCGACCTGCCGTCATATCCGGTTGGAATATCTTCGGTCATGCGCTGAAGGCGGGCATAGCGAAAGCTGGCGGTGTCGGCGTCGATCAATGGGAACTCGTCGTCATCGCCATAGACGATGGCCACGTTGTGATCTCGGCATAGATCGAAGAAGGCGGTGTCGCGAAAGCTTTCGTGACGTGGCTCGACCACATGGCGCAGCCGAATGCCGTCATGTTCTTCGGGCAGCAGGTCGAAGAAAGCGGCTATATCCTCCGGGTCGAATTTCCGCCGTGCCGCGAGCATCCAAAGGACAGGGCCTAGCCGGTCACCGAGTGCCGTAAGGCCCTGTGCAAGGAAATTGCCGATGCCTTCCCCGGCGTCGGCAAGCCTCGGCCGGGTCACCACGTAACGCGAGCCCTTGATGCTGAACTGGAAGCCGTCGGGCACCGCCTTTGCCCAATTTTCCCAGCTCTTCGGACTTTGCCGGCCGTAGAAGGTGGCGTTGATCTCGATCGCGCCGAAGGACTGAGCAGCGTATTCCAATTCGCGCGTCTGCGGCAGGGTTGTAGGATAAAAGGTCCCGCGCCACGGCTCGTAGGTCCAGCCGCCGATGCCGATGCGAATGACTGGTTCGCTCATCTCGGCAGCAACGGCTGAAGGCGTTGAAAGTTTACGGAGCCGCGGCCGCAGGCGCTGCCACTGGCGCGCCAGGAGTCGTGAAATCCTCGACGGCCTTCCAACTGCCATCGGCTGCCTTGCGGTAGACGGTGAGGTAATTGCCCTCTTCCGTCTTCGGCTTCTTGGTGGCCGGGTCGGTATAGGTAAAGGTGTAGTGGCCCCTGCTCGACGCCAGATCGCCGGAAGCGGCGACGATGATCCGGTCGCTGGCAAAATCGACCTTGAGCGCCGGATCCGATGCCATTCCATCGAGGAAAAGTCCGCGACCGACTGAGTCGGTCATCAGCTTCACGCCGTTCGCAGCGAGCGCCGCTTCGTCCTCATACTGGGCGGCGAGGCCCTTGCCGTCATGTTGATTATAGGCCGCCATCCAGGCCGTTTCCTTGGCGCGGATTGCCGCTTCTTCGGCCGCGACGTCGACCTTCGCGGCCTTGTCCGCGGCCGGCTTGCAGGCGGCGAGTTCCAGCGCGACCGCAACCCAGATTAATGATGCTGCCTTCATGGATGCCTCCCCTATTGGCTTGAGTCGGTGCGACGGCGAAACAGCCACCGCGCGTGCGGCAATGCAAGCAGGGTTAGTCCTGAGACAGGAAACGGGCAGCGATGTCGCGGGCGAGGCGGGCTGGGCGCCGCGACGCAGCATCGAGGCAGCACCATGTGCTTGTCACCTCGGCCAGAACTTCCTCACCGCGTTTGATGACCGTCGTGAAGAAGGCACGAGCGCCCTCCACCTTTTCGGCGATCACGTCGGCCACGACCAGATCGTCAAGGAAGGTCGGACGGCTATATTTGATCTCATGGCTGAGCGCGATCCACAGGTGCCGCGTAACCGCCTCCGGCGGAGCGACCTTCTCCCAGTAACGGACCACAGCCTCCTGCACCCATTTGAGATAGACGCTATTGTTGACATGACCCATGTGGTCGATGTCCTCGGCAAGGATGCCGATAGGGTGGTGATAGGCTTCGCTCGCCATGGCAGGATCATCCATCTTACTTACAAGAGTGTCAACGAGGTAGTATGGGAGAAGTTGCCAACATCGTCGTTTTGACCGGTGCCGGGATCAGCGCGGAGAGCGGGCTGAGGACGTTTCGCGGCTCGGACGGCCTGTGGGAAGGCCACCGCGTCGAAGATGTCGCGACCCCGGAGGCCTATGTTCGCGATCCGGTACTCGTTCATCAGTTTTACGATGCGCGCCGTGCCCGGCTGGGCGAGGTCGAACCCAACGCGGCGCATGAGGCGCTGGCCCGGCTCGATGCGGAGTGGGCCGGCGAATTGTTGATCGTCACCCAGAATGTCGACGACCTTCACGAGCGCGCCGGAGCCAGGCGCCTGCTGCACATGCATGGCGAGCTGACCAGCGGCTGGTGCCTTGCCTGCGACGAGCGGTTCGGATGGGAAGGGCCGATGGGCGAGGGTGCGAGTTGCCCGATTTGCCAGGTCGCGGGACGTGTCCGGCCCGACATCGTCTGGTTCGGCGAGATGCCTTACGAAATGGAACGGATCGACCAGGCGCTGTCCAATTGCGACCTGTTCGTCTCTATCGGCACGTCGGGCGCGGTGTACCCGGCGGCAGGCTTCGTCCAGACCGCGCGCTACTGCGGCGCCCGGACGCTGGAAATCAACCTCGAGCCCAGCCAGGGCAGCCTGTTCTTCGATGAGCGCCGTTATGGCCCTGCAGGCGTTGAAGTGCCGAAGTGGGTCGAGGAGGTCTTGGAAGTAGCCGACTAGTCAGCCCAGTCCAGCCCGATATCCTCGTAAAGGCCGCGGTCCTCGCCCCAGCGGGGGTTGACCTTGACGTGCAGGAACAGGTGGACCTTGCGGCCGAGATGCTCGGCAATTTCGGCGCGGGCGGCGGCGCCGATGCTCTTCAGCCGGGCGCCGCCCTTGCCCACCACGATCGCCTTCTGGCTTTCGCGCTCGACGTAGATTTGCTGGTGAATGACCGTGGACCCGTCCTTGCGGTCCTCCCATTTCTCGGTGGCCACGGCGCTGGCATAGGGCAGCTCGGCGTGAAGCTGATGATATAGCTGCTCGCGGGTCAGCTCGGCAGCGACCATCCGGTCGGTGACGTCGGTCAGCTGGTCCTCGGGAAAGTGCCAGGGCCCTTCGGGCATGGCCCCGGCGAGATGCGACTTGAGTGCCGGTACGCCGTCGCCGGTCGTGGCGGAGACCATGAACACCGCCTCGGGCTTCAGCCGCTCGGAGAGTCGCGCGGCGAGGATGAGCAGGTCGTCCTTTTTCGCGATGTCGACCTTGTTGAGCACCAACACCTTGGGCTCGGCGCGGTCCTCGACGCCATGCAGCATGTCCTCGACCCGCGCCCCGACCTTGGCGGCGGCGTCGATCACCAGCACCACCCGGTCGGCATCCTCGGCGCCTTCCCAGGCTGCCCTAACCATCGCCCGGTCGAGCCGGCGATTGGGCGAGAAAATGCCCGGCGTGTCGACCAGCAGGATCTGTGCCTCGCCCTCGATAGCGATGCCCATCAGCCGGGCGCGGGTGGTCTGGGCCTTGGGGCTGACGATCGCGACCTTCTGGCCGACCAGGGCGTTGACCAGCGTCGACTTGCCGGCGTTGGGCGCGCCCAGCACCGCGACCAGTCCGCAGCGGCTCATTTGAGTTTCTCCAGCAGGGCCGCCGCAGCGGCAGTTTCCGCTTCCTGTTTGGAATCGCCTTCGGCTTCTGCTTCACCACGCCCACCAACGCTGACCT
>DATJHF010000007.1:0-67229 GCA_035494075.1 Sphingomicrobium sp. | reverse complement strand
ACGTCGGTGCCCGGCTTGCGCTCCAGCGCATTCGGCTTCTTGAGTTCCTGCCAGTTCTTTGCGTTGACGGCCATATTTCTTCCTTGGCAGTGCGGGGCGGTAGCGTCCTACCTAAACCCCTGATTTTGAACTTTTCTTCCTTCTGGTCGAAAGCACCGCTTCCGACCAAAGGTTATACGCGGCGGCGCTTCGACGGGCGGACGCCGTTGTGCGGGATCGGCGTGACGTCGCGGATCGAGGTGATCTGGAAGCCAACCGCCTGAAGCGCACGAAGCGCGCTTTCGCGGCCGGAGCCCGGGCCCTTGACCTCGACCTCGAGGGTGCGGACGCCATGTTCTGCAGCCTTGCGGCCGGCGTCTTCGGCCGCGACCTGCGCCGCGTACGGCGTCGACTTGCGGCTGCCCTTGAAGCCCATCATGCCGGCGCTCGACCATGCGATGGCGTTGCCCTGGGCGTCGGTGATGGTGATCATGGTATTGTTGAAGCTGGCGTTCACATGCGCGACGCCGGAAGTGATGTTCTTGCGCTCGCGGCGGCGGAGGCGCTGAGGTGCTTGTGCCATTGGAAATCTACCTATTTCTTTAGCTTGAGAAGTGTCTCGCAATCGTCTCCCGGACGATCGCTCGCTTACTTCTTCTTGCCGGCGATCGGCTTGGCCTTGCCCTTGCGGGTGCGCGCATTGGTGTGCGTGCGCTGGCCGCGGACCGGCAGGCCCTTGCGATGACGCAGGCCGCGATAGCAGGCGAGGTCCATCAACCGCTTGATGTTCATCGCCGTCTCGCGACGAAGGTCGCCCTCGACGGTGTAATCAGCGTCGATCGTTTCACGGATGTGCAGCACTTCCTGGTCGGTCAGATCCTGGACGCGGCGTTCCGGCGCAATCGACAGCTTCTCGGTGATTTCCTTGGCTTTGGCCTGGCCAATGCCGTGGATATACTGCAGCGCGATAACCACGCGCTTGTTGGTGGGCAGGTTGACGCCCGCAATACGTGCCATGAACCAAATTCTCCTAGCTCCACAGGGTAGCGGGCACCCGACCACCCCATCTCAAAGCGATGATCCCCCTCCAATGGAAAAACGGCGCGCGCACAAGTGCGCCGCCGGTCTACCGGTGAAACGGGATGGCGGCCATGTAGGAGTCGGACCGGTCAGAGTCAAGCGTCTGGACTTGCAACTGAATGACGCTAAGCGGCTTGGCACATGCGCAAGCTGGGCTGGGCACTTCTCATC
This sequence comes from Sphingomicrobium sp., assembly GCA_035494075.1. Lineage (GTDB taxonomy): Bacteria > Pseudomonadota > Alphaproteobacteria > Sphingomonadales > Sphingomonadaceae > Sphingomicrobium. The sequence goes on along the minus strand of DATJHF010000007.1, from coordinate 65,999 downwards.
CTCGTCATCCTCGTCGCCGTGGCGGCGGCGATCCTTCCCGGCTGGATCGAGCGGCAACAGAACCATGTCGACGGCCGGCCGCTGCTGCCGGTCAGCGAGCAGGCCAGGGCGCTCCACGCCACGCTGACCATCGTCGACCTCCACGCCGATACCCTGCTGTGGAAGCGGAACATGCTCAAGCGCGCGAACCGCGGCCATATCGACCTGCCGCGCCTGCGGGAGGGGAATGTCGCGCTGCAGCTCTTCTCTTCGGTCACCAAGTCGCCGCACGGCCTCAACTACGACCGCAATAGCGCCGGTGAGGCCGACGACATCACCCGCCTGTCGATCGCGCAGGCACAGCCGGTGCGCACCTGGGGCTCCCTCCTGCAGCGGTCGCTGTGGCAGGCCGCCAAGCTCGACCGGGCCGTCGCCAGCTCGCATGGCGAATTACGCAAGGTAAGCACGCCCGCCGGCCTCGACGCCCTGATCGCCGCCCATTCGCACTCGCCCGACAGGCCGGTCGGCGCCATGCTGACGATCGAAGGTTTGCACGACCTTGAGGGCAAGGCGGAGAATCTCGATAAACTCTATGCCGCCGGTTACCGCATGGCGAGCCTGACCCATTTCTTCGACAACCAGCTGGCCGGCTCGATGCATGGCGAAGTGAAGGGCGGCCTCACCCCCTTCGGCCGCCAAATCGTCCGCGCGATGGAAGCCAAAGGGATGATTGTCGACATCGCCCATTGCAGTCACAAATGCGTCGCCGACGTGCTGGCGATGGCGCGCCGCCCGGTCGTCTCCAGCCACGGCGGCGTGCAGGCCACCTGCAAGGTCAACCGCAACCTCACCGACGACGAGATTCGCGGCGTTGCCAGGACCGGCGGCGTGATCGGCATCGGCTATTGGGACGCGGCGGTATGCGACCTCTCGCCGCGCTCGATCGCCAGGGCCATCCGCCATGTTCGCGACCTGGTCGGTGTCCAGTATGTCGCATTGGGCAGCGACTTCGACGGATCGACCACCACCCGCTTCGACGCATCGCAGCTGGTCCAGGTGACGCAGGCGCTGCTCGATGAAGGCTTCACCCCCGACGAAATCCGCGCGGTGATGGGCGGCAATGCCCTGCGCGTCCTTCGCGCCGGGCTGGTGCCGATGCCGGGGCCAGTGCAAAAGGCCGCGCAATGACGCGCCTGTTCCACGACCAGCCGATCCCCGAGGATCTCCGCGGCTCGATCATCGCGCTCGGCAATTTCGACGGCTTCCATCTTGGCCACCAAGCGGTGGTCGGGCGAGCGGTCCAGCGCGGCGCGCACGAACGGCGGCCGGTGATCGTCGCCACCTTCGACCCCCACCCGGTCCGCCACTTCAAGCCCGATACCCCGCCCTTTCGCCTGACCACGCTCGACCAGCGCGAGGAGCTATTTGCCCATGCCGGCGCGGACGCGATGCTGGTGTTCAACTTCGGCGCCGAACTCGCCTCCACCACCGCCGAGGATTTCGTGTCGAACCTACTGGCAAGCCATCTCGGTGCCGCCGGCGTCGTAACCGGCGAGGACTTCACCTTCGGCAAGGGCCGAGGCGGCAATGTCGAGGTTTTGCGTGAGATCGGCGCCAGTCACGGCATCGTTGCCGAGACGGTCGGCGCGGTGCTGCTCGACGGGGTGCGCATCTCGTCGGGCCGGATCCGGGAAGCACTGCAGGCCGGCGACCCAGGGGCCGCAATCCACCAGCTCACCCGGCCGTTCGCCATCCGGGCAGAGGTCATCCACGGCAACAAGCGCGGCCGCGATTTCGGCTGGCCGACCGCGAACATGAAGCTGGGCCCCTATCTGCGGCCCGCCTATGGCATCTACGCAGTCCGGGTGCGCCTTCCTGATGACCGTGAATACGATGGAGTGGCAAACTTCGGCCTCCGCCCGATGTTCGAGCCGGAGGAGCTGCTCGAAGCCCATCTGTTCGACTTCGATGGCGACCTCTACGGCCAGCCGATCGAAGTCGCCCTGCACCACTACCTCCGCCCAGAGGCCAGGTTCGAAACCCACGACGAGCTGATCGCCCAGATTGCCAGAGATGCGGACGAAGCGAGGAATCTCTTAAACCCGTCACCCCGGACTTGATGACGAAGAGGTTTGCATCCTGCAAACTGCCCGCTAAGGCCCGCCGCAATGTCCGACGCGCCCGATAAGACCGATTACCGCTCCACCGTCTTCCTGCCGAAGACCGACTTTCCGATGAAGGCCGGCCTGCCGCAGAAGGAGCCGCTCATCCAGGCCAAATGGCAGGAGAGCGACATCTATTCGCAGGTGCGCAAGTCGCGTGCCGGGCGCGAGAAGTTCATCCTCCACGACGGCCCGCCCTACGCCAATGGCGACATGCACATCGGCCATGCGCTCAACCATATCCTCAAGGACATGGTCGTCCGCACCCAGACGCTGCTGGGCAAGGACGCGCCCTATGTGCCCGGCTGGGACTGCCACGGCCTGCCGATCGAGTGGAAGGTCGAGGAGCAGTATCGCAAGAAGAAGCTCAACAAGGACGAGGTGCCGGTCAAGGAATTCCGCGCCGAGTGCCGCGCCTATGCCCAGCATTGGGTCGACCGGCAGCGCGAGCAGCTGAAGCGGCTCGGCATCGGCGGCAATTGGGACAAGCCCTACCTCACCATGAACTTCGAGGCCGAAGGGACGATCGTCGCCGAGCTCTACAAGTTCGCGGAGAGCGGCCAGCTCTATCGCGGCGCCAAGCCGGTGATGTGGTCGCCGGTCGAGAAGACCGCGTTGGCCGAGGCCGAGATCGAATATGAGGACATCACCTCGACCCAGATCGACGTGGCGTTCGAGATCGTCGAGAGTCCGCTGACTTGGCTGGTCGGCGCCCATGCGGTGGTTTGGACGACCACGCCCTGGACGATCCCGGTCAATCAGGCGATCGCGTACAACCCTGATATCGAATATTCTCTGTTCAGCGTCTACGACGGGGACAAGGAGATTAAGGTCTTAGTCGCCAGCCAGTTGCTGACTGAGTTCTTAAAGAGAACCGGCTTGCAGGTCGCGTCGGTTCCGCTCGAAAGAGGCGTGTATCGGGGCAAAGATCTTACTGGCACCATCGCCCGTCACCCGATGCATCATTTGGGCGGCTTCTTCGCCAAGCCACGCCCATTCCTGCCCGGCGACTTCGTCACCACCGACAGCGGCACCGGGCTGGTGCATATGGCGCCCGACCATGGCGAGGACGATTTCGAGCTGTGCCGCGCCCATGGCATCGAGCCGCAGTTCGCGGTCGAGGCCGACGGCCGCTACCGCGACGATTGGCCCTGGCTCGGCGGCAATGACGAACGCCGCATGTCGGTCATCAACCCCAAGTTCAACGCGCCCGACGGTCCGATCAACAACGACCTCCGCGAAGCCGGCGCGCTTCTCGCGGCGTCAGCCGACTACCAGCACAGCTATCCGCACAGCTGGCGGTCCAAGGCCAAGGTAATCTACCGCTGCACCCCGCAATGGTTCGTCGCAATGGACAAGCCGCTCGGCCACCGGCACGCCAAGACAAGGGCCGAGAAGCGCTGGGAAAACGAAGGCGGGGCGCTGATCAATGGCGCGCACCTGTCCGACGATGAGAATGCGACCCTGCGCCAGCTTGCCATGGCTGCCATCGCCGAGACTCGCTTCGTCCCCGAAAAGGGCCGCAACCGCATCGGCTCAATGGTCGAGGGTCGTCCCGACTGGGTGCTCTCGCGCCAGCGCGCCTGGGGCGTGCCGATCGCGGTGTTCGTCGAGAAGAAGACCGGCAAGCTGCTGGTCGACCATGACGTCAACGAGCGAATCGTCGCCGCGATCAAGGCTGAAGGCGTCGATGCCTGGGAGGAAGAGCGCGCCCAGGAATATCTCGGCAACAGCTACAACGCGGCCGACTATGAGATGCAGGCCGATATCCTCGACGTCTGGTTCGACAGCGGCTGCACCCATGTCTTCACGCTGGAAAGCGGCCATTGGCCCGAGCAGCGCTGGCCGGCTGACCTCTACCTCGAAGGCTCCGACCAGCACCGCGGCTGGTTCCAGTCGTCGCTTCTGCAAAGCTGCGGCACCCGCGGCCGCGCGCCCTACGACCAGGTGCTGACCCATGGCTTCACCATGGATCCCAAGGGCATGAAAATGTCCAAGAGCCTCGGCAACACCATCGACCCGATCAAGGTAATGGAGACCAACGGCGCCGATATCATCCGGCTGTGGGCGCTGTCGGTCGACTTCACCGAGGACCACCGCATCGGTGACGAGATTTTGAAGGGCGTCGGCGACCAGTACCGCAAGCTCCGCAATAGCTTCCGCTATATGCTCGGCGCGCTCGACGGATTCGAGGAGAGTGAACGGCTGCCGGTCGGCGAAATGCCGGAGCTGGAGCGCTACATGCTGGCGCTGACGGCCGAGCTTGACGCGCGGCTGCGCAGGGCGGTCAACGATTATGACTTCAACGACTATACCCGCGCGCTGACCGACTTCTGCAACGAGGATCTGTCGGCCTTCTTCTTCGATATCCGCAAGGACAGCCTCTATTGCGATGCGCCCGGCGATCCGAAGCGGCGCGCCTATCGCACCGTGCTCGACACGCTGTTCCACGCGCTGGTCCGCTGGGCCGCGCCGGTGCTGGTGTTCACCGCCGAGGAGGTATGGGGCACGCGCTATCCGGACGGAGGCAGCGTCCATTTGCTCGAATGGCCGCTGATCGACAGCCAGTGGCGCGGGGATGCGGCGCTGGTCGCCAAATGGGCCGAACTCCGCCAGCTGCGCGAGGCGGTGACCGAGGCGATCGAGCCGCTCCGCCGTGACAAGGTCATCGGCTCAAGTCTCGAGGCCGAGATCACGGTGCCGAGCGATGCCGATCCGGCGCTGCTCGCCGAGCTGTTCATCGTCTCGTCAGTGAAGCGCGGCAATGCACTCGCCGTGACCAAGACCGATTTCCACAAATGCGGCCGCTGCTGGCGGCTCCTGCCCGAAGTAAAGGCCGACGGCGACCTCTGCGACCGCTGCACGGAGGTGGTCGGTGGCTAACCGCACGACCGCTTATCTGATTGCGTTGATCATCTTCGCCGCCGACCAGCTCAGCAAATGGCTCGTCACCGGCCCGCTTGGCCTGGTGCTCGAGGGCCAGCAGCTGAAGCTCATCCCGATCTTCGACCTCACCCGGGTCCATAACTACGGCATCAGCCTCGGTCTTGCCCAGGCGACCAGCGACACCCAGCGGTGGATCCTGGTCGGAGTTACCGCCGCCATTGCCGTCGGCGTCGCCTGGTGGATTCGCAAGGAGGAGGTGCGCGGCGACCAGCTGGCGCTGGCAATGATCCTCGGCGGCGCGCTGGGGAATATCGTCGATCGGGTGCAGTTCGGCTATGTGGTCGACTTCCTCGACTTGCATTTTGGTGGCTGGCGGCCCTTTTATGTCTTTAATGTCGGCGACGCGGCGATTAGCATTGGCGTCGTCATCTTGCTGCTCCGCGCTTTCCTGTTTCGGGAGAAGGCGCCTGAAGGAACGAATGAAAATGCGTAAGGCCTTAATCCTCATCGCTCCGGCGATCCTGCTCGCCGGTTGCAGCGTCTTTGGCGGCAAGCAGAAGTCGCTCGACGAATTCGCCGTTGCCCGCAACGCGCCGCTGGTCATCCCGCCCGACTATTCGCTGACCCCGCCGGTCGCCGGCACGGTCAGCATGACTGCACAGGACGCCCAGGGCCAGGCGATCGAGGCGCTATTCGGCGGCCCGGCGCCGCGCAGTTCGACCGAAATGTCGGTGCTCGATCGCGCCGGCCGCGACCGCGCCTCGCTCGGCATCCGCTCCTCGGTGGGCGATCCCGGCACTCGCGTGGTCGACAAGGGCCAGTCGACGCAGACGATTCTCGCCGCACCCGAAGCGGACAGCCAGGATGCGTCGGCGCAGACGCCGAGCCAATAAGCCGATACGGAAGGGGGACTATGAGCTCGGATAATCTATCGGCTCGGCTGGTCGAAATCGAGGCGATGCTCGATCGCTCACGCCGGCGCTTTGAAGAAGGCACCAGGCTGGTCGAGGAAGCTCACCATTCGCTGGCCGAGATTCAACAACTGCTGATCGGCTCGCCGGTCACCTTGTCGGCTGAGGACAATGAAGAGGCGGCCTCGCGCCTGCTCGCCAGTCTCAAGGCGAGCGGCACCGAGCTTCCCGAGACGCTGTGCGGCGGCCGGCTGGCGGTCGATCCCATCCAGCGGCTGATCCGCATCGACGGTCATCCGATCGGCATTACCGAGATGGAATATCGCGTGCTGGAGCTGCTCGCTTTCGCTCGCAACAATGTCGTCACCCGCCAAATGCTGCTCAAGCATCTCTACCGGCGTGCCGACGACCAGCCGCAACCCAAGATCATCGACGTGTTCATTTCCAAGCTTCGCAAGAAGCTGCGCTCGGCGTCGGGCGGAGCGGAATTCATCGAGACGATCCCGCAGCGTGGCTGGATCCTGCGCGACATCGAAACGGCGACCGCGGCGTAAACCAAATCCGTTTCGGTAGCGTTCGAATCCGCTGATTCACCGAAGATTTACCGTCCCATGGCAAATAGGGCGAATGATTCACTTCATCCCCGAATCGCCCGAGACGGCGCAGGAGATAGGTTCGGCCGAGGCTTTGGGCCCCTACGCCGAAGCGGTCGCGCGCCTGGCGTCGATCCGCCAGGCACTGGCCTGCGTCGAGCAGTTCGCGGGGGGTGAGGTGTCAGACAGCATGGCCGAGGCCAAGCTCGCCGCCGGCTGGCCAAATGCTTCTCCTGCGAAGCAGCGCGTATTCAATACCCGCTCGGCCAAGATCGCCGCCGCTGCCGCCGCCGGCCTGGAAATGATCGCCAACGGCCAGGAAAACGGCAACGAGCCGCATCCTGCCGCCATCGAGCGGCTGAAGCGCGAGCTGGGCGACGGCATCGGCGCCATCGACCAGCTGTTCTCGCTCTAGGCGGGGCCCTTCTCCTTCGGCGTAAGGGGGTCCGCGCCCCATTCGCTCCAGCTACCGTCGTACAGCTTGCCCTTGTTCCCGCCGACGCGATGAGCGGCGAAGATGATCGAGTTGGCGGTAACCCCCGATCCGCAACTGGCCACGAACGGCTCGGTCGGATCGATCCGCAGCGCCTCGAATGCTTGCCGCAGTTCCTGGTCGGACTTCAGCGTCCCGTCTTCGCGATAGAGCGATGCGAACGGCAGGTTTTTCGAGCCAGGGATGTGCCCGGCGCCAACATTGGGCCGCGGATCCGGCTCGCTTCCCTCAAACCGCGCCTTCCCCCTCGCATCAAGTATCGGTATCCCAATACCCGCCAGTAACTCATCCTTGGAAACCACTTCACTGTCCACTTCACGCGCATCGAACCGGGCCTCACGCGGTCTCGCCTCACCGCCCTCAACTGGCCGCCCCTCCGATTGCCATTTCTGGAATCCGCCATCAAGGATCGCGACCCGCTCCGCACCGAAGTGGCGGAACATGAACCAGCCCCTTGCCGCGGTGCGCAGCGGCGAATTGTCATAGACGATAATCCGGTCGTCGCGGCCAACGCCAAGCTCGGTCATGGCCCGACCGAATTCGGCCGCCGAGGGAAGCATGTGCGGCACGGGATTAGCGCGATCTGCGACCTGGTTGATGTCGAGAAAGCGCGCGCCGGGAATGTGCGCCTCAGCAAACTCCGCGGCCGGGTCGCGGCCATCGGTCGGCAGGAAGGCGCTGCAGTCGACAATGGCGATGTCGGGTTCGTCCAGGTTTCGCTCCAGCCAGTCGGTGGTCACCAAGCTGTCCATCATTTCCTCCGCAACTGCCGGATTGTAACTTGGCTTCGCTGACCGCAATGACAAGGGCGATGAGCATCAAGCTTGACCCTAGCTGGCTTGAACCCCTGCAAGCCGAATTCGACCAGCCCTATATGGGCGAATTGAAGCGCTTCCTACTGGCGGAGCGGAATGCCGGAAAGCGCATCTTCCCGGCAGGCGCCAACTGGTTCCGGGCGCTGGACCTAACGCCGCTCGATAAGGTGAAGGTCGTGATCCTGGGGCAGGATCCCTACCACGGGCCCGGCCAAGCTCATGGCCTTTGCTTTTCGGTGCCTGAGGGGGTCCGCGCGCCGCCGAGCCTGGTCAACATTTACAAGGAATTGGAGAGCGACCTCGGTATCCGCCGGCCACCGCACGGTTTCCTCGAACATTGGGCAAAGCAAGGCGTGTTGCTCCTGAACAGCGTTCTGACCGTCGAAATGGGCATGGCAGCATCGCACCGCGACCGCGGGTGGGAGCGGTTCACCGACGCTGTCGTCCAGTTGGTCAATGACAAGCAGCAACCGGTCGTATTCATGCTGTGGGGAAGCTACGCCCAGAAGAAGGCAAGCTTCGTCGACACCACCCGCCATCTCGTGCTGAAAGCGCCGCACCCGTCACCGCTATCGGCCCACAGCGGCTTTCTTGGGTGCCGGCATTTCTCCAAGGCCAACGCCTTCCTGGAAAGCCGGGGCCTCGATCCGATCGACTGGGCGTTGCCCGAATGCATGGCTAGCGCTTAAGAGGCGCGGCATGTCTACGACGCCCAAGCATCTCGGCCAGACCAGCCCCCTTCCGGCGTCGCCGGAGGAAGCCGAGCTCGATTACGTTCCCAACCCAAGGCCGTGTTCGCTCTATCTGGTGCGTTTCGCCGCGCCCGAGTTCACCTCGCTCTGCCCGGTCACCGGCCAGCCCGACTTCGCGCATCTCGTCATCGACTATGCGCCTGCCGACACCATCGTCGAATCCAAGAGCCTGAAGCTGTTCCTGGGCTCTTTCCGCAATCACTGCGCCTTCCATGAAGATGTGACCGTCGGCATCGGCCAGCGCCTCACCGAGGAGATGAATCCGAAATGGCTGAGGATCGGCGGCTATTGGTATCCGCGCGGCGGGATGCCGATCGACGTGTTCTGGCAGTCGGGTCCGCCGCCCGAGGGATTGTGGCTGCCGGATCAGGGAGTATCCGCCTACAAAGGGCGAGGCTAAGCTGAGGATTGCTATCCTAGGAGCCGGGTCAGTCGGCTGTTTTGTCGGCGGCTGCTGGCAGGCAGCGGGACTGGATGTCAGCTTTATCGGCCGCACCAGCCTGGCAAGCGAAATTGCCGAAAACGGCCTTACGCTGAGCGACTACAGCGGCTGGAAGACAAGCCTGCCTGCCAGCCAAGTGGATTATCGAACCGATGGCGATGCACTGGCCGAGGCTGACGTCATCGCGCTGTGCGTGAAGAGTGGTGCAACCCAGGACGCAGCGGAGGAAATCGCCGAGCATGGCCGGGCCGCCGCGACGGTCATTAGCTTTCAGAACGGCATCAGCAATGTCGACGTGCTGGTACGCGAGCTTTGCCCGCGCTTCACGGTCGTTCGCGGAATGGTCCCCTACAATGTCGCCTACCTCGGCGACGGCCATTTCCATAAAGGCGTCGCAGGCGAGCTCCATGCCGAGGACGGCCCCCTGACCCGGACGCTTGCATCGGCGATCGGGCGGTCTCCCGCCGCCCTGGAGCTATCGGACGATATGCTTGGCGTCGCTTGGGGGAAGCTGCTGATCAACCTCAACAATGCGGTCAATGCCCTGTCGGGAAGGACCTTGCTCGAGGAGCTGCGCGAGCGCGATTACCGTCGCGTGGTTGCAGCTTGCCAGCGCGAGGGTTTGCGCCTGCTCAAACGGGCAGGGATCGAACCTGCAAAGGTCGGAGCCGTGGGACCCGGGCTGCTACCGGCGGTTATCGGTTCGCCCGACTGGCTGTTTCGCAATGTCTTCCTGAAGGCATGGAAGATCGACGCCAGGGCGCGGTCGTCGATGGCTGACGACCTGGCCGCGGGCCGCAAGACCGAAGTCGACTACATCAATGGCGAACTTGTCGCGCTCGCCGACCGGCTTGGCGCCAAGGCGCCCGTGAACCGCAAGATCGTCGAGCTGATCCGCCTGGCAGAAGGCGGCGCGGCGCCGTTGGCGCCGGCCCACCTTCGCCGCGAGGTGTTCGGCCGCTAAGGGCGCCCATCAAACTACTTGTTGATAAATACTCTAGCGGGGAGCAGCTTCGGTCGGCGGGAAGGCGGCGTCGCCCGGAGCCGGCGCATCCGTGGCTCGGCCCTTGGTCCAATAATATAGCGCACCTGTCGCGGCCGAGAATATGACCACGCTGACCAGCATCACCGCGGGATAGGGCTCGGTCAGGGCGAAAACACCGGCGCTGTCGGCAGATCCTGCCTTTTCAGCGCCCGCGACCGCGAACGCGTAGACCACGCCCATCAGGCTTTCGCCGACGATCAGGCCAGTGGCCATCAGCACGCCCATGCGTTCGGCAAAGGCCGGGCTGTTCGATTGCAGCGCCCACCGATTGTAGAACCAGCCGAGGACTGCGCCGAACGGGATCAGCAGGTCCGCTTCCAACGGCAGATAGATGCCCATGCCGATCGCCAGTGGCGGCAGGTGGAGGCGCTTGCCCGACGAACGCTTGAGCAACTCGTCCACGATCACGGCGACTGCGCCGATGATTGCGCCTTGCCGGATCAAGCCCCAGTCGAGGTCGCCGCCAAGGACGCCTTGGGCAATGGTTGAGATAATCGCCGCCTGCGGAGCGGCGAGTGCCGTATCCTTGGCGCCTGGAGCGCCCTGGAAGGTAAAAGCCGTATTCATGAGGTCGAGAATCGGCGGGATGACGATCGCGCCGAACACCACGCCGAGAACCAGCGCAACCTGTTGGCGCCACGGCGTCGCTTCGACCAATTGTCCGGTCTTTAGATCCTGGAGGTTGTTGTTGGAGATGGTCGCAACACCGAAAATGATCGCCGTGACGAACAGTGCGAAGGCGACCAGCGCCTTGGTCTGGTCGCCGCTCACACCGGGGAACAGCGCGGCGAGGATCAGCGCAATGCCAAGCACGGACAGGATGCCGACCCCCGAGATCGGACTGTTCGATGCGCCGATCAGACCGGCCATGTAGCCGCAGACCGCTGCGATCACGACGCCGGCAACCAACGTGTAGACGATACTGAGCGCGATGGTCAGGCCCGGCGCGGCCGCGATTGGCGCCGTATCGCCGAACGCATAGAGCAAAAGGCCGATTGGGATCATCGAGAGCAGGATCGTGCCGGTGACGATACCGATCGGGATGTCGCGTTCGGTCAGTGGCAGGTCGGCTCCGCGGCCGGCCTTGCGCTCGCGATTGGCGATCAGTGCGGCGCGGATGCCGGCCACGATCGGGCCAATGATCTTGAGCAGCGTCCATATCGCGGCGACGCCGATCGTGCCTGCGCCCACCATTCGCGCCTTTTGCTTGAACGCCGCGCTGACCAGAGTCTCGAGGTCTCCGCCGACCTGGGCAACGAACCCGGCATCTTGAGTCCAGTGGGGGACGATGAACGCCCAGGTGATGAGCATGCCGATCACCATCGCCGCGCCGACAGCGACGCCAACCAGATGGCCGACCCCGATCAACGCCATCGACAGACTTGCGGATATCGCCGAGCCGCCGGTACCGACCTTGAACACGCGTCCCGCCGTGTCGGTCAGCAGCCTGGTCTTGGCGACAAGGAAATAGAGTCCGGAGACGATCGTCGAACCGGCAATCAACACCAGGCCGCGGCGGTTTTCCTCGGCGCCGCCGACCCCGCTGCCGACCTTCAGCACTTCGGCAGCCGCCACACCCTCCGGATATGGTAGGTCGGTGCCAGTCACGAGTGCCCGCCTCAACGGGACCGAATACATCACGCCCAGGATGCCGCCGATCCCGATCACCGCTACGGAGAGCCAGTAGGGGAAGTGATTCCAATATCCGATCATGATCAGGCCGGGCAGCACGAAGATGATCGCCGACAGGGTGCCCGCCGCCGAAGCGATGGTCTGGACGATGTTGTTTTCCTGGATGGTCGCGTCGCGGAACGCCTTCAAGATCGCCATCGAGATTACGGCCGCAGGAATGGAGGTCGCGAAGGTGATGCCGATCTTAAGGCCAAGATAGACGTTGGCGGCCGTGAACACGACGGTGATCAGCGCGCCAAGGATGATCCCGCGAAGCGTGAGTTCCTTGACGCTGCTGCTGGTCGGTACTGACGCGGTTGCCATCCCCTATTCCTCCAGATGCTTATTCTTGTTGGCGGGCACGGGGAGTTCCTCGCGCTCGAACCGGATGACGGTGTCGTAACGATTGAGCAGCAGCCGGTCACCATCGATTTTCAGCGGCTCGCGCGCGAAATTCGGGACCTTGTAAGCGCCCTGCATACGGGTTGCCGTAAGGTAGACATTGGAGCCATCGGACGACCAGTTGCCCTCCGCGCTTTCGGATACCGCGCCATAGTCGAGCTGGTACTGGAACTTGCCGTCGGCTTCGAGTTCGAGTGCGGCTCCGATCTCCATCTGGTTGGAGGCGTAGAAACCGGTGACCGGCTGGGCGTCCGCCGCGGCCAGCAACAAAGCAGCAAAGATCATTCCCATCCTCTTTCCAGAAAGCGTGTTGCGAATGCGCAATGCATGGCGACGCCGCGCGGTAGAACGGCTTCATCAACCATCATGCTTGGGTTGTGAAGCGGGGCTCGCTCTGCCGCTTCGCAGCCCGGCGGCGCGACGCCAAGAAACGCCATCGCCCCGGGCAGTTTCTGAAGCACGTAGGAGAAGTCTTCGGCGCCCATGGTTGGCGCGGTCATGTCGAGATAGGCTTCGGTGCCGAACTGCTCGACGGCCAGCGCTCGTACCAGCGCCACTGCGCGCGGGTCGTTGACGGTCGGCGGATATCCTTCCTCGATCCACGCCCCAGCGGTCGCGCCATGGGCCTCGGCGACTTTGGTGATGATCCGTTCGAACGCCTCGCCCATCGCCTTGCGGGCTTTTTCGGACAAGGTCCGCATGGTGCCGAGCAACTCGACGTCGTCCGGGATGACATTGTGCGTCGTCCCGGCCGAGATTTTGGTCACTGACAGGATCGCCGGATCGGTGAAGGTCGTCCGGCGCGCAATGTAGGTCTGGAGGGCACCTACCGCCTCGCACGCGATCGGCACCGGGTCGATGGCGTCATGCGGCATGGCGGCGTGCCCGCCCTTTCCGCTGATCATCGCTCCAACCTTGTCGGCCGAAGCGAGCATTGCGCCCGCCCGGCAAGCGATTACTCCGCCTGGAACGTTCGGGAAGATGTGCAGCGCGAAGGCCGCCTCGGGCGTCGGATCGTCAAGCAACCCCTCCTCGATCATGTACCGCGCGCCGTGCATGCCTTCTTCGCCCGGCTGGAACATGAAAAGGATCGTGCCCGCTATCTCGTCGCGGCGACCGCACAGGATCCGTGCAGCGGTCGCCAGCATCGCCGAATGGGTGTCGTGGCCGCACGCATGCATGTGGCCGGGCGTACGCGATGCGAAGTCGAGTCCTGTTTCCTCGTAAATCGGAAGGGCGTCCATATCGCCGCGGAGGAGCACGGTCCGGCCCGGAGTCGCGCCGTCAAGCCGGGCAATGAACCCGCTGGTCGCCTCGCTATCGCGGATCGTCAGCGGCAGGTCGGCCAGTGCCGCCTTCAGCTTCTCGGTCGTGCGAGGGCAATCGAGCCCGAGTTCCGGCTCGGCATGGATGGCGCGGCGCAGTGCGACAAGCTCGGCGTGGCCGGCTTCGGCGGCTGCAGTCCAATCGGTCAGCTCGGCGATCGTCATCCTGAGAGCCTAGCCGCCGATCGGCAAGACCTCAATTGGACATCAGGTCGCGGTAACGCTCATCGCTGGACAGCCGGTAGTCGTCGACATCGCGCTGGGCGTTGGAAAGGGCCGTGGGCCGCTTCGTGCCCATTGCCGTGTCGAACTTGACCAACGCATCGGTCAACGCCTGCGCCTCGGTCGGACAGGCCGTCTTCACCGCAGCAGAATAAGCATCCGCCGCCACCTTGGCCTGACGCTGATTACTCTCAAAAGTCTTCAAACAAGCCTGGAACGCGTGCCGGGGCGCATCGATTGCGGCCGGATTGGGCGCCAGGAACAGCGCAATCACAAGCGTGATCATACCCGTCCCCTCCACGGACATATCAACGTTTGAGTAGAATGACTTATCCCAAAGGAAAATCAACCATGACGATATTGCGTCAGTCGAGTTTCACCCCTGGCGGGACGGGGGAGCTGTGGCGGCGCACCACTTGCCAACTGTCGCCTTCACGTACCCAAACGTCTGTGAGCAGGACGCGTTCGTCGATTAGCTGGCCGAGATAACGTACGGTCCATTGGGCATCGACCGTGGCAACGATCACATTGTCCAGCGCCACGCATTCGGTCACGCGGACCTCGAGGCTGGCGATGTCCATGCGCTGAAGCGCCTCGATCCATTGGGCGAGGTTAACCGCGACCGAGCCCGTCGAGCGGATGCCGACCAGCTTGAACTGCGGATGGATCAGGCGGCGAAGGGCCGCCTCGTCCTTGGCGATCAGCGCATCGCGCCATTCGCGCTCAAGGTCCCGAACGTCGAGGCAAGGAGCGTCAGCGGCCACGGAGCAATCCTCCGAAAATGCCGCGCAGCAGCGAGTTGCCGAGCTGGCGGCCGACCGACGAGGCGATCGAACGGCCGGCGGACTGGATCATCTTGTCGGCCATGGTCGGCTTGGCCGCTTCCCGCGCCTGGCGGGCTACTTCACGATCCAGCTCGCGCTGGCGTTGGGCTTCAAGCCGCTCTGCCTCGCGCTGCTGCCGGACAGCTTCCTTGTCCGCTGCAGCCCGTTCACGGGCAGCTTCCTTGTCCGCGATGGCCTGCTGGCGGGCGGCTTCGGCGGCAACCCTTTGCGCATCGGTTTCAGCCTTTGCCGCAGCCGCAGCCGCAGCCGCCTCGTCGCCCTTGGCCTTCAAAATTTCTTCGGCGCTGTCGCGGTCGAGCACCGTGTCATATTTGGCGCCGATTACATCGGTTTGGATGAGGATCGCGCGCTCCTGCTCGGTGAGCGGTCCCACCCGCGAGCTCGGCGGCTTAATCAGCGTCCGCTCAACCGGCGCGGGCGAGCCGTCTGGCAAGAGCAGCGAGACCAAAGCTTCGCCAATCTTGAGCTCGGTAATCGCGCTTGGGACGTCGATTGCCGGATTGGGGCGGAATGTGTCGGCCGCCGACTTGACCGCCTGCTGGTCGCGCGGCGTGAAAGCGTTGAGCTTGTGCTGCACGCGGTTGCCGAGCTGGCCGGCGACCTTGTCCGGGATGTCGATCGGGTTCTGGGTGATGAAATAGACGCCGACGCCCTTGGAACGGATCAGCCGGACCACCTGCTCGACCTTTTCCTGCAATGCCTGCGGCGCATCCTCGAACAACAGGTGGGCCTCGTCGAAGAAGAAGGCCAGCTTGGGCTTGTCTGGATCGCCGACCTCCGGAAGCAGCTCGAACAGTTCCGACAGCAGCCAGAGCAGGAAGGTCGAATAGAGCCGCGGGCTCGACATCAGCTTGTCGGCCGCAAGGATGTTGATGATCCCCTTGCTGCTCTCGTCGAGCTTCAGGAAATCCTCCAGGTCGAGCGCGGGTTCTCCGAAGAAATGATCGCCGCCCTGGGCGCGGAGCTGGAGCAGCGAGCGCTGGATGGCGCCCACGCTCATCTTCGAGACATTGCCATATTCCAGCGTCAGCGCGTCGGCTTGTTCCCCGCAATGGACCAGCATCGATTGCAGGTCGTCGAGGTCGAGGAGCATCAGCCCCTCCTTGTCGGCGACCGTGAAGGCAATCGTCAGTACGCCTTCCTGGACGTCGTTTAGGTTCATCAGGCGCGCGAGGAGCAGCGGCCCCATTTCGCTGACAGTGGTCCGGACCGGATGGCCCTGTTCCCCGAACAGGTCCCAGAACTGGACCGGGAATCCCTCATAAGACCAACCGTCGTAGCCAATGTCCTTGGCCCGGGCGGCAAAGGCTTCGTGCGGTTTGGCGGTCGCCGCGCCGGGCATTGCCAGGCCGGCCAGATCGCCCTTCACGTCCGCAACGAAGGTAGGAACGCCGGCGGCCGAAAGCCCCTCGACAATGCCCTGCAACGTGACCGTCTTGCCGGTCCCGGTCGCACCGGCGATCAGGCCATGGCGATTGGCCCGTTTCAGCTCGAGTTGCTGGGGGTTCGCGCCGCCCGGGCCCGCGCCGATGAATATGCCGGTCAGGGGTTGGCTTGCCATCAGGTTGCGCACTCCTTCAGCCTTGAGCTCGAAAGCCTAGGCCGAAGGAGTGTCGCCAACAAGACGGTCCTTTATCGGCCTGTGATGTCGACCCCGACAAAGCCTTCCGGTCCCTGGCCGGGCTTGACCAAGAGCAACACGCTGGTCCGGCCGGCACGGCGAGCGGCGTCGACCGCTGCCAGCACCTGCGCGGGCGTGGTCACTGCCTGCCGGTTGACCGACAAGATCACATAGCCGCGCCTTATGCCCTTTTCCGAGGCGTCGCTGCTCGGATCGACGGACGTTACGACAACACCGCGGGTAGAAGCGGGAAGGTTGAGCGCCTGGATGATCTGCGGGTTGAGTGGCTGCAGCGAAAGGCCCAGCGCCGTACCCGGGGCAACCGGAGCTTCCTGTCCGAGTGCCTGGTCCTGATCTGCTCCACCACCTGACTGCTTCGCCAATTCTTCCTCGGTCGGCCGCTGGCCAACCTGGACCGGGACCGTCTGGCGACGCCCGTCGCGGATGATCTCGAGCGGAACGCGGGTGCCGACGCTAGTGTTGGCAATGATGTAGCTCACGGTTTCGTCAGGCGTGACGTCCCGGCCATTCACCTTGAGGATCACGTCGCCCTGCTGGATGCCAGCCTTGGCCGCAGCTTCGCCCGGGACCACCGAGCGAACCAGTTCGCCGCGGTCCTTTGGCAGGCCGAGACTGTCGGCGATGCTTTCATCGAGCGGCTGGAGGCCAACGCCCAGGTAACCGCGCTCCGGCCGCTGCCCGCGACGGAGCGAATCGATCACCGGCTTGGCCGCCTCTGCGGGGATTGCGAGGCCGATGCCGACGCTCGCCCCGGTCGGAGAAATCAGCGCCGAATTGATGCCGATCACATTGCCGGACATGTCGAACATCGGGCCCCCGGAGTTGCCCATGTTGATGCTGGCATCGGTCTGGATATAGCGGTCGTAGGCGCCGGCCCCGGTAATTCCGCGGTGGAGCGCCGAAATAATCCCGGCGGTCACAGTACCGCCGAGCCCGTAGGGATTGCCGATCGCAACCACCCAATCGCCGACCCGCGATTTGGTCGAGTCGCCCCAGTTGACGAACGGCAGGTTGGATCCCTCGATTTTCAGCAAGGCCAGGTCGGAAGCCGTATCGCGTCCGATGATCCGCGCCGGGAATTCACGGCGATCGGCCAGGATCACGGTCACGCTGTCAACCGTGCCGGTGCCGGTCACGCCCTGGATCAGGTGATTGTTGGTGACGATGTAGCCGTCCGGCGAAACCAGGAAGCCCGATCCAAGCGATCCGGCCTCCCGGGTCTGGGGGTTGCTGTCTTGGCCTTGGCCCTGGCCCTGGTCCGGCACCTGGCCGCCGAACCTGCGGAAGAATTCTTCGAACGGATCGACCTGGCGCTTCACCGGAACGCGCTGCTTGGTCGAGATATTGACGACCGCAGGTGCCAGGCGAGCGGCAAGGTCGGCAAAGGACGTCGGCGCTCCGGCGCGCGGCACCATTGCCGATGGAGCGTTTTGAGCAACTTGCGCACCGGCCTCACCGGTGGCGACTGAAAATGCGGTTCCTCCGAGCAGCAGGGCCATGGCGACCCCATAGGCATAACGCACGGGTCGAAACTCCTTAGTCGGCTTCATTCTCTTCCTCGCTTGGCTTTCGCGGTCCATCATCGACGCTAGGTCAAGCGCATGAACGCGAATTGAACAGGGCTGGCTCCTATCGTCCAGTAAATTCCTTCAGATAGTCATCGTTTGGCGACATGATGATGGTGGTCTCCGCTGGCTTGCTGCCATTAACGCCAAGGAAGGTCACCTTATAACTCTCCATCGCCCGGTAGAAATTGTAGAATTCCGGATCTTTGCCGAACGCCGCGGCATAGGTTTTCGCGGCCTGCGCATCGGCCTCGGCTCGAATGATCTGGGCTCGTTTCAGGCCCTCGGCCTCGATCGATCGGGCTTCCTGCTGGCGGGCGGTGCGCATCCGGTCGAACGCCGACTGCAACGGCGTGCCGTCTGGAAGATCCGCCTTCTTGATCCGGACGTCGATGATCTCGGCGCCATATTGGCGGGCGACGCGATCGAGACCCCGGCGGATGTTTCCCATCACGCCTTCCCGTTCCGGCGACAGCAGGGACGCGAACGGCCGCTTGCCAAGCTCATTCCGAAGCTGCGACCCCAGGATCGGCGCCAACGACCGCTCGAACTGATCGGTTGAGCGGGCACGGATATACATGCGCAGCGGATCGACCACGCGGTAGCGGGCAAAGGCATCGACCTCGAGCCGCAGCTGATCCGTCGACAGGACCTGCTGCTTGTCCATTTCAATGTCGCGAACCCTCTTGTCGATCCAGTCGACCCGTTCGACAAACGGGATTCGGATCGCCAGGCCGGCGCCGACCTGGCCGATCTGGGCTCCGTCCTTGTAGCGATTGATGATCCGCACCGGCTTGCCGAAGCGGGTAATGATTCCCTGCCTCGTCTCCGGGACGATCGAAACGCTGCTGAAAAATATCATCAGCAGGAGAAAACCGATCAGGAGCGAGGCAACCGGGTGGCGTCGGATCGCTTCCATCACTGGCCTCCCGACTGCGGCGCGCTGCGCTTGATTTCGCCCAGCGGCAGATAGGGCGTCACGCCCGGCGTTTCGACGATCGTCTTGTCGACGTTCTGCAGGATCCGCTCCATCGTTTCATAGTACATGCGGCGCTTGGTCACCCCAGGCGCCAACTTGTACTGCTCGTAAACCTTGTCGAACGAAGTCGCATCGCCCTGCGCCTTCTGGCCCAGTTGCAGGGCATATGAATTGGCCTGATTGATATAGCTCTGGGCTTTCTGCTGGGCGGCGTTGACTTCCTTGAAGGCATCGTTGACCGCGGCGGGCGGGTCGGCCTGGCGAATTGCCACGCCCTGGATGGCGACCCCCGACTGATAGCGATCCAGCGTCTGCTGCATCTCCTCCTGGACGCGCGCTTCAATATCACCGCGCTTCACGCCCATGGCGTCCTGCAGGGTCACCTGCGCGACGATCTGCCTCATCGAGCTTTCTGCCACTTGCCGAATTGTCTCTTCCGGCTCGGCCAATTCGTACAGAAATTGCTCAGGATCGCGGATCAGCCAGCGCACCTGATAGGCGATGTCGATGATATTCTGGTCGCCGGTCAGCATCAGCGTTTCCTCGGCGGCCGACCCGATATCGATATTGCGGATCTCCTCGACGTTGACCTTCTGCACCCGCTCGATGGGTGCGGGCAGGGTCAGGCCGACGCCCGGCGCAAGCGTATGACTATAGCGTCCGAAGCGTGTGACGACGCCGCGCTCCTCCGGGGCTATGCGGTGAAAAACGGTTACCAGCAGCCACAGCGAAGCGACTGCGATGACGGCCCAGAAGATCAAGGAGCCGTTGGGACGGCCACCGAAGCCGAGACCGCCACCCGGCCCCCCGCCGCCAAACCGGCCGCGGCTTCGCTGGAGGAATTCGTCCAGGGATGTGACGGGATCAGGGCGGCTACGGCGCTTGGGCGTTTCTCCCCATGGCCCTCCCGGCTCATCTCCCGACGGCGGATCGCCGCCGCCGGAACCGGGAGCAGAACCCCACGGCCCCTTGTTGTCGCTGAAAAAAGCGCGCCCGCGAGCGCCCCACCCTGATGAAATCGACATGGCCCCATAATAAGTAGGGTTTCGCCGAAAAACAGTGCCGCCGGTCGAAAAGGCGACTAATGGCGCGGCACATGATCACCGAGGAACCTTTGAGCGGCCTGGACGAGTTGCCGGATGCGCCCCGAATCCGCTCGCGAAAGCTGGTTGGCGATGTTGCAACAATCGTCGCCGATGCGTCCGGCCTAGGCGATGCTGAACGGAGTGCGCTCGAAGCGCGATTGCGCGAAGCCGTGGCCGCGCAGCCCGGCGTACGTGAGGCCCGTGTCGCGCTTACGGCTTCAAAGCCTGGCCGCACCTACATCGCGATTGGATCCGGCAAGGGCGGAGTCGGCAAATCCACCCTGACGACCAACCTGGCGATCGCACTTGCGCGGATGGGCAAGAAGGTCGGCATCGTCGATGCCGATATCTATGGCCCATCCCAGCCGACACTGCTCGGCGCGACCGAGAAGCCGCATGCCGAAAAGGACAAGCTGGTCCCAGTCGATGTCCAGGGGGTAAAATTGCTATCGATTGGCCAGCTGGTGCCGCCGGGGCAGGCGCTAGCCTGGCGGGGACCGATGGCCTCCGGTGCGCTCAACCAGTTGGTCGAAGGCGATTGGCGCGACACCGAAATTATCCTGATCGACCTGCCTCCCGGCACCGGCGACGTCCAGCTGTCGCTGGTCCAGAAGTCGCGGCCGGCGGGGGCAGTCATCGTATCAACCCCGCAGGACCTGTCGTTGATCGATGCCACCCGGGCAATCGACCTGTTTGCCAAGACCGGAGTGCCGGTGCTCGGCATCATCGAGAATATGGCGGGCTACCAATGCCCGCATTGCGGCGAGAGCAGCGATCCCTTTGGCCAAGGCGGCGCAGAAGCGTCAGCGAGCAAATTGGAGGTACCCTTCCTTGGGCGGCTGCCGCTTTCGGCCAGCCTTCGCGCGGCTTCCGATGCCGGGACCCCGCCCGCTGCAACCGACGGGCCCGCCAGTGAAGCATTCGCTGCAATCGCCCTTCGAATGATGGCGGAGCTGGAGAAAGTTGCTGCCTGAAACATTCTCCCGGGGAAGAGGAATTGGTCAATGCCGTTGGATCGCGATGAGGATATTCGGAAATTGCTGGCCAATGCGCGGACCATTGCCATGGTCGGAGCGTCGGACCGGCCCGACCGTCCATCCAACGGGGTAATGAAGTTTCTACAGGATCAGGGCTATCGGGTGATCCCCGTCAACCCGCAGATCACCGGCGAGCACATTCACGGCGAATATGTCTGGCGCGAGCTGGCCCAGATTGGTGAGCCGATCGATATCGTCGACATTTTCCGCCGGCCGGAAGCTGCCGGAGAAGCGGTCGACCAGGCGATTGCTGTGGGTGCCAAAGCGGTATGGATGCAGATCGGCGTGATCAACGCAGAGGCTGCCCGCCGGGCGGAGGCTGCCGGACTGAAGGTTGTGATGGACCGCTGCCCAAAGATCGAGATCCCACGCCTTGGCATTAGGCCATTAAATCCAATCACTTGACTCAAAATTGAATAAGATGGAGTGTTGCCCGGGATGCGCGGCATTCGGGGCCGGCACAGGGCTGCGCTGGGGTTATTCGCCGGCCGAGGGGCAAGCGATGAAAAAGATGTTGGTGCGTGCCGCGCTGCTGTCAGGCGCGGTGATGGCGTTGAATCCGGCCTTCGCAAATCATAGCTGGGGGGGATACCATTGGGCCGGCGACGGCTCAGAACTTCCCCTCAAGGTCAACAAGACGATCACGTCCCAATGGACGACCACCGTTAACACGGCGATCGCCGACTGGAACAGTTCGAATGAGCTCGATCTCACCAGCCAGACCACGTCCGGCGATCCGAAGAAATGCAGTCCAATCGCGGGCCAGATCCGCGTCTGCAATGCGCTGTACGGCCGCCGTGGTTGGCTGGGAATCGCAAGCATCTGGCTGACGAGCGGTCATATCAGCCAGGCCACGACGAAGCTCAACGACACTTATCACAACAGCGCGCCGTACAATTCGGCGTCATGGCGCGCACTGGTCGGCTGCCAAGAGATCGGTCATGACTTCGGGCTCGATCACCAGGACGAGAATTTCGACAATGCCAACCTCGGCACTTGCATGGATTACACCAGCAACCCCGACGGTCCGCCGGCGAATACGCATCCCAACGCTCACGACTATCAGGAGCTGAACATTATCTACAATCACGACGACGGGTTCACGACGGCGACGGCGAGCACGAACTTCGGCATCCGCCAGGTCGGCACCGCACCGCCGCGGGAGCAAGCCGGCATCGGCGACAGCCCGGCCGAATGGGGCCGCGCAATTCATAATGATAGCGAGGGCCGCCCCGACGTTTTCCTCAAAGATCTGGGCGCCGGCAAAAAAGTACTGACCCACGTCTTCTGGGCAATCGGCAAGGGACCCAATAACGGTTGATGGTCAGGCGTCGACCTAGGCCGACGCCACCGTCATTTCAGGCACAAGCAGCGTCGGACTATCGATGCCGCGGCGCAGGCGCAGATCGCTGCCTGGCTCCAGCGCGGCAAACATATGCTTGAGGTTGGAGGCGATGGTGATCTCCGCCACTGCGGGACCGACCTCGCCATTGCTGATAAGGAAGCCGGCGGCGCCGCGGGAATAGTCACCCGTGACGCCATTGACCCCCTGGCCAATCAGCTCGGTGACCAAGATACCATTTTTCAGGCTGGAAATCATTTCCTCGCGACTACGGTTGCCTGGCGCAAAATAAAGGTTTGAAGGCCCTGCCCCTGGCGCGCCGGAGACCCCGCGGACGGCATGGCCGGTCGGCCGGATGCCGAGCTGCCGGGCTGAAGCGCTTTCCGCCAGCCAGGTGTTGAGTACTCCGTCACTGACCAATTCCCCGGCCGCCACGGGAAGCCCTTCGCCATCGAACGCGCGGCTGCGAAGCCCTCTCTTTCGAAACGGCTCGTCATGGACGGTGACCCCGGGAGCGAAAACCTGCGTTCCCAGGGCATCCATCAGGAAGCTGGATTGGCGGGCCACCGCGGCGGCGCTGATTGCCCCGACGAAATGGCCGAGCAGCGTGGTCGCCACACGCGGGTCGAACAGGACCGGCATGACGCCCGCCTTGACGCTGACAGGGTTCAACCGTGCAACCGCTCTTTCGGCCGCCCGAGCGCCAATGTCCGCGGGCCCTTCCAGGTCCGCCGCATGGCGCGCCGAATGCCAGGCAT
Source organism: Sphingomicrobium sp. (assembly GCA_035494075.1). GTDB lineage: Bacteria > Pseudomonadota > Alphaproteobacteria > Sphingomonadales > Sphingomonadaceae > Sphingomicrobium. Next base: position 43,048 of record DATJHF010000007.1, on the reverse strand, counting down.
AGTCGCGCTGCATAGTATTGCCCTCGCCGGCCACGACACTGGCTGAATTGCTGTAGCCGGTGGCGTGGGTTGAGGCAGCAAAGCCATCGCTTGTGGCGATTGCGAAGATGGAGGCGGATGCCGAGGCGCTGGATCCGTTGCTGTTGGTAACGCCCGCCACGGCGCGCGCCGCGTCTTCGGCAATTAGCGCGCGCTCTTTGAGCTCCGCCGGAGCGGGGTCGCCGCCATCATCCAGGTCGAGGTCGGAGGGGTCGCCGCGAAACAGCATATCCTGCGGGGCGAGCCCGGCATATTGATCCTCGGGCGCCTCCGCCGCCATCGCCAGCGCACGATCGACCAACGCGGCCAGCGCATCCTTCGACAAGTCGGACGATGAGATGGTCGCGTTACGCCGGCCCACGAACACGCGCAGCCCGATTTCCTCGCCTTCACTCCTGTGCACATCTTCGAGCGCGCCAAGCCGGACGCTGACGCCCTGCGACCGTTCGCCGACATAGGCGGCATCGGCGGCGTCAGCGCCTGACTTGCGGGCAAGTTCGACAAGCGATGCGGCCTTGTCACGGGCAGCTGCGGGAGAAAGCATGGGCGCCCGCCTAGTAGGTCAATCGACCGACGACAAGCCGACGACGAGGACGCCAAGGAACAGCAGCAGGCCGGTGAAGCGGTTTGACCTGAACAGCGCCAGCGCCCCCGCGCCGTTCTTGGGATCGGCCCTGGCGGCTTGCATCGCAAGATGGGCCGCGGCCGGAGCCAAGGCTAGCAATGCCAGCCAATCCGGCCGAACCTTCCAGATCGCCGCGGACCAGCCGAGCAGCGCCAGCGCATAGCAAATGCCCACGCCGAGCGGCGCCCGGTCGCCCAGCGCGCGCGCGCTCGACTTCACCCCGACTAGCTCGTCATCCTCGATGTCCTGGATGGCGTAGAGCGTGTCATAGCCAATCACCCAGAAGATGCTGCCGATCCATAACAGCAGCGCCGGCATCGCAAACTCGCCGGTGACGGCGGGCCAGCCGACCAGTGCGCCCCAACTGAACACCAATCCAAGCCAGGCCTGCGGCCACCAGGTGACGCGCTTCATGAAGGGATAGGCTGCAACCGGGAAGATGCTGAGCAGCGCGACCCCCTGGGCAACGCGAGGAAGCTGGAGCAGCACGGCCAGCCCAATCAGCGACAGGAAAATCGCCAATAGCCACGCATCTCGAACTGAAACCCTGCCCGAGGCGAGCGGGCGAAGCCGGGTGCGCTCGACCTGCATATCCAGCCGCCGGTCGACGATGTCGTTATACACGCAACCTGCCGAGCGCATGACGAAGGCGCCCAGCAGGAACCAGGCGAACAGCGCCCAGTCCCCCTGCACGCCGGCCAGCGCCACGCTCCACGCGCAGGGCCAATAGAGCAGCCATGTGCCGATCGGCCGGTCGACCCGCATCAGCGACGCGTAGGCGCGCAGGGCCTTCGGCAGCGCGCCGATCAGTCCGGTACGTTCGCTGTCAGGGACGAGATCGTTCACGCCGCTTCGGCTCGGTCGAGCCAATTCACCAGCGCCGCCAGTGACGGCAGTTCGACAAACCGTGGATTGTCGCTTGGTGCCGGCCTTTGCTCGTGGCTCCAACCCAGCGGCTGCGGAATATAAGCGGCCCACGCCCCCGCCTCGAGCGCTGGAAACACGTCGCTGCGCATTGAATCCCCCGCCATCAGCGCGCTCGACGGGTGCGCATCGTATCGCTCGAAAATGCCGGCGAAGGTCTCCGGCCTTTTGTCGCTGACGATCTCGATCCCGGAAAAGAAATCACCGACGCCCGAGGCGGCCAGCTTGGTTTCCTGGTGGAACAGGTCGCCTTTGGTCACCAGCAGCAGCCGCGCCCGTTCGGCCAGCGCAGCAAGCGTCTCCTCAATCCCGTCGAACAACTCCACCGGATGGGCGTGGAGCGCCTTGCCGGCCTCGAGAATGCCCCGAATCACCGCGGCCGGAACCTCGTCGCCGCCCAGCTCCAGCGCCGTTTCGATCATCGACAGCGTGAAGGCCTTGGCGCCGTAGCCGAACAGCTTGAGGTTGCGGATTTCGCACGCTTCCAGCGCTGCCCTCGCTATGCCCGCGTCCGCGAACGGCTCGACCATCGCCACCAGCGCGTCCTGCGTCTCGTGGAAGAAACGCATATTGTGCCAAAGCGTGTCGTCGGCATCCAGGCAGATCAGGTCGATGGGCATGGACGAGCCAATAGCCTTGCCATTTGGCGGATGCTAGGCGGCGGCATGCCTGCCACCCCAGCCTGGCCGCCGCGAAGCCTCCCTCGGCTCTATGTCGACACGCCGCTCGCCGCGGGCGCCCAGATCGACCTCGACGCTGCCCAGGCCAACTACCTCGGCAATGTCATGCGCCTGAAGGAAGGTGGCCGGCTGCTATTGTTCGACGGCATGTCGGGGGAATGGCTCGCGGAGGTCGTTGAAGCGGGCAGGAAGCGGATGCGCCTCGTCGTCGGCGAGCCGACCAAGCCGCAGGAAGCGGTTCCCGACCTTTGGCTGGCATTCGCCCCGGTGAAAAAGGGCCGGGTAGACTGGCTGGTCGAAAAGGCGGTCGAGCTCGGTGTCGCGCGGCTGCAGCCCGTCGTCACCCAGCGAACGATCGTCGACAAATTGAACCTCGATCGGATGCGTGCGCACATTGTCGAGGCGGCTGAGCAATGCGGCCGTACAGTCCTGGCCGACATCGACGAGCCGGTGCGGCTGGAGGCATTCCTCAGGGCCCGCGATCCCGACCGGATGCTCTATTTTGCCGATGAGACAGGAGGCGCGCCCGCCCCCGCTTCGTTCGAGCCCGGCCCCGCGACGCTTCTGATCGGCCCCGAGGGAGGCTTCACGCCCGAAGAAGCTTCGACGATCCGAACAGCGCCAAACGCCCAGGCCATCGGCCTCGGCCCCCGCATCCTGCGCGCGGAGACGGCCGCTCTTGCTGCCATCGCCGCCTGGATGGGAACTGCCGGCGACTGGCGATAAGCCGCGCTATCGAAGCCATAAGCAGGAAGTGCTGGCGCGGATTCGGTCGCGCCGCTAATCGCCGCCCTAATGACGACCCGCACCGACCTTTCGGCGAGCCCGCTGATCGAAAGCCGCGACGACCTGTTGTCCGTGTTCGAGGGCGGCGAAAAGCCGCGCGAGGATTGGCGGATCGGGACCGAGCATGAGAAATTCGTCTACCGGCTGAGCGACCATCGCGCGCCCAGCTGGGACGAACCAGGCGGAATCCGCGACCTGCTGGTCGGCCTCACGGAGTTTGGCTGGAAGCCGGTCGAGGAAGGCGGCAAGATCATTGCCCTTACCGGTGCCGACGGGACCATCAGCCTCGAACCTGCCGGGCAGCTCGAACTATCCGGCGCTCCGTTGCAGGATCTCCACCAGAGTTGCGCCGAGAGCGGCAGGCACCTCGAGCAGGTCAAGGCGGTCGGGGACCGGCTGGGCCTGGGCTTCCTGGGGCTCGGCATGTGGCCGGACAAGGCGCGCAGCGACCTGCCGATCATGCCCAAGGGACGCTACGCGATCATGCTTCGGCACATGCCAAGGGTCGGCACTCTCGGCCTCGACATGATGCTCCGTACATGTACCATCCAGGTTAATTTGGACTATTCATCGGAAGCCGACATGGTGAAGAAGTTCCGGGTCGGCCTCGCCCTCCAGCCGATCGCCACCGCCCTGTTCGCAAATTCGCCCTTCACCGAGGGGCGACCCAACGGGTTCAAAAGCTTCCGAAGCCATATCTGGGAAGACACCGACCCTTCCCGCACCGGCATGCTGCCGTTCGTGTTCGAGGACGGGTTCGGCTACGAACGCTATTGCGATTATGCGCTCGACGTTCCGATGTATTTCGTCTTTCGCGATGGCGAATATGTCGACGCGGCAGGTCAAAGCTTCCGCGACTTCCTGCAGGGCAGGCTTCCCGCCCTGCCCGGTGAAAAGCCGACGATCGCCGACTGGACCGACCATCTCTCGACAGCGTTTCCGGAAGTTCGTCTCAAGAGCTTCCTCGAGATGCGCGGGGCGGACGGTGGCCGCTGGGGCCGGATTTGCGCACTGCCGGCGCTATGGGTCGGACTTCTCTATTCCGGAAGCGCGCTCGACGCGGCCTGGGACCGCGTCAGGTATTGGACGATCGAGGAGCGCGAGGCGCTTCGTCATTCGGTGCCGAAGCTCGCCCTTGAGGCGCCGGTTCCGGGCGGCGGCACCGTTCGCGAGCTGTCGGAGGAAGTGCTCGAGATCGCCACCTCAGGCCTTCGCGAGCGGGCTGAACTCAATGCAGCCGGGGACAATGAAGGCGGCTTCCTCGACCCGCTTCGCGACGTTGTGGCCAGCGGCAAGACCTTCGCCGAGAAGATGCTCGATCGCTACCATGGCGAGTGGCAGGGCGACGTCAGCCACGTCTACGAGGAATTCAGCTTCTGACGCCGGCTGGAAAGCCAAGAGTCATTTCGATGCAACAATAAGCGTGAAATCTTCACGATGGCGTCCGCTGTTCGTTGACTCCACCCGGCCCACCGGTAGAGGCCCGTAAAGCATCGGGGCGGGGTGTTTCTTGATGCCTGCCCACTGGCTCTTTCAAGAAAGACACCGATGCTCCGCAATTCTCAGACTTCGCTCATCGCGCTGGCCACTGCATGCGCCTTTGCCACGATCGCTACGCCCGCACAGGCGCAGGTGACTGGCGACACCGATACGCCCGCCGCTGATGCTACGCAGCCTCAGGCAGATTCCGCCCAAGGCGTTGCCGATATTGTCGTCACCGCCACTCGGCGCAGCGAAAATCTGCAGGACATTCCGCTGTCGGTCGCGACTGTCAGCGACGAGACGCTGGCGGCAATCAATGCGGGCGGCGCCGACATCCGCGGCCTGTCCGGACGCGTCCCCAGCCTCAACATCGAAAGCTCCTTTGGTCGTACCTTCCCGCGCTTCTACATCCGCGGCCTCGGCAACACCGACTTCGATCTCAACGCGTCGCAGCCGGTCAGCCTGGTTTATGACGATGTCGTCCTCGAAAACCCGATCCTCAAGGGCTTCCCGGCGTTCGACGTCGACCGGGTTGAGGTACTTCGCGGACCGCAGGGCACCTTGTTCGGCCGCAACACGCCGGCCGGCATCGTCAAGTTCGATTCGGTCAAGCCTGGCAGGGGCAACAACTATGCCCGGGTCAGCTATGGCACTTATGGCACAATGAACCTGGAAGGCGCGGTCGGCGGCGAGGGCAGCGACCAGTTTGCGGTTCGCGTGTCGGGCCTGCTGCAGCATCGTAACGACTGGATCGACAACGTCGTCGAGCACGGCAAGCACGATCTTGAAGGCTATACCGACATGGCCGTCCGCGGGCAGGTCCAGTGGAAGCCGACCGAGGACCTGACGCTACGCCTCACGGGCCAGTACCGTCACCTCAATGGTGACGCCCGCATCTTCCGCGCCAATGCGATCGAGCCGGGCACAAATCATCTGATCGGTCTCGACGGTGGCGACTTCAAGCGCGACGAAGTCGCGACGGACGGCCTCAACTTCCAGAAGCTGACGACCTGGAACTTGGCCGGTTCGGTCGAATATGACCTCGGCCCGGCCACAATCTATTCCGTCACCAGTTACTGGCATGGCAAGCTCCAGAGCCGCGGCGACATCGACGGCGGCTTCGGCTGCTCCTTCTGCGGGCCAGGCTTCACCAACAACAGTTTCCCCGGCTTCATCCCGTTCGCCGCGCAGAGCCAGGACAATGTCCCGAGCCTCGACCAGTTCACTGAGGAACTGCGGATTGCATCGAACAACAGCACTGGCCTCGGCTACCAGGCCGGCATCTTCTACTTCGATGAAGACCTCGACATTGAAAGTTTCGATTTCGGCAGCCCGACCGATCCGACGCCGGACGCCATCGTCAACCAACGCCAGGACGCCAAAGCCCTCGGCATTTTCGGGTCGCTCAACTACAAGTTCGACAATGGCCTGACGCTGCAGGCCGGCGCGCGCTGGAATCATGACAAGAAGAAATTGTTCGCAGAGCGCGAATTCGACATTCGGCCGATCTTCGTCGGTGGCGGCCCGGTAGGGCCCAACACGCTCCACGCCAAGGACAGCGTCCTGACGTGGGACGTTTCGGCAATCCACGAGCTGAACCAGGACATCAACATCTACGCCCGTATCGCCAAGGGATACCGGGCGCCTTCGCTCCAGGGCCGGATCCTGTTCGACCAGACCATGTCGAAGGCCGACAGCGAAAATACCATGTCCTACGAGGCCGGCATCAAGACGGTGCTGTTCGACCACCTCCTGCGCTTCAACCTCACCGGCTATTACTTCAAGACCAAGGACCTGCAGCTTTCGGCGGTCGGCGGCGCCACCAACGCCAATCTGCTCCTCAATGCCGATGCGGTGAAGGGCCATGGCTTCGAAGCCGAGCTTGAAGCGCGGCCAGCCCGCGGCCTGACGATGACTGCGGGCCTGAGCTACAACATCGCCAAGATCCATGACGACAATCTCGTCGTCGAGGTGTGCGGCGCGCCCTGCACCTTTACCGATCCGATCGCAGTGCCCGCGAACCCGCTGACCGGTCAGCCGGCACAGGTATTCATCGACGGCAACCAGCTTCCGCAGGCGCCCAAGTGGACCTTCAACCTAACGGCGGGCTACGAATATCCGATCGGTCCGGGATCCATCTATGTGTTCACCGACTGGTATCACCGCTCGAAGATTCAGTTCTTCCTTTATGAATCGGTCGAGTTCAGCGATGACAAGCTGATGGAGGGCGGCCTTCGCATTGGCTACAAGACGGATCGCTACGACATTGCCGGCTTCGTCCGGAACATCACCAATGACGAAAGTGCCGTTGCGGGCATCGACTTCAACAACCTGACGGCGATGGTCAACGAACCGCGCATCTGGGGCGTCGAAGCCGGCATCAAGTTCTAAGCCGATAGTAATGGCAAGACTGGCGGGCGGTGGGCTTCAACTCACCGCCCGTCTTTCTTATCGTGCCATGGCATGACGGTCTTGCCTTCCGCCCCCAACGCGACCTTGCTGCTGATTTTCGGTGCCGATCGCGACGACCAGATCAGGGCCAGTGACGGAACGGTGACCGTCAGGGGCTCCTCCGATCTTTTCGGCTTAATCGACACCGACCATCCCCACCATCGGTTGCAGATCACTCGCCAGTTCCTGCGCCAACAGGGTCGGCCCAAACTCACAGGTTACCGCCACCTGCTGAACCTGATCACCGAGCCGGAACGGAATGACCGGGTGCTCGACAATCTTCGCAAGCTGCTCCGCGGCGTGCCCGGCAAGGTCATCAATTGCCCGGAAGCGGTGCTCCGATCGACCCGTGACCAGATCGCGCGGCGGCTTTCCGATGTTCCCGGGCTGCTGGCGCCCAAGGTCGTCCGGCTCAAGACCGCCAAGCGCGACAGGGTTGGCCAAATGCTCGACAAGGCGGGGATGCAATTCCCGCTGATCCTGAGGGAGCCGGGCACCCACAAGGGCACGACCCAGGATCGATTCGACAGCCTGGATGAAATGACCGCCGCGATGGTCGAGGGCACCGAATATTTCGCCACCGAGTTCGTCGATTATCAGAGCGCCGACGGTCTCTACCGGAAATTCCGGGTGTTCTTCATCGGTCCGCACACCATCTTCCGGCACATGATTTTCTCGGATTTCTGGAACGTGCACGCCAAGGATCGCGGCCGCTTTATGGCCGACCGGCCCGACCTGATCGCCGAAGAAGAGGCGATGATGGCCACGCCCGACGGGGCCTTTCCGCCGCAAGTGAGTCAGGTACTGGCCTCGGTGCGCGAACGGATCGACCTCGACTTTTTCGGGATTGATTTCGGCATCATGGCCGATGGCCGGGTGCTGCTGTTCGAAGCAAACGGGACGATGAATTTCTTTTCGCCCCTACCTGGTGAGCAATTTGCTTATTTGCGAGCGTGCGTCCCACCCGCGCGCGCGGCCTTCCGCCAACTGTTGGGCTTGCCGCCACGGACGTGAAGTTCCAGTCGCCAAGTAGCGGCGGCTGCGTTACGGGGCCGAACCCACATTGTCGGGAGTAGCCAATGACCGAGCGCCGCACACTCTACCCGGAGATCGAGCCCTATGCTTCGGGAATGCTCGACGTCGGCGATGGCCATACGCTCTATTGGGAGCGATGCGGTACGCGCGGCGCCAAGCCGGCGGTGTTTCTCCACGGCGGCCCCGGCGCAGGCATCAGCGACAATCATCGCCGCCAGTTCGATCCGGCGAAATATGACGTGTTGCTGTTCGACCAGCGGGGCGCTGGCAAGTCGACGCCGCATGCCAATCTGGACGCCAACACCACCTGGCACTTGGTCGAAGACATCGAGCGGCTGCGCGAGCATGCCGGCGTCGACAAGTGGATGGTCTTCGGTGGAAGCTGGGGCTCGACGCTTAGCCTGGCCTATGCCCAAACCCATCCCGAGCGCGTCACCGAACTGGTACTCCGCGGCATCTTCCTGTTCGGTCAAAGCGAGCTCGACTGGCTCTACCGTTACGGCGCTTCGGAACTCTATCCCGACGGATGGGATGATTTCCTGGCGCCGGTGCCTCAGGAAGAGCGAGGAGACCTGATTGGCGCCTATCGCCGGCTGCTGACTGGCGACGACCCCGCCGCGCAGCTTCGTGCGGCCAAGGCTTGGAGCATGTGGGAAGGGCTGACCGTTACATTACTGCCCGACCCCGAAATGCTGGCCGAGTTCACCGACGATCGTCACGCCATCGCCATCGCGCGGATCGAGAACCACTACATGCTCCACAAGGGCTGGCTCGAGGAAGGACAGCTGCTGCGCGGAGCGGACAAGCTTCGCGGAATCCCGGGAGTGATCGTTCAGGGCCGCCACGATTGCTGCACCCCACCGCGCGCGGCCTGGGAATTGAAGCGCGTTTGGCCGGAGGTCGAGCTCAACATCATCCCCGATGGCGGCCACCTCTACAACGAACCGGGAGTTCTCGATGGCCTGATCAGGGCCACCGACAAGTTTGCGTCCTAGCTATTCGCCGGGATGATAGCGCCGCTCGATGTGGCCCAGCAGGTCCTCCGGAAAGAAATAGACCGGCCGCAGGTCGCCCGTGACGTAGCGCCCGGCTTGGTCGTTGAAATGCTTCGATAACGGATCACCGCTCGCGCCGCCCGTGCTGATGGCGCGGGCTGTCACTCGATCGCCAAATTCAACTACCGCGACAAAACTGTTGCCGCTGGTCCCGTACCAGCGCTTCGACCCATTGCGCGGCGCCGCGTTGGAGGAGGCAAGCGAGCCGTAGTTACCGTAAGCGAAGGGCACCGCCATGCTCGGGGCGGCATCGCTGAACGGATGATCGATCACAGGCGAAATGCGCTGGTACCGATTGATCTCGCCCCACGGCACTCGCCAATTACCAAAGTCCTGGCGCAGCCGCCCCACCGCCTGCTCCAGTGCAGCCAGCTTCTGCTCGGCGCTGGTGTCTCGGCCCAGCCGCATCATCACCTTGTTGCTTGGCTCAGTTTCCGGCGCGTTGACGCTCTTCTTCAAGGCCTCGGCCCAAAACACGGCAAGGCTTTGCGCCTCTGACTGCATGCCCCAGCGATAATCCCATTGGCGTAGGATTGAGACTGGCTCGACCAGCGCGGCTTTGCCTGAACCGTCGGGCAATTGGTCCCACGCCTTGACCAACTCCGGCACCAGCGCGGCGAACCCCGGCTGATAGCTGTCGTAGGCCGCTCTCTGAAACCGATCGAGTGTCCAGTCGCGGCTCTTCTCGAGGAGCTTTTGCGCATGCAGGCCGCGATAATTCTCCCCGAACATATCCATATATTTGGGAAAGAATTTCGGGTCGGCGCTGAACGCGCCCGCCGACCGGTAAGGCCAAGCATTTGTGTTCTGAACCCAGCCGTTGGGCGGGCTGATTACGCTTGGCAGTTCGGACAGGGAATGGACACCTCCCCAATCGGTCGCCGGATCGCTGCCGTCCACCGGCTTGGTGTAATCAAAGCGATCGTTGCGTCTCGGCACGAATTGCGGGTGCAGATAGGCGATTTCGCCGCCAGCATCGGCGAAGATCGTGTTGTTGGAGCTGTTTGCCTGAAGCCCGGCAACCTTGAGGAACGACGCAAGATCGGTAGCTCGGGTGCGCAGATAACTTTGCTGGAGCGCCGCAACCGGTCGGTCCATCATCGCGAAGGCTATCCATCGCCCGCCTTCGGATCGCACGATCGGCCCGCGATGAGTCCGCCAGGTTGTGAAGCTGCGGCTTAGCAGCTTCCCGTCTGCGGTCCGGTAGCGGATCGTGACCGGCCGAGGGGTCAACGGCCGCCAGACCTTGCCGTAACGGTAGCGGGGCTGCTTCCCCTTGCTCACGTCGAACGCGAATTCATCGACATTGTCGACCCCGCTTGACGTGTGCATCCAGCCGGCTCGGGCATTGAACCCCTGGTAAATGAAGAACTGGCCCCAGGTCGCGGCGCCGTAGACGTTCAGACCTTGTTCGCTGGTCACCTGCTGCTCCGACCGGAAGAAGAAGCTTGTGTGCGGGTTGATCAGCAACAGCGCCTTGCCGTCCCTCGTAAGTGCGGGCGCAATGGCGATCCCATTGGATCCGCGAGGATCGGGATCGTAGGGAGCCGCTGCCAACTTGGCTGTGCCTCCGTAGAATTGCTCCAGCTGTTGAAGGTCGATCCGCTCGATATCGCCGCCGATGCTTCCTTCGGTGAACGACAGCGCCATCCACGGTTCAAACCGCTTCAGAACGCGCGGCTTCACCTGCGCATGGGTGGCGAGATAATAGTTGAGGCCAGCAGCCCAGCTGTTCATCAAGCGCTTTAGCCAGTCGGGGCTGGCAGCATAGCTGGCTTTCAGCTCAGGCTCGCTGACGTAGAGCCGTGCACGCAGGTCCTGCCAGACCGCCTTCTCTCCCTCCGCTTCTGCAGTCCGGCCAAGCGCTATCAAATAATTGGCCTCGATTCGCGGGAAGTCGTCCTCGGCCTGCGCGTAGATCATGCCGAAAACTGCGTCGGCATCGGTCGGACCTTCGATATGGGCGATGCCCCAATCGTCGCGGGTAATCGAGATTTTCGCCGCTTGCTCGCGCCACCCGGAAGCTTCCGGAGACGGAGCCGCGGCGATCAGGAATAAAGAAAGGAAAGGAGGAAGTGCGCGCATGCGCACTTGCTTAGCGCGGTCGGCGCTTAAGCCAAGTCAGGCTTTGGGCAGCCTCTGCTTCGCCTGACCCCATCCGGCAAGCGGCTTGGAGCTTGCGCGCTCCAGCAACTCATTGGCGTCGCGGATTGAAAATTCTGCTCCCGATTTGAAATGATCAAGCTCTTCCCAAGCCACCGGCGCGGCGACCGGGGCTCCCTCTCGAGCCCTCGCGGAATAGGGCATCACGGCCGTCGCTCCGCGCTGGTTTCTTAGCCAGTCGAGGAAAATGCGGCCCTTGCGCTGGTTCTTGCGGATATTCGCAGTGAACATGTCCGGCTCGGCCTCCGCGATCGCGCGGCTGAACCGCTCGGCGAAGCTCTTGACCTTCCCCCAATCGGCCTTGGCCTCAAGCGGGGCGATGACATGGATGCCCTTGCCGCCCGTCAGCATCGGAAAAGTGACTAGGCCGAGATCCGCCAGAAGCGCCTGGAGCCTAGCCGCGGCAACCTTTACCTTGTTGAAACCAAGTCCAACGTCGGGATCGAGATCGAATACCAGCCGGTCAGGATATTCGAGTCTGTTGGCCTTGCTGCCCCAGCCGTGGAACTCGACCGTTCCCATTTGAACGCAGGCGAGGATTCCACGTGCATCCTGCACGTAAAGATAATCCTGCACCTCGCCATCGCTTTCCTTGACCGGCACATGCTTCACATGTGGCCCCATGGTGCCGCTGTCATGCTTCTGGAAGAAACATTGCTTGGCCCGGCCCTGGGGACAGCGGATCAGGCTGATCGGCCTTTTGGCCATGTCGACCAGCATCAGGGATTCGATCGCCGCATAGTAGTTGGCGAGGTCGCCTTTGGTCAGGCCGTCGCCAGGGTAGATGACACGGTCCGGATTACTAATTTTGATGCCGAATGCCCCAACGGACGCCGGGCCGGCTTTGACCGGCTTTGTAGCTCTGGGCAATCTAACGGGCTTTTCCAGCACCACCTCCGTCGCCGGCTTGTCCTCGCGCAGCGAGACGAAGCTCGGGTGGCGTAAGATACCGTCGGTAGTGAATTCGGTGAAGGCGACCTCGCCGACCAGCTTCGGTTTAATCCAGTGCGATCCGCGCTTTGCCGCCCGCGGGACATCAAACGACGGCTCATCGATTTCTAGCGGCCGCATCCGGTCGCTAAGGTCGTGGATCATCTTGGTGTCGAATCCGGTCCCGACTTTGCCCGCATATTTGAGTTCGCGTCCCTCCCTCACCGCGAGATGGAGCGAGCGGAAGCCATGGCGCTTGTCACTGTCTTGCCACCCGATGATGACAAACTCCTGCCGCTGGATGCACTTTGTCTTCAGCCAGTTCCTGGTCCGCTCGCTTTTGTAGGGCGCGCCGGCCTTCTTCGAGATGATGCCCTCCCCGCCTTCCTTGCAGACCGCCTCGAACAGTTTCTCGCCCTTGCCGATGACATGGTCGCCATAGAGGATCGGCGGACTGGCAGCCTTTAGCAGCGCAGCTAGCCGCTCTTTGCGTTCGATGTTGGAGAGGCTGGCAATGTCTTCGCCCTGGTCGACCAGCAAATCGAAAGCGTAAAAGGCCAGGTCGGCGTCGCCGCCCTTGAGCGAAGCCTGGAGCAGCTGGAAGCTGGGCTTGCCATTTTTGCCGAGCGCTACCGCTTCCCCGTCGATCAGGCAGCCCGCGGGAAGTTTCGCTGCTGCACGGACGATTGGTCGGAATTTGTCGCTCCAGTCGTGGCCCTTGCGGGTGAACGCAGTCGCCGCCCCGCCCGCGGTTGCGACCAGCAACCGATAGCCGTCATATTTATATTCATGCAGCCAGTCGTTACCCGTTGGCACCGCGTCCACCAGGGTTGCGAGTTGTGGCGGCTGGAACGAAGGCGGACCGACCCCTGCCTTGCGCTTGGCACGACCGGTCCTGCCGGTAGCCTTGCGATTGCTATGCCAAATGTCGGCGCCCGCAGCGATCTCGGCCATGCTTCGGTCGGTGCTGACACTGGTCACGCACTGTTCGACCAATGCCTCGCCTTCTTCCGGCTTGGCGAAATCGTCGGCGACCTTTTTCAGCATCCACGGTTCCTGCCGCTCGCCGGGCCGTGGCTTCAGGCGGAACATCACCCACTCGCCCTTCATCCGCTCGCCTTCGAGCGTGAAATGGAGGTGGCCATCCTCGATGGTCTTCATCGGATCCTTGCCGGGCTCGGGATCCCACCGGCCCCTATCCCACAGCATCACCGTCCCGCCGCCATATTCGCCTTTGGGAATGACGCCTTCGAACTCACCATAATCGAGCGGGTGGTCCTCGGTCCGGACCGCCAACCTCTTGTCATCGGGATCGAGTGACGGCCCCTTGGGCACCGCCCAGCTTTTCAGGACGCCGTCCAGTTCAAGCCGGAAGTCCCAATGCAACCGCGAGGCGTCGTGCTTCTGGACGACGAAACTATTGCCTTTGCCCTTCAGCTTCCGACCCCGCGGCTCCTTCGTCTTCGAAAAGTCGCGCTTTCGGTTGTAGGTGTCGATGTCGAGCTTCGACTTGCGCGCCATGGCTTAAGCCCGCTTTCGCGCCCGCGTTGCAGTCTTCTTTGGGGCACTCCTTCGCGCTGGCGCCCGTTTGGCGACCGGTCGCTTGGCCGCAGGCTTCTTGTCGTCGCCCAAGCTCTTCTTCAGCGCTGCCATGAGGTCGATGACGTTGGATCCTTTTGGAATGCGATCGGGCTCATCGTCCTGGATGACCCTTTTGCCCTTTTTCTTCTGTTTCTCCGCGATCAGCTTCTTCAGGGCGTCGATGTAGCGGTTCTCGAACTCCTTAGCGTCGAAGTCGCTGCTCTTCTTCTCGATCAGCGTCTCCGCCAGTTCAAGGAGGTCGGCATCGGGCTTGGTATCACCGATGTCGCGAAAATAGCTTGAGGCGCGATTGACCTCGTCCGCATAGCGCAGCGTCTCCAGGACCATGCCGCGGCCGCACGGTTTAAGGCTGACGACGTATTCCTGCCCGCGCATAGCCAACTGGCCGATGCCGACGCGCTTGGTCTTCTTGAGCGCATCGCGGAGGACCACGAACGCCTCCTCGGCCAGATCGTCGGCCGGGGCGACATAATAAGGTTTGTCGAAATAGATTGGGTCGATGTCGGTCAATTCGACGAACTGGGTCAGTTCGAGCGTCTTGCGGCTCTCCAGCTTGACCTTCTCAATCTCTTCGGGGTCGAGCAGCACATATTCGCCCTTCGAGACTTCATAGCCTTTGAGGATCTCGTCGCGGTCGACTGGGCCGATGCCGGGGACCACCTTCTCGTAGCGGACACGTTGTCCCGAGGGCTCATGGACCTGATGGAAGGCAATCGACTTGCCTGCCTTGGTGGCCGGATAGATTTCCACCGGGATCGACACCAGCGCCAGCTTGATCACCCCACGCCAGATAGGACGAGCGGCCATTTTGCACCTCCAAAACGAATTGCGGCGGATTCAATCGACAGACCGGAGAGTCGTTCCGTTGGCAGCTGACGGGCGCCAGGATAGGATTGGCGCCAGGGAGATTGCCATGATCAATCCGGCGGTCACTGCCGCGCTACTCGCCGCATCGCAGGACGAGGAGTCCGAGGAATTTATCCAGAAGAAGTTGCGGGAGGCGAATGCTGAAGGAAGTTCCAGCGCCATTCGGCTCGAACTTAACGAAAAACAGGAGAGGTTTCTCGACAAGGCACTCGAACAGGGCACCGTGGTCAAGACGATAGACGGCCGCCTCTATCTCAACGAGCGGGCACTTTCCGAGCGCAAGGAAGGCCAAGGATATATGGCGCTGCTAATCCTGCTTGTGATCGGCTCGATGATCGCGTCGGTCGCCATATTGGCATTGCGAAGCGGCGGGTGACCATTGACGGGACGCCTGAGCCGATGGCAAAGGCGCGCGGCCCAGTGCTGATGGGCGGGTGTAGCTCAATGGTAGAGCAGAAGCCTTCCAAGCTTACGACGAGGGTTCGATTCCCTTCACCCGCTCCAAAAATCCGCCATGCGGGGCATGGTCGATTTTTGGAGCGCCGCACGAGCCAACGAGCGGGCGACTGCCGCGGTTGACAGCGGCACTTCAGGCCGCCACATGGCCGCCTGCCACGCACCTGGAGAGGTGGCCGAGTGGTTAAAGGCAGCAGACTGTAAATCTGCCGGGCTTCGCCCTACGCTGGTTCGAATCCAGCCCTCTCCACCATCGTTGCCTGGAGGATGTCCGGGGGACGTCCAAAGCCAACGATGAGCCGTCCTACTTCACCTTCACTATTACCAGCGTGGCATTGTCGGGCGCGCCGCGGGCAAGCACCATTTCAATCAGCCGGTCGGCTGCCTCTTCCATGGTCCCGGTACCAAGTTCTTCGGCCAGTTCCTGATCGTCGATCAATCGCGTCACCCCGTCACTGGCCAGGACAAACTGATCGCCAACGAAAATTTCACCTCCGACTGTCTCGACCTGCAAATCCGGCGCCACTCCCACCGCGCGCGTGATAATGTTCGCATTCGGATGATCGACCGCCTCGGCAGGGCTCAGCATGCCCGCATCCATTAGGCTTTGGACCAGGCTGTGGTCCCGGCTAAGCTGTGACACTTGGCCTGCGCGCAGAAGATAGGCTCGGCTGTCCCCCGCCCAGAAGCAGGTGTAGCGGTTTCCAGCCATGGCCAGTCCCACGACTGTGCTTCCGATTGATCGCTCGACATCCGTCGAGCCGGCCAGCTCAATGAGGTCGCGATTGACCGATTGGAGCGCCGCGATCGCGCTGTCGACCAAGGCGTCCAGACCGTAAACGATCGGCAGCCCGAGGAGCGCTTCGGTCACCTTTGCGCTGGCGACATCGCCGGCCTCGTGCCCTCCCATGCCGTCCGCAACTGCCCAAAGCCCCCGCTCGGTCCGGACAAGGAGCGAATCTTCGTTCACCTTCCGGCGAAGCCCGACATGGGTTCGACTGACGCATTCAAAGGCCAATAGGGGTCCCCCGTTCTCGTCCAAAGACCAAGACTAGCAATTCACAATGGTTCATGCGATTTACTTTTTCTTGATTGCAGATCGGCCAGGGGGAGATCGGCGTTGAGTAAGCCCTACAGCAGCAAGGCCCTGCCCGACGGGACGGTTATCCGTGAGTGGCGGATTGAGGATGTCCTGGGCGTTGGCGGGTTCGGCATCGTCTACAAGGGCCGCGGCATCTATTTCGGTGAACTGGTTGCAATCAAAGAATATTTTCCCAGCGCCATCGCCGAACGCGACGCCGAAAGCACGGTCGTCCCGATCGGATCTGACGTCGAGGAAGTCCATGCGCTAGGGCTAAAGAAGTTCGTCGAGGAGGCGAAGCTTCTCTGGAACCTCTCGACTCCTACCCGCCATCCCAACATCGTCAGCGTGCGCAGCCTGTTCGAGGTTCACGGCACAGCGTACATGGTGATGGACTTCGAGGACGGGGTATCCTTGTCGCGGCTGTTAAAAGAGGGCCGCCGCTTCAACGAGCGAAGCCTGTGGAACGTCATCAAGCCGATCGCTGAAGGGCTCGATCGGGCTCACCGGGTTGGCGTCCTTCACCGCGACATCAAGCCGCCTAACATCCTGATTACCGACGATAATCGCCCGGTCCTGATCGACTTCGGGTCGGCGCGGTTCGAGGCGGCCGAGGCAACCAGCACCTCGGTAACGTTCCACACGCCGCCCTACGCGGCCGTCGAACAATATGTGAAGACCTATCCCCAAGGGCCCTGGACGGACATCTATGCCATGTCCGTGGTGCTCTATGAGTGCGTGACTGGCGAAAAACCGCCCGAAGTGCTCGAGCGCATGCACGGCGGCCTGGGATCTCCGCTTGCAGAGGGTCACTGGCCCGGATTCAGCAAACGCTTCCTGCAGGCGATCGATTCCGGAATGACCATCCGCCCGTCGGAGCGGCCGCAGTCCATCCGCGAGTGGCTGGCGCTGTTCGGCAAGAAAGATGCCGAGGAAGTGGTCGCCGGCGACGATGAACCGACCCGCTTCTTCGCGCATGAAATGGCGTCCAATGAAATTTCAGCGGTTGCGCCAACCGCGCCCGGAATCGATCAAAAAGACCTCGATACGGGCGTGCCCAAAGACCCTGCGGACGTGCAGTTCAAGCGCGCCGGCGAGGAAACAGGCGCCTCCAAGAAGGGCAAGAAGAAAAAGCCCGACGAAATTGAGGAGCCCGCTGAGGCCGCTGCGCCGGTCGAGGCTGAGGACGAGTCGTCGCTGCCGCCGAAGAAGCCCGAACCGATCGCGGAACAAAGGAAGCCGGTCGCTCCGCCGCCCAAGGCAAAGGAGCCGGCGGACAAATGGTACAAGGATCCAAGAAAGGCGATGCTGGCCGGAGGCGGTGCGGTCGCGCTGGTTGCGGCACTCGCGGCTGGCACTTTCATGATGAAGGGCGGTTCGGGCGAGTCCGGAGCGCCACTTGAGATTCCCGACCTCAATGGGTCGGAAGCGATTCCGGTCGAAGGCCTCGGTCAGCTGATCGCCGCCGAACGCACGCTGGCGGACGACGCCCGTACCGCCGGAGCGCCGGCTACCGCGGTCAACGACCTGGTTGCCGCGGGCGGACAGCTTGACCAGCAACTGGCGGGACTGCAGGCGGTCGCCGATGACCCGGCTCAGGCGGCAACAGCTACCGCGAAAGTCGAACAAATGAAGCGAACGGCGACGTCGGCAAACGTGGCCTTCGCGACTGCCTTGCTGCGCGACGCCGATGCCAAGGCGCAAAGCCTTCCGCGTAACGCGCAGTCGCCGGCGGTAACGAGCACGTTGGCTGACCTTCGCACCTCGGTCGAATCGTCGGCCGGCAATACCGATCCGGTTCAGTCGTTGGGCGCAGCCCGGGATGCATTGGCCAAGTCGCAAGCCTTCTCGGCCGCGATTACGGGCGCCTACACCGCATTGGCCGCGAATAAGGCAAAAACCGAAAAACTGCCGCAAGCGCCAAAGGCAACGACCGCGGTCGCAACCACCACAACCGCGCAACCGGTTGCTACCACGACGACCACAAGCAGCAGCAGTAGCGCTAGCAGCAGCTCCGCGCCGTCAGCGTCCAAGCAGGCGCAGGTCAACTCGATCGTAAGCAGCGGACGAGCCTTGGCCAAGCAGGTCATGGCATCAGGCAACAAGGAAAATGCCCGGCTTGCAAAGAACTACGACAAGTATCTTGCAGAGGTGGCCAATTCCGCACGCGGTGCCCGGACCGACGCCGAAATGGACCGGCTGATCAAGGAAGCCACCCAAACCAAGGCCTATCTAGTGTTCCTGCAGCGGCAATCGTCGCAGGGCCAATAGTCTCGAGATCCAGCCTAGGACCGGCCGGCCACTCGCCCTTCTGAAGGCCGCGTATCATGGTCGAAGTTTGCCGCAGGGCGCATCTCCGAGCGGCTGCGCACTTCATGCTCGAACGACACGTTACCCACCCGAAGCACGGAGCCCACGGCCAGCGTTTGACTGCGATCGACCCGCTTGTTGTCGATGAATGTGCCGTTGGTTGAATTAAGGTCCGTGACGCGGAGCTGATCGGCCGCCAGCTCGATCAGGCAATGTTCGCGGGATACTCCCGCGCCCGGCACGATGATATCCGCCGGTGCCTTGCGACCGATTTTCAGCCCGCCAGGAGTGATCGCGAAACTGGTTTCCTCGTCCTCGCCGTCCAGCCGGCGCAGAAAATGAACATTTCCCCCTTCCGCCTGACGAAATTCATCGGATCGCTTGAAGAATTCTGCCTGCTCAACTTCGGCCGGCGTCGGCTTGGCGAGCGGCGGCTCACGCGTTTTGGCGACACGATCCAGGGCCGCCATTAGTTCGTCTGCCTTGGGCAGTGGCGCCTGTTCGGCAGCCGGAGCCCGAACCAGCGGACTTTGTGGCGGCAATTGCGTTTTTGCTGCGGGCGGCGTTTCGGCTTGCGCTCCCGCTTCCCGGTGCGGCTCGACCAGCCGGCGCAAATCGCTGACCAGCGTCTTCCAGCGCGCGTCAGCCGTATCTCCGGTCCAATTTGCAAGGTCGGCGGCCTGGGTTAATTCGAAGATGATCGGCAGGCTGCAGGATTCGATAATCACCGGCACCAGCTTGTTGGCGCGATCGGCGAGCGTTGCCTCTGCACGGACCCAGCGCGAAGCTACCGAGCGCGGCGACCAAAGGACAACTACCGCCTTGGCTGCACGCAACTCCCGCTCGATGACTTCGTCAAAAGTCTCGCCGGAGCGAAGCGCCGCGTCCCACCAGACGGCAAAGCCTTCCTGCGCGAAGCTTTCGGCAAAATGCCGAGCAGCCTGTCGCTCCTCACGGCTGTAAGAGATGAAGATGTCAGGTCCGGACACGCAAATCCCCCTAATTCGCACCCTTCTGCGGGAGACCCTTACCGGTCCCTCATAAACTTCCAATCTCTCGCGCTGATGACGACGCCCTCCTCCAAGCGACTCGAAACGGCGCGCGGCTAATTGTCCGTTAACCGATGTTAAAAGTCGACCCCAAAGGCCGCGGCCTAGGCAGCATTCGTGCCAAGTCGGTACAGTATGCGTTCGCCGTAGTTTTTGGCGAGGTCCATCTTCCCAACATATTCGAAATGATAATTGTTGAGGTCGGACTCGATCAGCGCAGCAAATGGCTGGGTCGTATAAATCGCTCCGACCGGCACCCGCGGTTCGATCCGCGCCGCCACCGTGACTTCGGTTCCATAGTAAGTACGCGCGGTCTGAACGGCGTCGAAATGCTCGAAAATCGGACCGTGGTGCAGGCTGATCCGCATTCCACCATCGGACGGAAGACCGATCGATCTAAGAGTGGCCGGATCCAACTCTGCCTGGATTTCGAGGGCGATCTCCGCAGCCATGGCTGGCGTCTTGATCACCGCGAAAATGGCGTCTCCCCAACTGTTACGACAGAGGACAACCTCGGAATGGCGATCCAGCACCCGCGCAATCCGTCCCATCACCACTTCAAGGAACTGTGCCAGATGATCCTCGTCCAGCAGGGAAAAGCCGGCGAAATCTGCGAAAAGCATCGAACAAAGCTGCCAGCTTGGCTTTCCTGGGACCTGGCTGGCTTCGGCAATGCCCAGCGCTGGCCGGTCTGAGGGAACCGAAACGACGCGACTCTGACCGCCCAATTCGGCCCATTCGGCGCAGTGAGCGGCCGTTCCGGCAATTGCAGCGGTCGGCTGACCATCCCACACGGCAAGCTGGAACGTGTCTGCCTGCATTACGCTCGCGCGCAATTGAGCAAGGCCCATCACAAGTTTGGCGCAATATGAGAATTGCTGGTCGTCGTTGACCCACTGCATCTGGGTAGCAAAGGTCACCGAGCTGGCCGCGTCGCGCGCCTTTTCATAGCGCGAAATCCATTCCGCTCCGCCCACGGCCACTGATGATTTTATGAAATCGTCTTCGGTAAAGGGCAGCACGACATGCAACTCGCCGCCGCGGTCCAGCAACGCCTCGGCAATCAATATGTCTGCGCCGCAGGCGAGCTGGCCGTAACCGACTAGCACATCAGCCTCATCAAGGATCGAACGCACCTCTTCGGCAACCTGCTTTTCGTGCTGCCAGCCGGCCGCGAACATATGTCCGCAATAATGGATAACCGGTGTCGGCCGAATTGAGTCCAACAAGGCCCGCCGCTGGTCTTCGCCGGCGGAAAGCCTGCTGGCGATTAGCGCCACTTGCCGCGCGGTGGATGCGACCATTCCTGGGGATGCGTCGGGCCGGCGGCGAGCCTCGGCGAACAGGGCTGTCGCCTGTTCAACTTCGCCGCACACCAGCTTGGCCTCAGCCCCTGATGCAGCTGCAAAATAATCGTGCGGCTCGGCGACGTCCGGGCGGCGGGCAATGGCGGCGGCAAGCAGGCGGGCTTCTTCCTCATCGCCTGCCAAGAACGAAGTCGTGGCCGCATTTATGCCAGAAAAATAGCCGTCCGACATTCGAAATGCCTCGCGGTAAGCCTCGCTTGATCGGCGGAACAAGTTGACCTGCTCGGCTCCCGTTGTACGCACGGCGAGATCCTTAAGGAGCCGGCCCTTCAGAGCGATCGCATCTTCCGAGCTGATTTCCTCGACCCGATTGCGCTCATAAAGCCGCATGGCTGCATGAGGGTCGCCCAGCCGTGCCATCGCAAGCGCCTGAAGGTACCGCACCTCGGGATCGTCCGGAAACTTCGCAATCGCCTCACGCGTCCGTTCATACAGCGCGAACATGTCGCCGCTGCCAAGCGCGTCCTGGAATTTGCGATGATATTGGAGGTCGATCGCGTTCATGCTTGGAATGATCCGCCTGCCACCCAGACGCCGCCAGTATCATTCATTCTGCTGCGGATATGCAATGGATTGCACGAGCGAACGGCAAATCGGCCAGATTGAGCCAAACCGGACCATTTTTTCACCGAACAGCCTTGAAGCTGCGTTAGCCATTCAGATTTGAGGAATTCTCAGCTTTCCGGTACACACGCGGGGGTTAACCCGAATGGGCAACATTCCAGGCTCGGAAGGAATGACGTTGCAGCCGATGCCATCAGGCCAGGCCGACGAAACGGCGAGCGGGGGCGATCCCGGATCGCTGGTAGCGCGGCTGAGCCCTGGGCAGATCGAATGCCTGCTGCTGGTAGACCAGCATCACAACAGCAAAGAGATTGCAGCAAAGCTGGGCATAAGCCCGCATACCGTGGACCAGCGGATTCGCGGCGCGCTCGACAAGCTGGGGGTGGAACGGCGCGGCGAGGCGGCGCGGATGGTCGCGGCGGCCTTGTCGCTCGATCCGGCATATCAGCGTTTGATACATCAATCACCGCACATCGACGCATTCCTTCTAACCGGACAGCAAGGTGGCACGGTCCGCACTTCGATTCGGCACGCTGACCGTGCAGGGGGGGTCAATCCTCCCGGTCACTTGACCGAGCAAAGCCCGGTTGGATCTGGCTCTCCCCTGCAACTGCCGTTTGCAACGAGGAGCCATCCCAGCAATGAGATGAGCGTCGGCCTCCGGCTGCTCTGGATTGTCTTGATCGCGATGGGCGCGACATTTTCGGCGGGAATGTATTTGGCCGGACTCGAAAGCCTATCCAGGATGATCAACGGCTAGGCTGCTCTCACCAGTCCTTCATTGCTGAATATGGCCCTGCGCGGGGCAACTCGCGTCAAGGGGAGAAGAGTCATGCGCAAACAGATAATTGAGTCAGCCGCCTATGAGGTTGCCACGCAGGTTCGCGCCGTTGAGGACGCGATCGAGGACGCATTGGCGGAAATCGCCGAGCTTCAAGGCCGGATGATTCGCGCCCGGTCCACCTTCGGGATCGCCACCGCAACGGGGCATGCGGCGTTCGAGCAGCTGGCCGAAACGACCATGAGCCTGGTCCACGCTCGCGGCGAGATGGCCAACTGCCATATTTCCCTCAAGGAAACGACACAGCATGTCCCCGGACTGCGCACGGTCGGTTTCGGAGATATGCAGGAATGCCCACCGCAACATGGCCGCGCTGATCTGCGCGTCGTCGCATAAGCGGAAGGGATTGACCGGACCACGCCCGGCGTGGTCCGGCCTCCATTATGTTCGGACCCCTCATTTTTGGCCCGATGCTGTTGGCGGTGTGCCTTTATGCCTGGTTTCGCGGCGGCGGCGACGAGAGGCTCGTGGCCGCGACCTGCCTGGGAGGGACGCTAGCCACCATGCTGGTAATTTCCCCGCTCAGCCACCGTTACAGCGGCGTCGAAGAAGGACTGTTGCTGGTAGATTTGGGAGTTTTGGCCGGCTTCGTCACCGTTGCTCTTCGTTCCAATAGGTTCTGGCCGCTCTGGGTAGCCGGGCTCCAGCTCACGACGTCGCTTGGACATATACTGAAAGGTATCGACCCCGAGCTGCTGCCCCGGGCCTATGGCGCCGCTTTGCAATTCTGGAGCTATCCGATCCTCGTCATCCTTGCGGTTGGAACGTTTCGAACCAATCGACGACTTGGTCGAATGGCTGCCTAGCGCGAGTCACTCAGGCCGTTTAGGTACGGCGCCGTGCTCGACAAAAACGTCCTCGCGCTCGCTATCCTCGAAGCGATCGAAGAACCGGCGCTGATCGTCGATGCAGGACTAGTGGCGGCAGCTAATGGGCCGGCCAAGCAATTGCTCGGCGGTCAGATCGTCGGCCGGGACCTGCGCCTGGCCATCCGCCATCCTCTCGCTCTCGATACGATTTCGGCAGGGCTGGAAGCCGAACTTGAGGTGATTGGGATTGGTGCAGTCGACCGGCCGTGGAGTCTTAGAGTTCGGCCGCTTGCTCGGGGCTCGGTACTTGTCCGGCTAGCGGATCGATCGGCCGTCCGCTCGGCCGAGCGAATGCGCACCGACTTTGTCGCCAATGCCAGCCACGAACTCCGAACACCGTTGGCAACTATCATTGGATATGCCGAAACCCTGGCCGAAGTTGGGCCGGTCGACGAGGAAATGCGTGCGCGTTTCGGCGCCACCATCGAGGTCGAGGCTCGCCGCATGCTGCGGATCGTCGAGGACTTGATGAGCCTGTCGCGAATTGAGGCTGACCGGTTCCGGCCGCCGGAAGAGCAGGTGGACCTGGCCGAAGTCGCGCGGATTGCAATCGAGAATGCCGCACCTTTGTTGGATCGGCGCAACTGCCGGATCGCGTCGGAAATCGATCAGGACTTGCCGCCGGTCGCCGGCGACTTTGGACAGCTCCTGCAGCTGGCCGACAATCTGATTGGCAATGCGATCCGCTACGGGTGCAATGACAAGAGCTGCTCGGTCGAAGTCCGAGCACGCCGCGACGGATCCCGGGCCGTACTGGTCGTCAGCGACCGGGGCGATGGCATCGCAGCGTCGCATTTGCCACGCCTGACAGAGCGTTTTTACCGCGTAGATTCGGCGCGCAGCCGAGAATCCGGCGGCACTGGGCTTGGCCTTGCCATCGTCAAACATATCGTGGAGCGGCACCGAGGCACGCTCGATATCCGGTCGGAAACCGGTCGCGGAACGGAGGTAAGCGTCTACCTTCCTTCGGCTTAGCTTCCCCCCCCCTATGTCACAAAACAGTAACGTTAGAGTCACACGCACGCCACCGACTGAGCGTTAGAGCGCGTTGAACGTCGGACTTAAGCGCTGACCGCTTGGGAGTATGGCAATGAAAAAGATGCTGGTTGCACTGCCGATGGTGGCGTTGGTCGCGGCTTGCGGCGGGAGGGACTCTGGAGGTGGCGCTTCAACCCGGATCCAGATCGTCGGATCCTCGACGGTTTATCCGTTCACCACTGCCGTCGCTGAAGAATTCCAGCGTGCCAATCCAGGAATCAATGTGATCGTCGAATCGACCGGAACGGGCGGCGGCATGAAGCTGTTTTGTGGAGGCGTCGGCGACAAATTTCCCGATGCCACCGACGCTTCGCGACCGATCAAGGCGAGCGAATATGCCGACTGTGTTAAGAATGGCGTCAAGAATGTCATCGAGCTTCCGGTCGGAATTGACGGCCTGACCCTGATCCAGGCGAAGGAGCAGCCTGCGCTCAACCTGACGGTCGAACAAATTTACAAGGCACTGGCTGCCAATCCGTTCGGTAAGGGCCCCAACAAGGCCCAAACCTGGCAAGACGTCGACCCCTCGCTCCCGGCTACCAAGATCCGGGTGCTTGGGCCGCCGCCGACTTCAGGCACGCGCGACAGCTTGGCCGAACTGATTCTCGAAAAGGGCTGCGACAGCGATCCTGCAATGAAGGATCTCAAGAAAGCGGACGACAAAAAGCACAAGGAAACCTGCACCAAAATCCGAGAGGACGGCGCCTATGTTGAGGCGGGCGAGAACGACAACCTTCTGGTGCAGAAAGTCTCCGCCGATCCGGGCGCGCTTGGCGTCTTGGGCTACAGCTATCTCGAAGAGAATGCGGACAAGGTGGCGCCCGTATCGATTGCCGGCGTCGCTCCGACGGAAGCCACGATCAGCGATCTTAGCTATCCCGGCAGCCGCCGGCTCTACATCTATGTGAAGGGCGAGCACCTTGCCGTGAAGCCGGCCATCAAACAGTTCCTCGAGGCCTATGCCAAGGCGTGGAGCAAGGGCGGAATGCTCGAGAAGCGCGGGCTGGTTCCGCTGAACCCGGCCGAAGCGGAAGCCTCGACGACACAGGCCACCGCTTTGAAGCCGCTCGACCCCAGCAGCCTCAAGTAGGCGGAACACGAGCGTTATGACCCTAGGCCTAGCGCTCGTCGCGGTCCTGGTGATCGCCGTTGCCGCCGGCCTGTTCGCCCGTAGCCGGGCGAGCGGGCTGCGCGGCGGCAGCGAACGCCTCAACAGCCTGCCTAACTATCACGGGATTTACATTGCTCTGTGGGCCGCAGTTCCGGCGCTGCTGTTCCTCGCGGCCTGGTCGCCGATCCAGACGATGCTGGTCAACAACGCGGTGCTCGCTTCGCCCGCGGGGCAGAAGCTGCCTGGCTTCGACCTGGCCCGCGAAACGATCCTGACCGAAGTGCGCGAAATAGCGACCGGCGAGCGCGAAGCCGGCTTCAATCCGGAGTCGACCGATCTCGCGCCCGTCTATGCCGAAGCGAGCGTCAAATATGCGGCAGTGGGCGGCGGGATCGGCATTCTCATTTCGCTGGTCGGCGCCTTTCTTTCCATGCGGCGGATTCGCGTTGATTTCCGCGCGCGCACCGGCGTCGAACGATGGCTGATGGGCCTGCTCCTCGCCGCTTCGCTGCTCGCCATCCTGACAACCCTGGGCATCGTCCTGTCGGTGCTGTTCGAAAGCCTGCGCTTCTTCCAGCTGGTCAGCCCGACGGAGTTTCTGTTCGGGACGAGCTGGAGCCCGCAAACGGCGCTTCGCGCCGACCAGGCCGGCTCGTCCGGCGCATTCGGGTCGGTCCCATTATTCTGGGGAACGGTGTTCATTGGCGCCATCATCGCGATGATCGTGGCCATTCCGCTGGGGCTGATGTCCGCAATCTTCCTCACCCAATATTCGCCACCCAGACTGCGGGCATGGCTCAAGCCGATCCTCGAGATTCTCGCCGGCGTGCCAACCGTGGTGTACGGCTATTTCGCCGCCCTCACCGTTGCTCCGATGGTCCGCGACTTCGGCCTGGCGATCGGGATCAGTTCCGCATCATCGGAAAGCGCGCTCGCCGCAGGTCTCGTCATGGGAATCATGATCATTCCGTTCGTCAGCTCGATGGCCGACGACAGTATTGCCGCCGTTCCGCAGGCGATGCGCGACGGCAGCCTTGCAATGGGAGCAACCCGTTCCGAAACGATCAAGAAGGTCGTGCTGCCCGCGGCGCTGCCTGGCGTGGTCGGCGGCGTCTTGCTGGCTGTCAGCCGCGCAATCGGAGAGACGATGATCGTGGTCATGGCCGCCGGCCTGGCAGCCAACCTCACCGCCAATCCGTTCGCAAGCGTGACCACCGTCACGGCGCAGATTGTCCAGCTGCTGACTGGAGACCTCGAATTCGACAGCGCCAAGACGCTTGCCGCCTTCGCGCTCGGCCTCCTTCTGTTCATTATCACGATGATCCTCAACCTCATCGCGCTGCGCGTGGTGCGCAAATATCGGGAAGCTTATGAATAACGCTGGCGCAACAGCAGCTGCGAGCCGCTGGACTGGCGACGCGATGCAAAAGCGCGTTGCCGGCCGCTATGCCGCGGAGCGTCGGTTCCGCTTTTTCGGCCTGGCCGCCGTATCGCTTTCCGTGGCGTTCCTCGCATTCCTGCTGATCAATATGGCCTGGAAGGGACTAGGCGGCTTCACGCAGACTGAGACCAAGCTGGCCATCGACTTTCCGAGATCCGACTTGCTGCTCGACCCTGCAACGCTTCGCGGTCCGCAGGCCGAGGAATCGGTGGCGAACGCGGGCCTCGAGGGGGTACTCGAGCAGGCGGCAGTTGCCCAGTTCGGCGAGGGAGGCGGCGAATTGTTCGGCGGTGCCAGCGCCCGCGCCTTGGGTGATCAGTTGATTGCCGACCCGACACTGCTCAGCCGCAAGGCCGAAGTCTGGCTGCCGGTGTCATCCAAGGCCGACGTTGCTGCCAAGCACGACGGCGACCCGGACATCGGAAAATTGCTGGCCAAAGCCGAAACGAAACGCGTGTTCAGTTC
This sequence comes from Sphingomicrobium sp., assembly GCA_035494075.1. Taxonomy (GTDB): domain Bacteria; phylum Pseudomonadota; class Alphaproteobacteria; order Sphingomonadales; family Sphingomonadaceae; genus Sphingomicrobium. Next base: position 15,817 of record DATJHF010000007.1, on the reverse strand, counting down.
CGGCTTCCTTACCGCGTCGGACGCAACTGACCCATCCGAGGTCGGCGTATGGGGGGCGCTCAAGGGCAGCTTCCTGACCATCCTGGTCACGATGGGCCTGGCCTTTCCGATCGGGGTGTTGGCGGCGCTTTACCTGGAGGAATTCGCTACCAGGAACCGCTGGACGGACCTGATCGAGGTCTCGATCAATAACCTCGCAGCCGTGCCGTCGATCATCTTCGGCCTGCTGGGCCTCGCGGTGTTCCTGAACTTCATGCACCTGCCGCGATCCGCTCCGCTGGTAGGCGGCTTCACGCTGGCGCTGATGACCTTTCCGGTCATCGTGATTGCCGGCCGCAACGCAATCAAGTCCGTTCCACCGTCGATCCGCGACGCCGCGCTGGGGGTCGGCGCATCGAAAATGCAGGTCGTATTTCATCACGTCCTGCCGCTGGCTTTCCCCGGCATTATGACGGGATCGATCATCGGCATGGCCCGCGCCTTGGGCGAGACCGCGCCGCTGCTGATGATCGGAATGCGTGCCTTCATCGCTACTCCGCCCAGCGGCATTACCGAACCGGCGACCGTCCTTCCGATGCAGATCTTCCTCTGGTCGGACGAGGTCGATCGCGGTTTCGTGGAAAAGACCAGCGCGGCGATCATCGTGCTGCTGGTCTTCATGCTGCTGATGAACGGGCTCGCCATTTATCTTCGCAACAAATTTGAACGCCGCTGGTAGGCAGATGAAAATGATCGACACCATCGTCCCCACTCCCACCCAATCCGACGAGGCCAACGTCGTCGATGGTCCGCCCAAGATGAGCGCTCGCGGCGTCGGCGTTTTCTACGGCGACAAGCAGGCCCTGCGCGACGTCAGCGTCGACATTCACGATGACAAGGTGACTGCCTTCATCGGGCCTTCAGGCTGCGGCAAGTCGACATTCCTGCGCTGTCTAAACCGGATGAACGACACGATCGCAGGTGCCCGGGTTACGGGCGACATCGATCTGGACGGCGAGGATATTTACGCTTCAAAAATGGATGTGGTGCAGCTGCGTGCCCGCGTCGGCATGGTGTTCCAGAAGCCAAACCCCTTTCCCAAGTCGATCTACGAGAATGTCGCCTATGGCCCGCGCATCCACGGGCTTGCCGACAACAAAGGCCAACTCGACCAGGTCGTCGAAAAATCGCTCAAGCGGGCCGGCCTATGGGACGAGGTCAAGGACCGGTTGCAGGAAAGCGGAACAGCTTTGTCCGGCGGCCAGCAGCAGCGGCTGTGCATCGCCCGTGCAATCGCGGTCGACCCTGAGGTGATCTTGATGGATGAGCCCTGCTCCGCGCTGGATCCGATTGCCACCGCCAAGATCGAGGAGCTGATCCACGAACTTCGCGGCCGATACGCAATCGCCATCGTCACGCACAACATGCAACAGGCGGCACGCGTGTCTCAGCGAACCGCCTTCTTTCACCTCGGCGAAATGGTCGAGTACGGCAAGACGAGCGATATCTTCACCAACCCGCGCGAGCAGCGCACCCAGGATTATATTACCGGCCGCTACGGCTGATCGGAGAAAGACCAATGGCGACCAGCAGCGGACATACGATCAAGGCGTTTGACGAAGACCTCGACCGGTTGCGTGCGCTCATCAGCCAGATGGGCGGCCAGGCCGAACATGCCATTCGGGAGTCGCTGCGCTGCCTGGTGCAGCATGACCTCGACGGTGCCGCGAAGGTCGTGGAAGACGATAAGAAACTTGATGCCCTTGAGGTCGAGACCGAGCAACGTGCTGTGCAACTGATCGCGCTCCGCGCGCCGATGGCGGCGGACCTTCGCGACGTTGTCGCGGCGATGAAAATCTCAGGCGTGGTCGAACGCATCGGCGATTATGCCAAGAATATCGCCAAGCGGGTGCCGCTGCTCCACAAGGCCCATGCGATCGAGCCGATGTCCCTGCTGCCCGAAATGGGCCGGATGGCAACTGAGATGGTGCATGACGTACTGAATGCTTTCGTTGCGCGGGATGCCGAGGCAGCGGAACAGGTCATTGAGCGCGACAAGGCGGTCGATGACTTCTACAACTCGATTTTCCGCACCCTGCTGACCTACATGATGGAAAACCCGGGCAACATCGGCCAATCAGCGCACTTGCTGTTCATCGCCAAGAACGTCGAGCGCGTCGGCGATCATGCCACCAACATCGCCGAGATGGTCTATTATGCGGCGACCGGCGAATATTATGTCGACCGCCCCAAGGGCGCTGACTCGCTGGCGGATCTGGACTGAGGTGGCCATGCTCCCCAAGCGATTGTTACTGGTCGAGGACGACCGCGCCCTTGCTGAGCTGGTGTCTTTTCACTTCGACCGGGCCGGCTATGCCGTGACCCGCACCGGGGACGGTGAGGAAGCGCTTATCCTGGCCGATGAGGTCAAGCCGGACCTCGTGCTGCTCGACTGGATGATTGAGGGAATAAGCGGGATTGAAGTGTGCCGCCGTCTCCGCCGGCGCCAGGCGACCGCCAATGTGCCGATCATCATGTTGACCGCCCGCGGCGAGGAGGACGACAAGATTCGCGGCCTCGAGACTGGCGCTGACGATTATCTGACCAAGCCGTTCAGCCCAAAAGAGCTCGTCGCCCGTGCCGGCGCAGTGCTTCGCCGGGTCCGGCCGGCGCTCGCCGCCGAAGCCCTCTCCTATGCGGGATTGGAAATGGACCTTGTTGCACACCGCGTGCGTCGCGACAGCCAGCCGATCCAGCTCGGCCCAACCGAATATCGGCTATTGCGCCACTTCCTGGAAAATCCGGGCCGCGTCTTCTCCCGCCAGCAATTGCTGGAGACGGTATGGCCGCATAGCGAGGACATCGAACTTCGCACGGTCGACGTCCACATCCGGCGGCTGCGCCTGGCGCTTGGCGAACCGGACCTGGTCCGTACGGTACGCAGCGCCGGTTATGCGCTCGATGCGGAAGGGGTTGCCTGAGACACCCTGTCGACGCATGGGCTAGGCCATGGCGCGCAAGAACAAAGGCAAGGGCGGGGGAAATCCCAATCGTCCCCGTTTCTGGGGCAAGCACGCAGTCGCGGCGGCGCTCGACAATCCCGAACGCAGGATTCTAAAGGCCTGGTCGACGGCCGAAGCGGCGGCCTTCATGAACTTCCCCAAAGAACTGGCGGTGGTCAGGGCCGAGGCGCCGGATCTTGGCCGGATGGTGCCCCATGATGCGCCGCACCAGGGCGTAGTGATCGAGGTTGAACCACTGGAGGACATTTGGCTCGGCGACCTGCTCGCCGACGCTCCCGAAAAAGCGGTGCTGCTGGTGCTCGACCAGGTGACGGATCCCCATAATGTCGGTGCCATCCTTCGTTCGGCGGCAGCCTTTGGCGCGGTCGGCATCGTTACCCAGGACCGGCATTCCCCGCCCGAAGGCGGGGCATTGGCCAAGGCTGCATCCGGCGCCCTCGAACGAGTTCCTTGGGCGCGGGTGGTCAACCTTGCCCGGGCCCTCGAAGAAATTGCCGAGGCGGGTTTCTGGCGGATCGGGTTGGCCGGCGAGGCGACCACAGACCTCAAGGAGGCCCTCGGACCCAAGCGGGTCGCCCTAGTGCTGGGAGCTGAGGGACCGGGAATGCGGTCCAACACGCGCGAACATTGCGACGCGCTGGCGAGACTCCCAATTACTCGGGACGTGGAAAGCCTCAACGTCTCCAACGCGGCTGCGGTCGCGCTTTACGCTGCGAGTGTCGCCTGATGGTTCGCACAACCAAATCCCTGCACGCCAGTCTCGACGCGCTTGCAGAGCGCGAAAACGCCTTCGCCAAGGTGCTCGACGTCCATGGCCGGCCGGAACCCAGGGCCAGCGAGCCCGGCGTGGAAACCCTCCTTCGGACGATAGTCGGCCAGCAGGTTAGCGTCGCCGCGGCGCGCTCGATGTGGAACAAGCTCACCGTCAAGTTTGGCCAACCGGTAAACCTGGAAGCACTGCTCGCTGCGAGCGACGAAGAGATGCGAGAGGCGGGCATGTCCCGCCAAAAGGCGGGCTACCTTCGCAGCCTGGCCGGACTGGTACTATCGGGCGAACTCGATCTCGCCCATCTTCCCGAAGACGACGAAGAAGCGATTGCCCAGCTGATCAGGATCAAGGGCATCGGACGTTGGTCGGCCGAAATCTACCTTCTGTTCGCGGAAGGGCGCCACGATATCTGGCCGGCAGGCGACCTTGCGGTGCAAATCGAGATCGGCAAGCTGCTCGGTCTCGACGGCAAGCCGACCGAAAAGCAGTTGCGGGAACTGGCCGAAGCCTGGCGGCCGCACCGCGGAGCGGCTGCGGTCCTCGCCTGGCATTCCTACAATGCGCCGCCGCTGGACTAGCGGAGCGCCAGTTTCAAACTATTGAGGGTTGAGCCCCATGCTGTGCGGCCGGGCACTGAGGCCGCGGAAGATGCGCGGTCCGAGATCGAGCCGGAACGGTGCCAGCTTCTCGTCTTCATCGTTGCCACGTCCGACGAGGAAACTGGCCGAAGCCTGGCCTTCCCCGCCGCTGCCGCGAAACAGGATGTTGAATGCCACCAGGGGCACGAACAGCTTGCGTCCATCGACCTCGAAGCTGTGCAATTGATCCAGCGGCAAGCGAACAGCGCTCTTCAGGGACACCTTCCCGAGCGGAGGTATGCCGGCCATCCGGTCACCGGTCGCCTGGGGCTGCTGGAAGAAAGCGGCGATTTCTTGATCCTGGCCAGCATGGGCCGGGACCAGCTTCGCTTCGACCAGCACGTCACGGGCAGGCGCAGCGCCGCTGTTTGTCAGAACGACATCGAATTGCAGCATCACGTCGTGGTCGGTAACGACTGCCCGATCAGGCACGAACTGGAAGTTCAGTTCGGGCTTCAGCGCGGTGGATTTGATGAGGCCATCGTCGACCGGCGGCCGCGGCCGAGGCGTTGCTGCCGGCGGGACCGGGTCGGGCTGGGGCGCCGGCTGGGCGCGCGGAGGGACCGGATCCGGACGCGGCGCGGACCGGGCATGAGGAGGAGCCCGATCGGCGAGTCGACGCACGGGCGGAGCAGGAGCAGGCTCGCCTTCGGAATCGGGAACCAGCCCGGCGAAAGCCATCCTGCCGGCGTCGGCATAACGCCTGCCCCTGACCCGCCGGCTCCAGGCGATAAATGCTCCGCCGCCGATAAGTGCGATAAGCGCAACCAGCCACGGCCAGGACCATGACCGTTCCGAGCCGCCGAGGGGCGATGTCGAAGGCATTGGGCCGGTGGTGCCATCGGGTTGCTGGGCCGGGCCGGTACTCACCTCCAGCGGCAATGACGGCGTCGGGACATCCGGGATCGCCGACGATGCCTGTGCCGCCGAAGGCTGCCGAGATGTGATACCGGCTGCTCGACGTCCTCGCTCCGCTTCAGTTGCGGTGCCGCCGTCGCCATTTACGGCGCGACCCTGTTCGGCGATTGGCGACGAAGGCGTGGCCCGGGCGGGCGGGGACGCCGTCGGCGCGCTGGCGGCGGGGGCAGGCCGATCCGCAGGCTTCGTCACCGTGCCCTGGAGATTGAAATTCTGCAGCTGCGAGGGGCCGATCGTATCCGCCGACGGGGGCGGAGCGGCGGTAACGTCGACGGGCGCCTCGCTGTTCTGTGCAACCGCCGGCGCCGCCACGAGCGCGATCGTTGCGGTTAACCCGCCGAAAATCCGAAATGTCGTGCGGCGACTTGCCGTCATTCTCCCCGCCCTGCTGGATGAGCCGTGCCCGCCTCTCTGAAGCAGCACGTGTGTGCCGCCGCTATTGGCGATGAAATCCCCCCGACACAAGCACTTCCAAGTTGAGCAGAGCCTTAACGCGCGTCTACCAGCACCAATTCCGCGTCCACCTCCGCCTCGATCGTAACCCGTTCCTCGCCGGTGATGGCGACGCCGTCGCGCGCGTTCGCCTCGACTCCGTTGATACGCACCTTGGCTGACGGAACGAGGTAAAGGTGGCGCGAGGGATCGGGTTCGTAGCTGATCCGCTTGCCTGCGCCCAGCGTCGCGCCCAGCACCTTGGCATCGGCATGGATTGTGAGGGCGCCATCGTCCGCGTCGCCGCTGGCGAGGAGCTGGAAGCTGCCCTCTCGTGCCTCCTTGGGAAACGGCATCATGCCCCAGCTTGGCTGGGTTCCCGGCTTGTCGGTTTCGACCCATATCTGAAACAGCGTCGTTTCCTCGCCCTCCAGATTATATTCGGCATGAGTGACGCCGGACCCGGCGCTCATCACCTGGACGTCGCCGGCGCCGGTTCGGCCCTTGTTCCCCATCGAATCTTGGTGGCTGATCGCGCCAGTGCGGACATAGGTGATAATCTCCATGTCGCGATGGGGGTGTGGCGGAAAACCGGAGCGCGGGGCAATGCGGTCGTCATTCCAGACGCGGATTGCGCCCCAGCCCATGCGGGCCGGCTCATGATAGTTGGCGAAGCTGAAATGGTGGCGGGCATCGAGCCAGCCATGGTTGGCGTGGCCCAGCGAGCTAAAGGGTCGGATGTCGATCATGGATTGGAAATGGTCCCAGGCACCGACGCCTTTCAAGTGTCAGCCATGTAACTTTAGTCCGGCGGCATAGCGGGCCGCCTTTTCCGCATAATGGATGGCCGACAATTTCAGCATTGCGACCTGGTCGTCGCTGATGCGCCGAACCGCCCGCGCCGGCGATCCGACAATCAGGCTGCGCGGTTCGAACTGCTTGCCCTCGGTCACCAGTGCGCCAGCGCCAACGATGCATTGCCGGCCGATCACCGCGCCGTTGAGGATTCGCGCGCCCATTCCGATCAGTGCTTCGTCCGCGATAGTGCAACCGTGGAGGATCGCCTGGTGGCCGACCGTGACCCGCGCGCCCAGCGTCAGTGGCGCGCCCGGATCGCTGTGGCCGATCGCTCCGTCCTGGAAGTTGGTCTCATCGCCGAGGATGATCGGCGTGTTATCGGCCCGGATGATCGCGCCGAACCAGACACTGCAGCGGTTTCCTAAACGGACGTCGCCGATCAGGTCGGCGGAGGGCGCGACCCAGGCTGTAGGATTTACCGACGGCGCGACGTCATCGATCGAGTAGAGCGGCATGGGGCAAGGCTAGTCCGTTATGGCGCGGCCGTCGATCAGCCTCTTCGCATCGGCCTTGATCGCGGTTAGGCTGGCCGCGGCTCGGAACACAGGGGGACGGACCCATGGGCGACAAGAGTGACCCGCGCCGGGCGGAGCGCGTATCGCTTCGCGCCGACATCGAATTCCGCCGCCCCGGCGAGCATCGCTGGCGAGTCAATATCCTCGACTTCTCGCCGATAGGGTGCCGGGTGGACGTGCCGGTCAAGGTGGATCCCAGCGACACGGTCTGGATTTCCCTCCCGGGGATCGAGACGATCCAGGGTACGGTCTGCTGGGTGAAGGAATGGGTGGCGGGGATCGAATTCGCCAACCCGCTTTACCCGTCCGTGTTCGAAATGGTCCGCGAACGGATGAGAAAAGCAGAATGAGCCAATTCCTGCTGGTCCTCGACGAAGGGACCACTTCGACCCGGGCGATCCTGTTCCGCGCGGACGGATCGATGGCCGGGTCGGCCCAGCGGCCGCTTACCCAGCATTACCCCGAGCCCGGCGAGGTCGAGCATGACGCCGCCGAGATCTGGGCCAACACCCTCGCCGCCGCCCGCGAAATGGTCGCGCTGGCCGGAGGCGCGGGCAACATCGCCGCGATCGGGATCACCAACCAGCGCGAGACGGTGGTCGCCTGGGACCGCGCCAGCGGCGAGCCGATCGGCACTGCGCTGGTCTGGCAGGACCGGCGGACAGCCGGCCGCTGCTCCGAGCTCAAGGCGGCCGGGCATGAACCAATGGTCCAGTCGCGGACCGGCCTGCTGCTCGACCCCTATTTCAGCGCGTCGAAGATGGAATGGATGCTGAGCCATCGCCCGCCAGTCCGCGCGGCGGGGGACAGGCTGGCGTTCGGGACGATCGATAGCTGGCTAATCTGGAAGCTTACCGGCGGCGCGGTTCACGCCACCGACGCCACCAACGCCAGCCGCACCATGCTGATGGCGCTCAATGGCAGCGACTGGGACAGCGAGCTGTGCGCGTTGTTCGGGATCGCTCCGGCTTCGCTGCCGACGATCGTCGACAGCGCCGGGCCGATCGGCACCACCGATCCCGCCTTGTTCGGATCCGCAATCCCGATCTGCGGCGTCGCCGGCGACCAGCAGTCGGCGACCATCGGCCAGGGCTGCCTGAAGCCTGGCGAAACCAAGGCCACGTTCGGCACCGGCGCCTTCATCCTTACCAACAGCGGCGACGCGCCCCCCCAATCCGCCAACCGCCTGCTGTCGACGGTCCTGTGCCAGATCGGCGGCAAGCGCAGCTATGCGCTGGAAGGGAGCATATTCGTCGCCGGCAGCCTGATGCAGTGGCTGCGGGATTCGGTCGGGCTGATCGTCACCGCGGCCGAAAGCGAAGCCCTGGCGCGGTCGGTCGCCGACAATGGCGGCGTCTATATGGTCCCTGCCCTGTCCGGCCTCGGCGCGCCCCATTGGTTGCCCGAAGCGCGCGGGCAGATCAGCGGAATCACTTTCGCCACGACCAAGGCGCACCTGGTTCGCGCGGCGCTGGAGGCGCAGGCGCACCAGGTCCATGACCTCATGACCGCCTATGCGGCCGACGGCGTGCGCTGGGAACGGCTGAAGATCGACGGCGGCATGGTCTGCAACGACTGGCTGGCGCAGGATCTGGCCGACATGCTCGACCTGACCGTCGAGCGGCCCCATTTCATCGAGACCACCGCGCTCGGCGCGGCCATGCTCGCCGCGGTGGGATCGGGAACCTACCAGGAGCTGGCGCAAGCGGCCGCGGCGATGCGCCGCGCGGTGACGCTGTTCGAGCCGGCAATGGACGATGCCGAGCGCCGGCGCCGGCTCGCCGGGTGGAAGGAGGCGTTGGGGAAAATTTGAGGAGCGGCCGCAGGTGGATGGCGGCCCCTCATGGCAGCTATGGGTGGAAAGTGGACGAAGGCCTAAGTTCGTCCGAAGCTCGCTTCCTTGGGCCAACTCTGGACCAAGATGTCTTCGCGCCATAATTCCATCGGTCGATGTTCGCTTAATGCGGCGGCGAATTCCAGCGCAGCAGCGTCATCTGCTACCTCAAAAGGGTGATAGCCGATTATTGGCCCGCCTTCGCGCTCGAAAATATAGATATCGTAACGAACCATGCGATACCACCGAAGCGACAATTCACGCGGGCGACACATTAACTCGGCACCAGAGTCGAGAAAAGTCATCTAGTCGACACAGAAGCTGTGGAACGCTGGCGGCCTAATGACCGCGATGGGTGGAAAGCGGACATTGCGCGGAAAGCCCCCGAACGTCGGGGGCCGTATCGGGGGCTAACATCCAAAAGAGGGAGCGCAGCTAGGCCACGCTCCCTCGGGATTTGGACAGGTCCAGCCTACTCGCCGTAGCACCAATCCATAGCTATCCAACGATAGTCGTGCCATGGGCGCGTTGCTCCTCCTTTGAAAGAAGCTAGCTTTGAACGATTCCACGCCAATCAAGCGCATTCAGGAGAACTTGCTTGCTGTTCAAGAACGGCGACTACTGACTTGGATTTGTTCGAAATTGCCGAGTTGGGTGACGCCTGACCTCCTAACCGGGTTGGCATTGGTCGGCGCCTTCATAATCTTCGTAGGATATGTTCTCAGTGCGATCGATCCTAACTGGTTGTTTGCATCGATTGCCGGCTATTTCGTCCACTGGTTTGGCGACTCCCTGGATGGAAGCCTTGCCCGCTTCCGTTCAATCGAGCGACCTCGTTACGGCTATTTCGTTGACCATAGCGCCGACGCGCTTGGCTCTCTGTTCATCGTCGGCGGTATTGGCGCCAGCCCCTTCGTTCGAATGGATTTCGCCCTTATTGCACTGGCCGGATACTATCTGCTTGCAATCCACTCCTTTCTCGGCGCGCGCGTCGTAGGCGAGTTAAAACTCTCCCATATATCGGCAGGCCCGACCGAATTGCGATTGATCCTGATCGGCATCACCTTGGCGATGTATGTCTTTGGGCAGTCCGGCCCGCATTTCATGTCGCTTGGCCCGCTTGATTTCGTCGTCGGGGGAATTGCGGCGGTGCTGATCCTGCTTTTCATCGTCCAGACGATCGCAATGACACGGCGGCTTTCGCAGCTAGCTGAGTGATCATCTTCGGGCAGGGGCTGATGACCGCAATCGGTGGAAACCGATCACAAGCATCTGTCTCGATCTTTTGCCGCTCAGTTGGAAAACTACTTCTGCGATGTTGTGGAATCGGTGTCCTCCACAGCACCGAAAGCCACTGGTCCGAGCAATCGACCGGGGGCTTTAAATTTGTGCCAAAGCGGACATCCCTTTGGATTGGTTAGCACCGCCCAATCATTCAGTCGGGGGGAAGCAATCCCAGTGCCCAATCCTTCGTCCGCCCTCCCAGAGTTCCATAGCCGAAAGTCCGCGCTTTGCCTCGGCAATGTGGATGGCTTCCATGTCGTTACGGGAGCGGAAATCGTAGACGTGCACGACGTCGTTACGAAGGTCGAGGTAAAGTAAGCGATAGTAGGCCACGAAGCCAAAGAGGCGAATTGTCTCAACGTAGTTTTAGATTTGGCGACGACAACACTCGAACGTGCGACTTCCACAGAACCGGCCAACGATAGCATTTGCATAGTCCAGCGCGTAGACCACCCACTTGACTGCCCTACGCGACACGCATTGCCACCAACGCGGTTCTTCGGCGGATCAGCCACGCGCCGGGGCCGACGTCGATGATCTAATGAACGGGACGGTCTGGACCTGTCCAATGCACCCCCAAATCCGGCGCTCGGAACCGGGGAATTGCCCGATTTGTGGAATGGCCCTGGAACCGCTGGAGCCGAGCCTCGAAGAGGGTCCGAACCCAGAGTTGATCGACATGACCCGGCGCTTCTGGGTCAGTGCGGTTCTTTCCGCGATACTGGTGGTGCTCGTCATGGCCACTGAGGTGGCTGGCTGGGATCCTTTCCCGATGCGTCAAATGATCTGGCTACAGCTTGCGCTTGCAACCCCTGTAGTCCTTTGGGGAGGCTGGCCATTCTTTGAGCGGTTCTGGGCTTCGCTGAGGACCCGCAATCTCAACATGTTCACGCTGATCGGCCTAGGGGTGGGTGTCGCCTACACCTACAGCTTGGTAGCAACGATCGCGCCCGGCGCTTTCCCTCCCTCCCTCCACACAATGGGGGGTCTGGTTCCGGTCTATTTCGAAGCCGCTGCTGCCATCACGACTCTGGTGCTCCTCGGGCAAGTTCTCGAACTCCGCGCCCGTCACGCGACGGGTCGAGCGATACGGGCATTGCTGGGCCTCGCGCCCAAGACTGCGCGCCGTGTCGGCGGCGATGGAACCGAGGAAGACGTTCCGCTTCAGCATGTCCAAGTTGGCGACATCTTAAGGGTGCGCCCCGGCGAAAAAGTGCCCACCGACGGCATTGTGGTGGAAGGCCACAGCTCAGTCGATGAAGCGATGATCAGCGGCGAGCCAGTGCCGGTCGAGAAGCTAGTTGGTGACAAGCTGACTGGCGCAACGGTCAACGGAACCGGGAGCCTGCTGATGCGGGCGGAGCGGGTCGGCAAGGACACGATGCTGGCGCAGATCGTCCGCATGGTATCGGCAGCACAGCGGTCCCGCGCACCGATACAGAAGCTTGCCGATCAGGTTTCCGGCTGGTTCGTTCCCGCCGTCGTCCAGGTCGCGGTTGTGACGTTTATAGTCTGGGCGCTCGTCGGCCCTCAACCACGTCTAAGCCACGCGCTGATCAATGCCGTTGCGGTCCTTATCATCGCCTGCCCCTGTGCGCTGGGCCTGGCAACGCCAATGTCGATCATGGTCGGGACCGGACGAGGAGCGACGCTCGGTGTGCTAGTCAAAAATGCCGAGGCGCTCGAACTCATGGAGAAAATCGATACCCTGGTAGTAGACAAGACCGGCACCTTGACCGTGGGTAGACCAAAGCTCATCGCGGTCGAATCGCTTACTGGCTTCAGTGAAGGCGAGGTGCTGGCCGTCGCTGCCGGGCTCGAAAAGAACAGCGAGCATCCGCTGGCCGCCGCTATCGTCGAGGGTGCATCTGAGCGCGGCTTGACCATCGATGTCGTGGAAGATTTCGGATCCATAACCGGCAAAGGCGTTACGGGCACCGTCGGCGGTCGTAAGATTGCTCTGGGCAATCAGTCGCTAATGTTAGTCAGCGAAGTTGACCCAGCACCCTTGGAGAGCACTGCCGACGCTCACCGTGCTGATGCCCATGGAGTGATGTTCGTTGCGGTTGACGGGAAGCTCGCTGGCTTGGTGGTCGTTGCCGACCCGATAAAGGAAAGCGCGATCGAAGCCGTGGCTGCTCTCCGCCGGGACAAGGTTCGGGTAGTAATGCTGACCGGTGACAATAGCCGCACCGCTCAAGCTGTGGCCAACCGGGTGGGCGGAATAGACGAAGTGCACGCGGATGTATTGCCGGGGCAGAAGCAGGACATAGTCGAAGGATTACGTCGCGAGGGCCGTCGCGTTGCAATGGCGGGCGATGGCATCAATGATGCGCCCGCCCTGGCCGCAGCGGACGTCGGCATCGCCATGGGCACAGGAACCGATGTTGCGATGGAAAGCGCCGCTGTCACACTCGTCAAAGGCGACCTCGGCGGCATTGTCCGTGCCCGTAAGCTCAGCCACGCCGTCATGCGCAACATTCGCCAGAACTTGTTCTTCTCGTTCGTGTTCAACGCGGCGGGCGTACCGATTGCGGCGGGCGTACTCTATCCGTCCGTGGGGCTACTCTTGAGCCCAATCATTGCTGGGGCCGCCATGGCGTTCAGCTCAGTTGCAGTCATTGGAAACTCGCTCCGACTAAGACGAGTTCGACTATAGGCTGCCTTACCGATGAGGGGCGGGCTTGTCCTTCGTCATCATCCCCTCATGCTTCATGTGCTCCATCATCATGGACATCATGTCGCGGCACTGGGCCATATGGTCCATCATCTCTTGACGTTTCGCCGGGTCAGCCATCATCTTGTGCATCTGCTCCATGCTCTCGGAGGGCGCAGCCTGCGCTGACGGGGCTGTCTGATGCTCATGTTGTGTTGGTTGCGTGGCCTGCGCTGCTACTGCCGCTGCTGCGATGCCAAAAGCAAAGCCGAACGTCCCTGATTTCAGGTTCTTGATCATATTCTTTTCCTTCGAGTTACCGCGAGCGGCGATAGCTCACTGCTATCGGCGGTCGAAGAGCGCAAACAGGTTGTAGAGTGCAGCCAGCACGGTGCCGGTCAGAGCGCCAAACAGGAAGGACCAAACACTGCCCTCCAACAGCGCAGCGCCTGAACTGGCTTGAGCCGATGTGAACAGACCGATGTAGGCGTGGGTAGGGCTCGATACCGGGATGAACGTTCCGACCCAGCAGAGGACCAAGATCAAGGCGGCTCCAACGCCAAGCGTTGCAGCAAGCCGTGCAACTCCAATTTGGTGAGGCTGGTTGGCAACATTGGGTGGTTGCGAAGTAGCCATTGGCCCCTCCTTTCGGGGCGGTAATCCTAGCCCTATGAGCAACTATACGCTCATCTACTTTCGTTAGCTAACGGTACCCGAGCAGGAACTCCGACGACGATACGTAATGACCGCAATGGGTGGAAAGCGGACACTGCGGTTAATCCTGACCTGGGCGACGGTCATTGTGCCGAATGGTTGAATCTCGACCGCGTCAGTCCCCGAAAATAAGCGGCAACAGGACGTTCGGAATGAAATCGACCATGAAATGGGCGATGATCAGGATCAGCAGGTTGCGCTTCCACAGATAGATCGCGGTAGCGATCGCGCCGATGACGAACGTGATCAAGATACCCGCGACTCCCTGGCTGAAATGGCTGGCAGCGAAGATCAATAATGGCACGGCGGCGGCGATTGCACGGTTGCCCGTCAGCGCTTCGATCCGTTCGATCGCATAGCCGCGGTAGAAGATTTCCTCAGCAATCCCGGCGCGGGCATAGAGCAGCAGGCTGACGCCTATCGGCATGGCGGGTCCTGAGGACGACCCATAGCTGAGGCCGATCAACGGGAAGACGACCAGGCAGGCGGCGATCCCGACCCCGAACATCAGCATCACTGCAAGGCTCCAGAGTAGCGCCGGGACGAACTTTTGCGGCCTTAGGCCGATCGACGAGAGCGGCAGTTTCTCGTGCGAGCGGATGATCCAGAACAAGATCGCGACCAGGGTGAGGATGATCAGCTCGCGAACGATTGTTGCCCCGAAGTCGGCGCGCGTGAAGCCAGCCAGTTTGAACAGGATCACGACCGCCGGCGCCCCGAACAACGCGATGGCAAGACCGGCAAAGGTCCATGAGCGGGCAGCTGACGACGGTGCGTTCATCTGGGCTTCCCCCCGAAGTGCATGCGGCGGTTTAAGCTACATGTGAGACAAAGCGGTAGGCCGCTTATCGGCCGGCGGCAATGCGAAGCGCCAAAGACCGCAATGGGTGGAAAGCGATCATTACGCTAATGGCCGGAATGGGTGGAAAGCGGTCATTGGCTGATTGCCTTACCGTCCTATTCAATTGGCAGTGGCAGGCCCTTCCATATGCCAATGAGTTGCTCGTTTCGCACAGTATTGCGCTCCGGGTCGCAGCCAAAGTCGGCCAGATAATGTTGGTCCACCGAAGGCCCAATCCACCGGACCCAGAGAGCCCCAACATCATAGGTAAATGGCACACCCTTCGGGCAGGTCGCAGTGGCAAAGCGCCGAGCGCTTTCGTCCGTAAACGGCACTGCCTGATGCCGATATGGTTGGAGTTGCTCGACTAAGCGATTGAACTGCTGGGGACGTATAGAGAATGAGCCATCCCGACCGTTGGGGAATGGTTGGCTCACGTGATAGCTTCCTTCGCCGCGACTGTTCACTGAGACATCAATCGCAAACCTACCAGACATCCTCATCTCAATCCGGTCGATCTTGGGCTCGTCTTTGGTCCCGCTGCATCCGGCAAGGCAAACCAAAATCAATGAGACAAAGGCAGTCCGCATTCCATCACTCTGTAAGCCAAAACTAATGACCGCAATGGGTGGAAAGCGGCCATTGCGGTTCCAGCAAATCCAGCTAGCCTTTTTCAATGTTGAACAAGTCCATGGGCGTATTGCTATTGGGATGCGCCATGCTTTCGGGCTGCGGCGACAAGACTCCCACCTATGACGCGGCCTGCCCGGTTCCACTTTCCGGTTGGCGATTGCCAAAAGACGGCATCGGTCACCTCGTTCCAGTGTTGCTGGTTAGGTTGCGGTCCGACGGCGAAGTGTTCCTCGAAAACCATACGGGCCGACTGACGCCCTATGAGGGCCATCACATCGAGGACGACATTTCCAAGTCATTGGCCGAAACGCTGGATGATGACCCTCCGACGCACATTGTTTTGGACATTGCCGCAACGACCCCGTGCAAGCGCGTCGAGCAGGTAAGGCTTGCAATGCAGCAGTCGGGCGCATGCCCTATGCATTGCAGCGAGGGGCGTGATTGGGAAACTTGGCCGTTTGGGAAGCTACCATAGCGTCCGGTCAGCCTAATGGCCGGAATGGGTGGAAAGCGGTCATTAGAGGTCGGCAATTTTTTGCGTCACCCAATCCGCGCCGTCTGCATCAAGAAGGTTGTATTCTTCCAACGAGCGTTGCGCCTGCTCCCAAACGCGCTTGCGCAACCCGGGCGCCTCCTTTTCCAATTCGTAGAGGAGCGCGTAGACCAGAGCGTAACCGATATGCGCCGTCGAATGCGCGTGTCGCGCCTTGGAATCATCTTCTG
>DATJHF010000006.1:0-35780 GCA_035494075.1 Sphingomicrobium sp. | reverse complement strand
GTCCGCTTTCCACCCATTGCGGTCATTCGCGGCCGCCGTTCCTCGGCATGAGCAGGACCCGCCAACAATTGTTCGGAAACCATTCGTCGTTACGTACCGAGACATGGGGCGGCTGAAATCTATCGATATGATCAGGGGGCTCGCCGCCACTGCGGTAGTTTTCCACCATTCCCACGGTCAATCGAGCATTGGAAAGATCGGGGTCGATTTCTTCTTTGTCGTATCTGGCTTCGTCATTTTCCATAGTGCCCAAGGTCGCTCAGCTGCCGAGTTCCTCGGTGCAAGATTTTGGCGCATTTTCCCACTCTACTGGATCGCCGTCATCCCTTGGCTGGTCATCTCATTTGTCCGGCACGAAATGGACGGCCCGCATCTTGCCGAGCAGATCCTGCTTGCCCCGCTATGGTGGACAAGCAACGTGCCGCTGCTGTTCCTGGCCTGGACGCTTACCTTCGAATGCCTGTTCTACACTGCGGCGGCTGTAAGCATTCAAATCCGCACTGTATTGCCCGCGCTGGGGCTTTTCGCCGTTGCAGCGATGGGGTGGGGCGCCGGCCTGTCACATCGGCTCATGTGGTTGGGCAACCCCATGATCCTCGAATTTATCATGGGCATCCTCGTGGCCCTGGCGCCAAGGAATCGGCTCGCGGGGGCCATTGCGATGGCCGGAGGCCTGGCGTGGCTGATGCTTTTCCCGACTACCTCCTATTCCATGGAGTTCCGCGACTTCACCGCGGCATGTGGAAGGGTATTGCTATGGGGTATCCCCGCAGCCCTGATCGTCTACGGCGCAGTAACCTTCGAACGCCATCTCAGCGGCCGGATTGTTGTCGCGCTTTGCGGTGTCGGCACTGCCTCATACTCAATATATTTGTTCCACCCGCTGATTGCTGACGTGATCATCAATGTTTGGTGGCCGCTGAAATTCATCGGTGCATTTTCCCTGGGAGTTGCTGCTTGGGCGTTCTTCGAGAGGCCAATTGCACGGTGGCGGCCCCTGCCGCTTGCAAACTGGCATCTGGCGTTTGCGCGCCTAAGGCCGATAGTCCTTAACCGACAGAACGAGCGCTAGCGTAAGCAGCGCGTCGGACCCAATCCTCACGCATCGGTAGCGATGACCGCTTTCCACCCGTTGCGGTCATTGGCTGAATAACCGCTCTTGGCCCATTGCGGACATCGCCCTGCTTGCAATCAGTGCTCTCCGCCACTCCTCTGCACAGCGCCGAACAAGGGCTCGAACGCATATTGCAACGCAGTGCGTTTGCGGACCGGGATCGTCACCTGGACCGGTGCTCCGGCGCGAAGCCGAAATTGCGGGCCGCGCACTGTCCTGATCTTGGCGATTTCGCCGTCTGGTACCTCGAATTCAGCCGTATAGAAGGATAGCCCCGACTTCTCGTCGATCAGCACGTCGGCCGACAGCCGAGTCATGACCCCGGACAGCAGAGGCAGTCCGCGATCATGCATTCCGACGAAGTGCACTTCGGCCTCTTGGCCAACGGTGACGTCGTCGACATCCTCAGGCGCAATCCGGGCGGTAACCACAAGTCTCGCCCGGTCGGGCACGACGTCCAGCAGCTTCTGCCCGGCGGCAATGACCCCGCCGACCGTGAAGACGTTGAGGCCGACAACGGTGCCCGAGACCGGCGCCCGGATGTTGAGCTGTCGGGCTTGCTCGCGTGCGGCGCGATATTTGGGCATAAGTTCGTCGATGGCGAACACGACATCCTTCAGCTCGCTGGTCGCTCGTTCCCGATAGGCCTTCTCACCCTCGAGCTGGCGAAGCCGGGTCGCTCCTGCCGAAAGCTCTGCTTCGCCAGCACCCGCGCGGGCCTGTCCCTTTTCGCCTGCAAGCGCCGCCTTCGCTCGCTCAAGCTGCCGAAGCCGCGATTTTGAGACGAAACCCTTTTCGGCGACGGGCATCAAACTCTTTAGCTCCTCGTCGATCAGGCGCTCCTGTTCGGCCGATGACTGCACCTGCGAACCATAGCCGCGGGCCGTCTCAAGTGCCTGCGCCGATTGCTGTGCAAGGACCTGCGCTTGGGCGGCGAGCAGTGTGCGCCGAGCTCCGAATTCCTGCTCCTGGACAGCAATTGCCGCTGCGACCTCCTGGCTGGAGGCTTCGACGCCGTCGAAGGACGCCGGCCACTGGATTGTTGCCGCCCCGACTTGCTCGGCCTCAAGGCGGTGCCGCTGCGCCAGCAGGTTGAGCATTTGCGAGGCAAGAGCCCGCTCCTGCCCATGAACTTCGTCGCCCTTGAGCTCAATCAGCACATCGCCGGCGCGGACCTGCTGGCCCTCGTGGACATGGATGGCAGCGACGATTCCGCCGTCGCGATGCTGGACCGATTGGCGCTGCCCGGACACTTGAAGCTGGCCGGGCGCATAGGCGGCGGCGTCCATCGGCGCGAAAGCCGCCCAGCCGAGCAGGAGGACGAAAAAGAAGACGGCGACGATTGCGCCGATCCAAAGCTCGTAGCGCGGATCGGCGATCGCCCGGTCCCGCGTAGGCAATGGCCGGGCTGTAAGGTCGAAATCTTTCCAGCGGATGACCTGGTTCATTGGTTGACGGCCTTTCTGCGGATAAGGCGATGGTCACCGTCAAGCCTCGGCTGCTGCAGCCGGGTGATGATTTCATCGCGTTCGCCGAACATCTCGACCCGGCCCTCGCGCATCACTAGGATCTTGTCGGACACGGAGAGCACCGACAGCCGGTGAGCGATGATGGCGGTTGCGGCGCCGCGCGCTTTCGCGGCGGCGATCGTCTTGAGAAGCTGGGCCTCGCCGTCGGCATCGAGATGCGAATTGGGTTCGTCGAGGAGCAGGATCGGCGGGTCGCGGAAAAGAGCGCGGGCGAGCGCGATGCGCTGCGCCTGGCCCGCCGACAAGCCCTGTCCTTCCCAGCCCAGCACCGTGTCGTAGCCGTTGGGGAGCTGCAGGATCATGTCATGGGCAAGCGCCGACTGCGCCGCAGCGATCACTTGCTCGTCGATCGCCGCAGCATCTCGATCGGTCAGGAATCGGGCGATGTTTTCCTTCACCGTTCCTGCGAACAGTGAGAGGGATTGGGGCAGATAGCCGATGAAAGCGCCGATGCGGTCCGGGTCCCAATCGGCAAAACGTGCGCCGTCGATCCGGACCAGTCCAGCGTCCGGAAGCTGCGCGCCGGCGAGAACGCGGATCAGGGTCGACTTGCCGGCCCCGCTCGGTCCGACGACGGTGACGACCTCGCCCGGCTCAAGACTGGCGCTGACATTCGTCAGGATACGGGTTTCAGCCGAACGGCCGACGGTTACCTGCTCGACCCGCACTCGCCCCTTAGGCGCGGGGAGCACGGTAGGAGCGACGGACGGAGCGGCGCTTTCGATCAGGTCAGACAGGTTGCGATATGCGCCGCCGGCTCGCACCAGAGACGGCCAGGCCGTCAGCAACTGCTCAATCGGCTGAAGTGCGCGTCCAGCGAGGAAGGACGCTGCGAAGATACCGCCTGCCGAAATCCTGTTGTCGATCGCGAGCCATGCGCCCAGGCCCAGCGCGAGCGATTGAAGCGTCAATCGGAGGAATTTGCTTGCTGCGACATAGCTGCCCGAACTGAAGCCGGCTCGCGTCTGAAGCACCAGCATCGCCGCGCGT
The DNA here is from genome assembly GCA_035494075.1 of Sphingomicrobium sp. GTDB lineage: Bacteria > Pseudomonadota > Alphaproteobacteria > Sphingomonadales > Sphingomonadaceae > Sphingomicrobium. The sequence goes on along the minus strand of DATJHF010000006.1, from coordinate 32,147 downwards.
TCCCCTACATGGCGTTCCACCATCGCGTCGCGCATGCCCAGCGCGCGCACATTCTCGGCGCTCGCCACGACCTGCTCCTGGCTGGCATAGGCGCGGTGAGCAGCCTCCGTGGCGCCACGCAGCCGGTTTCCTGTGGCGCGTTCATTAAGCCAGGCAATGGCAGTGAGAGCGGCACCGCCGACCAGCGCTAAAAGCCCAAGCGCGGGGTGGATGATCGTGCTGATGATTATGTAGATCGGAGCCCAGGGTGCGTCGCAGATAGCGAGCAGCGCGGGGCCGGTCAGCGCCTGCCGAAGCGTGTCAAAATCGCGCATCGGTTGGCGCACGATGGCCTCCATCGGCCGGTCAACCTTGGCCAGCGTCGCGCCGAGCAGCGGACCGGCGAGCTCGTGCTCCAGCCGGAGGCTCGCTCGGACCAGGAGACGAGAACGGGCCCAGTCCAGCGCGGCAAGGGTCGCCAAGCCGGCCAGCAGGACCGCCGTCAAAATCAACAGAGTGCCGGATCCGCGGGTCGGAACGACGCGGTCGTAGACCTGCAGCATGTAGAGCATTGGCACGATGAACAGCAGGTTCAGCAGGCCGCTGAAGATCCCAACGCCGAGCAGATGGGACCGGCATGCGTCTAATGCACCGCGCAGACCACTATGCGCGCCTGCCCTGGAGACTCGAGTCCCAGCCAATCTTGTGGAAAGGAAAGGTAGGCCGTCGGAGTTGGCGAGGTTTTTCAAGGAAGTGGCCTCCACTGCCCCGGCCGTTCGCTGGCAAGGCGTGTCTAAAAAAGGGCCGCCCGCTGGCGAGCGGCCCTCAAGTTGATCGAACTCAGAAGACGAACGGCTGGCCGTCGATGACCAGGTGATCGTTCGCAGTCTCGAACCCCGAGATGTGCACGGTGGCGCCGGACACTCCGAGGATAGTCAGATTGCCATTGCCGTTGTCGATGACGCTAAGAATGTCGTCATCGTTGATGTTGATGGTGTCGGACGCGTTGTCGCCAACACCATTGATCCCGAGGTTGATGTCGATGTCGGTGACGCCGGTTCCGGTAGGATCGTTGATGTTGATCGTGTCGGCACCGCCGAGAGCGTTGACGGTCACCTTCTCGATGTCGGTGAGGTCCATTACGATGTTGCCTTGGACACGGGTGAACAATGTATGGTCACCGCTCGCCGAAAGGGTGAACTGCTCCCCGACGCCGAAGCCGTTGAACAGCATTTCGTCGAAGCCGCTTCCGCCGTCGACACGGTCGCTGCCGTCGCCCTGGTCCCAACGGAAGACGTCGTCACCAGCGCCAAGAAGACCGACGTCGGCGCCTTGGTCGCCGTCGAGGAAGTCGTTGCCAGCTCCCCCAACCAGCAAGTCGTTGCCTGCGCCACCGGCAATGAAGTCATTGCCTGAACCGCCGGAAAGCGAATCATCGCCGGCGCGCCCGGACAATGAATCATTACCGTCCTGGCCGGAGAGCTCGTCATTGCCGCTGCCGCCGGTCAGCGTATCGTTCCCGTCCCCGCCGAACAGCTGTGCGGCCGGCAGCGGACCGTTCGTTTCGTCGAGCGTGATGACGTCGTCGCCATCGCCCGCGTTGACGTGGATCAAGTCGGTGTCGGCCACGGTTGGGTCGCCGTCGATCGGATTGCCATTGGAGAACAAATGACCGCCCAAATCGCGGCTGATGGTGATATCGTTATTGGCATCGTCACCTGTAAATAATAGACGATGCTGGTTCGATAGAAATTTGCCAAAAATGCTCATTTGTAAGAACTTTCCATGAGAATATTGAATTCAGTTGTTTAATTCTTAAGTAAATCTATAGCCACGTTACTTGCATAGACTTGATACGAGATCCGTCCACGATCATCTCCTTGTCTAATTATTTTATTGAACAGGGGATCACATGTCGGAAGCTCGATCACCCGAGCTCCGCATTGGCGAGTGATCGTGGAAGCAAACGTGGCAAAAAGCGTGGGAACGACGTCCAGCGGCCGGTTGGCCTAATTACCACGATTTCGATTAATTAGTTCAGCATGAACGATTTTATCGATCACAGAGATCGGGCATTGCGCCCGTGGCCCAAAGGCTACCGTTTCGCGGAACCGAAGCTGGGCGTTGACCGGTTCGGACTTGCAGAGATCCGGAACGCTTGAAGCGGGAGGTCCCGGGCGACGAATTTGGATACTCCGTCGCCTCGGCGCCGGAACCCGACTTCCAACGTCCGGTTTTCCACCGATAACGGCTACTAACGAGCCATTGCCGGCATTAGCGTTCTTTCAGGGATTAACGCTGGCTAGCCGCGACTTGAGCTCGGAAGGCTCGCTCGAATTGGTGCAATTCCCGTGGGGGAATGTCTGACACAGCCGCGAACCTGAGGCCACCATCACTCCATTCGACCAGTTCAAACCCGTCCTCGACCGAGGTTCGCTCGCTCGCGGGCTTAGACGGCCAGACGAACAGGTTCACCGTATGGAGCCGGCGATGATAGACGATCGCGGCAACCGTCCTTCCATCAATGGAATCGAGCCGGCCGCCGGCAAGTGGAAATCCTTGACTCGCGAGTTCCGGGACAGGGGGAGCAAAATCGATTTTGCCGTTGAACCAGGGCTTCACAATGTGCTGGTTCGTCGTTTGCACGTCCGTCAGGTGACCCGGCTGTAGCGAACGGACATGGCTGGAAACCAGCTGCTGGTCGATTCCCGACTGATCGGACACTGGAACGAGCAACACCATCGCAAACGAAGCCGCCAGCGCTCCGGCAAGGCCCGGAGCAAGCCACCCTGGAAGGATGTGTCGATCGCTGGCCTTCGGCGAGAGCTCGGTCGCATCCGCAATGCGCTGCTTCAACGCATCCGGCGCCGAATGGCGGACTCCCTCGGTACGGAGCAGGCTGCGGACCGCCTGCATCCGTTCGAGCTCTTCGCGGCAGCTGTCGCACCGTGCGACATGAGCCTCGACCAGCGCCGTATTAGCGGCATCGAGTTCACCATCGATAAGGCCGCCCAGCAGCAATTCCTGATCAGCACAGGCCGGCATTACTTCACGCTCCTTGACGCTTCGTCTTCGCCCCTTGCCGGCGGCAAAAGCTCTTTGGCAAGGATGGACCGTCCCCGCGACAGGCGTGACATGACCGTTCCGATCGGAACCCCTGTAACTTCGGCAATCTCCGCATAAGACAAATCCTCGAGATCACGCAGGACAATGGCTTCGCGAAACGGCTCCGGCATGGCCTCGATTGCGGCGCGCAACCGGCCGATCTCGGTCTTGCGGATGACTTCCTCCTCAGGCGTCGGTGACGGGTCGGCCTGCTCGTCGAGCGCTGCCGCCACGTCGTCGCCCAAGCTGCTCTCATTGATGACGAGGCTGAGCATGCCGCTTTGCCCGGATTGCGCCGTCCGGCAGCAATTGCGGACGATCGTGAATAGCCATGCCCGCGGCGATCCGCCGCGATAATGGGCGAAGGCACGAAAAGCGCGCAGAAAGGAATCCTGCACTACGTCCTGGCTGAGCACCGGGTCCCGCGTCAGATAGCATGCGAGATTATAGGCCCCGTCCAGGTGCGGCAGGATGAGCTGCCTGAATCTGTCTGCCTGACCGGCGTCGGGCCGGGGGACCCCTGGCGTCGAACCTTCGCTGGTCCGGGAGCGTGCCCTGAACAGCGGGGGGAGGTGCGTCTTCACGGTCTCACGACCAGTTCCCTTGCCTCACGCTTTGACGACGATGGTGCCCGTCATGTGCGGGTGCAAGGAACAGAAATAGCCGAATTGACCGACCTTGGCGAAGGTGAAAGTGAAGCGGTCGCCGGTATCGAGGACCTTAGACTTGAACACGCCATCCTTTGACACGATCGTGTGAGGAATGTCGTCTCCGTTGGTCCATGTGACCGTCGTGCCCGGCTTCACCGTCACGACCGGGTTCTTGAAAGTGAAATTGCCGATTTGAACGGCGGCAGAAGCGGGCGCGGGAGCTGCCCTGGTCATCACTGATACCGTAGACATCATCAGGCCTGCTGTGACGAGCACCGCGGCTTGAAACGAGAGCGTCCGGAATGGGCGAGTCATGAAATATCCTTTGCGTTAAACGGCGAGGGTGGAGTCGATCAGTGCAATCCGGTCGTGGCCGCGCACGAACATCGCGTCGGTGATTCCGAGCATGTCACGAAGCTGTTCGGCCGGGACCTTGAGTGGCCCTGGCGACGAAGCCATGCCGGGAGCGGGCTGCGGAAAGGCTGTCGAGCGGGCCGTATGGAAGGCGATGCGTCCTTCGACCTTTTGCGTGATCTGGTGGATGTGCCCGTTGAGGACGGTGACCGATCCGAAGCGGGCGAGGAGCTTCAGCGCCTCGGCGGAGTCATCCGTGCCCCAGCCCCATTCGGCGTAGACCGTCCACAGCGGAATGTGCGCAAAGACAACGATTGGCGTCGACGACGAATGTCCTGCCAGATCGGCCTTCAGCCACTTGAGTTGCTCCGTACCGAGATTTCCCATGCCGCCGGGCTTCAGGTCGGCAACGTTGACCATCGCGACGAAGTGGATGCCCTTATGGTCGAAACTGTACCAGCCGGCGCCCCTCGATCCCTTTCCGAAGCGATTGAGGAAGGCCTTGCCGCCGTCGGGGTCGAGCATGTCATGCTCGCCGGGGACGAAGAACACTGGAAGACCCGTCGCCTTCAACATCTGCTCGGCGTCGTCGAACTCCTCGTCGCGCGAAAGCTGTGAAACGTCCCCGGTGTGAATGATGAAATCGGGTTGGACCGGCAGCGCCTGCACTTTCGCGATCGCCTCACGGAAAGTTGCGCGGGCGTCGGCATTGGGCGGCTTGTTGAAGCCGATATGGCTGTCGCTCAGCTGGACGAACGTGAAGGGCTTTGCGGCCATGCGACGAGGCGGCGCAGCGAGGGCCTGGTCGAGGCCCATCGTGCTGCCGACGCCCCCGGCGAACGCGAACAGCGCGCCCGTTCCCGCCCACGCCATGCATTTCAGGAAATCGCGGCGGTCCTCTTCAATTCCAGACATAGCATCGACCTTCATTTCAAAGTGTCGATGCCAATGACTCGGCTTGTGGGCAGTTTATTCCCGGACCAGCGAAAGACTATTGGGCCGCCAATGACCGCTTTCGACCCATTGCAGGCATTATGGGCCGACTCCGAACCTCAAATCGTTCGGACCGAATTTCGACAGCAAGATGTGGGTAGCGCGTGAGGCCTTCGTCGAGCCAACATTGGCGCAACCGATGGAGATACCAATGAGCTTCCCGAACAAAAATTCACCCTACCGGTCGCCCGCACAGCAGGTTGCGGAAGCGTGCGCCGACAACCAGGTCGCCATTCTTATCCCGTGCCACCGGGTGATCCGAAGCGACGGGGCGGTCGGAGGTTATCGCTGGGGTGTTGGGCGGAAGAGAGCGCTGCTGACCAGAGAGCAAGAGGCGGTCGCAACCTTCAACGAGTGGATGAGGCGCAAATGCTGATGGCCACAATCGACCCAAAGCGGGCTGTGGCCGTTAGCCTGGGCACAGCACGATCTTGCCTTCCAGTCCGCCAGCCTCGAGCTGGCGATGTGCGTCGGGCACTTGGTCAAAGGAAATGCGCTCGGCCACTTTTGGTCTAATGCGGCCCTCCCTTAACAATTCCAGCAAATACGCGAGGTCATGCTTGAACCATTCGGGATGCCGAGCGCGCATGACGTTGATCGAGTAGAAATGGGTGCGCTTGCCCATAGGCATCAGGCCCCACAGATACAGTCGAGCGATACTCGCAAGAGTGTGCATCAATCCCTGCCTTGCCTCAGCACCGGCCGAATATCCAATGGCGACCAGAAGCCCGCCGGGTTTGAGCGCGGCGAAGGAGCGGCGATAGGCTTTCTCACCGATCCCGTCGAAAATCACATCGAAACCGGCGGGCAGGACGCGCGTAAAGTCTTCCCGGTCATAATCGATCGGATGGGCACCGAGTTCGCGGATCAGTGCTGCATACTTGGCGTGAACTCCTCCCCACGCTTCAATTTCCGCGAGCTTGGCGAGCGACAGCAGCGCCTGGCCGACAGCTCCTCCTGCACCGTGCATGAGGACTTGCTGGCCACTGACGGCGCGGGCCGACCGGTGCAGCATCTGGTATGCGGTGGTCCAGCTAAGGATCAGCGTCGCTGCCTCAGCCGGATCGACATCGCCCGGCACTCGCGTCAGATCTTTCGCCTTCAGCAAGCGATAGGTGGCGTTGGATCCGGTCACCGTCATATCGGCAACTCGGTCACCGATTTCGAAACCGCTAACCCCCGGACCGATTTCATCGATTTCTCCAACAACGTCGTAGCCCATCACGAATGGGACTTGGTACGCGGCTGTCTGGGGGTAGAGGTGTCGCCTAATCAGAGTGTCTGTGTAATTGATGCTCGAAGCCAGGACCCGCACAAGTACCTCGCCGATACCCGCGGACGCTCTCGGCTGATCCAGGATCCGAAGGCATTCCGGACCGCCATATTCGGTTAGCTGGACAACTCGATTGAGTGGTACGCCCATGGCTGGCCCCTTCTTGGAACGCATTGGTCCAGACGAGCACTTTAGCGTCCGTTTTCCAAGCCGGTCATGGGTCGTCCCTTGGGCCCGCGATGCTGCCGGCAAATGACCGGTCGGGAAAGCATGGACCTGGTTCGGATTCTCCGCCGACGGTGCAGTGGTCTCCGGCATTTTCATTAATAAATAATTGATGTAAGGCAAATAAATGCGTTGTTAATGAATGCGTAGGGGAGTGGGCGTGAAGGTCTGGCTGACCGCACTAGCCGTTGCGCTGACCAATCCGGTCGAATTCTCCACCTACCTGTGCCTCGATAATTCCGTCTTCACCCTGAGCACTTCTGACCAGATGGCGATCGTCCGTTTCAGCGATGGCGAATATCGCCTGCCAAGACGCCGGTCTTCCCTTGCCATCAAATACGCCACTGACGACGCCACGCTTTATCTGGACGGCAATTTTGCTGCCTTTGTCGCCAATGACCGTCCGCTGCCGGGGTGTCACAGGCTGGATGCCGGCGAGCGCCGATCTCCTTGACGCCGGTCAAGCTGACGATGGGCTTCGTTGACGCTCCAGAACGTTTGGTCGCCGACGACTCACAAACTGGCGAAAACGTGCACCCGACCGGCCCCGAAAGCCGTTGGTAGGGCATGATGAACATGCACATGAACATTGCAGAGAAGGGCTCCACCGAGTCCCACGTCGACCGCGCGATGCGCGGCCCGACCCCCGACAACCCCTCGCTGTCGTTGAAGAAGCGGCTCCAGCGTGCTGCCTTTTTCGACAAGCGCGAACGCGAAGTCGCAGCAGGCGAAGCCGAACCGGTCGATGCCGACGCCGGCCTGCCGGAGGCCTTGACCGAAGACGCCTAAATCGAACTCCAATTGAAGCAATGGCAGGCCGCCCGCCGACGCGTGGCGGCCTGTCGTGCGCGCGCTATCGCCGGCAGACCGATCCGTCGTCGCCGGAAATGATCCGGCCGAACGACGGCGTTTCGCCGGTGCTGATCAGGATCCCGCTCGTTCCGCAGCGCCTCAGCTGAAAGCGGACCTTGCGCGAGCGGAAGTCGAGCGACACTCGCCGGAACGTGTCCAGCAGGTCGGTGCCGAGCAGCAGGGACGGCTGCTTGTCGAGGCCGAAGACGGTGAAGGGCGGCACGTCGGCGAATGCGATCAGCACGTCGCGCAGGGTCACCGTTCCAACCCGGAGCTCGCCGACGCGGGCCAGCTGCAGGTCGAGCGGCACGCCGGTGACTCCGACCACGGTGACCTTCACGAAGCTCCGCCGATTATGTTTGATCAGCTTGTCGCGCAGCGCGAGGTTGCCGATCGTGATTTCCGATCCGGTGTCGATCACCGCCTCGACCGGATAGCCGGCAGCGCTGACCTGGGTCAGGATCAGCTGGCCGCGACGGCGGCGGGCCGTCACCACAATCTCGCCGTCCATCATCCGCGCGGGCTGACGCGCGTCCTCGGCCTTGATGATGCGTTTTTCGAAATCCATCATCAGCCGCTGCTCGACCAGCGCGTCGATGCCGATCATGCCTGCGCCGCCAAGGTCGGCTTCCTTCAAGGCGGGCACTTCAAGATTATGGATCCTGCTGCTGCCGAGCTGCAGCTCGTCGACCAGCACGCGCCCGACGACTGCGCTGGCGGTGGTGCCGTGAAGCACGGTCGGCGTGCCCAGCGGCAGCTGCAGGTCGGCGGCAATCCTGAGGCCGACTACCGAGGTGTCGGCGCCGCTGTCGACCAGGAACTGGTAAGGGCCGCGGCCATTGACGTGGACCTCCACGGTCATCCGCGTATTGTCTTTCTTGGCGTTGATATCCTCGCCGCCGATCAGCAGCCCGTTGTCGATCACCGCCGGCGGCAGCGGCGGCAATTGATTTGGGGGAACGATCTGAGGCTTTGGTATCTTCGAGGCCTGGGCGGCGAAGCCGGCGTCGCCAGCCATGGCCGACATCGTCAGCGCCATTGCTATGAGCAGTATGTTGCGAGACGCCAGCAAGCCGCCTCCTCCCCTTTATGTAGACCGCGTTACGCTAGCGCTCGTGAACTGGACCTTGCCACGTAAAAGTAGATGAACGGCGGTACGTTTCGACGAAGGTCGCAGGAACAAGGATGAAAATGCCGCGTTTCTGCGGATATGGTGACAACGCCAATCGACGGACAATATTTCGCCGGCCGCGAGCGGGACGAGCAGGCGCTCAGCCGCGAGGCGATCGATTGGCGCGTTGCCGCGGCCCATGCCGAGCTGGCGGCGCGCTACGAGGCGCTGGCCGCGGTATTCGGCGCGAAGCGGCTCACCGAGCTCCCGATAGATTACAACTGACCGGTCAAAAAAATGGGCGGCCTGCGGGGAATCAGCGCAGGCCGCCCATGTCCGGGACCGGGCTAGGGTCAGGTGGTCCCGCTATTCTTACAGGTCGATGCCGCTGGCGATCTGTTCCAGCTTGCGGACCCGTTCCCTCAGGTCGGCCAGCTCGATCCGGCCGGTGGCGGGCGGGAGCCCGTGATCGCCGGTCTGGCTGGCGAGCTCGAGCCGCTTGTAATCGAGCCAGGACTGCCATCCCTTAAGGCCGGCGACGCAGGCCAGAGCGGTCACGAAGAGGACGCTGGCGCCGATCAACGCAATCGATAGCGGTTCCATTACTTCTCCTCCCTCAGAGCCTCGATCTCGCGCGCCAGCTCGTCGTTCTGGCTGTTCAAGTGATGATCGATGGCCATCATCCGGCGGTCGTTAGTGTCGAGCTCGGTACGCAATTGGTGAACCGAAGTGCGGCGGCGGCCGATGTCGGCCATCCGGTCGAATTCGGACGGCCGGTCCTGACCGCGCAGCGCCTTGTTCTTTTGCATATGCAGGTAGATGCCGGCGCCGACATAGGCGATCAGGGCCAGCTTCCAGCTGATCAGCAGCGCCGCGGCGGCGAAACCGATCCGGAGGAAAGTCGGGTCGATGTTGAACACATCGCCCAGGGTCGAGCAAACGCCAGCTAGCTTCTTGTCACGGCGATTGAGCGAATAACGGTCTGACATTTCCCTTTTTCCCTTCCGGTCAGTTCTTGGCCGCCAAAGCGGCTTTCATGGCTTCCAGCTCCGCATCGACCGTCTCAGCGGCCTTCAGCTCGGCAATTTCTTCCTCGAGGCTCTTCGGCCCGGCCAGCGCCAGCGCATCGGCGCGTCCCTCGGCGAAATCGGCGCGGCGCTCGAGCAGTTCGAACTTGGCGAACGCTTCCTCGGTGCGGTTGCCGTGAAGCACTTCCCGGGTGCGGGCGCGGGTGATCGCGCTCTCCAGGCGGGAGGCAATGGCGTTCTGCCGGGCGCGGGCCTCGGCCAGCTTGGCCTGGAGCCGCTGGATGTCGGCCTCGTAGCCGCGCAGCACCTGCTCGATCTGGCTGATCTCGCCGTGAAGGCTCTCGGCCATCTCGGCCGCCTTCTGCTTCTCGCCCAGCGCGGCGCGGGCCAGGTCCTCGCGGCCCTTCTCCAGCGCCAGCTCGGCCTTCTCGGTCCAGCCATATTGCAGGTCGTCGAGCCGGTTGCAGGCGCGGCGCATTTCCTTGATGTCGGCGATCGAGCGGGCGGCGGTGGCGCGCACCTCGACCAGAGTCTCTTCCATCTCGTTGATGATCACGCGGATCATGCGGGCCGGGTCTTCCGACCGGTCGAGCAGTTCCGTCATGTTCGCCGCGATGATGTCCCGGGTACGGGTGAAGATCGGGCCCGACAGGATGCCGCTCAAGGGCGCGAAGCTGATGGTCGCTTCAGTCCTGTCTTCCGTCTGCCGCGGAATGCGGACGGCCGGCTGGGCCACGATCGGTTCCAAGTCATGCATAGGTAACAACTTCCACTGGAGCGGCCGAAACCTGGGCCGGGGCAACCGCGGCGCCAACCGCGATCGTGCTCATCAGCAACGACGCGAAGACCGCGATCAGGTGGCTTTGAAATTTCGAACCAGACATTTTCAATCTCCCTTTTCGGACTTCGGGGCCTTGGCCCGTTGGTCCTGCCACTTCCTTTACAAGGGTCGTGCCAATTGGAGATTTCCGGGAAAAACTTCGCGGATGACGTTCATCCGGCAGCAAGTTGGCGGAAATTCCCACCATCAGTTGGGAGGATTGGCCAATCGCGCCGGTCTGACGGGCAACCCCCGGTTGGAATGGCCGGAATCCGGGGAGCTTAAGCCGCCATTTACCATTTTGCGCTAGCAGGGGCGGACGCCGGCGCGGCTGGATCTACCGGTCAAGGCGCCGCTCGGGGCAATGCGCATTTGCCCCGATTTGGAAGGGTGGGGAATGGACGAGCTGATCAGGCTGAGGGTTCGGGGCGTATTGATCCTGACGATGCTGGGCTGGACGTCGACCATGGCGCTCCTGCTCATCTCCCTCCTGTTCGACTTCAGCAACAAGCTTATCCCGGTGGCATTGTCCGCCGCCGCCAACCTCGTCCCGACCTATTATGCGCTCCGCGAGCGATATGACGCGGCTGCCGGAACGGCGTTCGGGATCATGGCCGCGGTCCACCCCGCGCTGCTGCTGTTCATGCTGCAGGGCCATCCCTGGCAGCTGGAAGCCCATATGTTCTTCTTCGTCGGGCTGGCGACGCTAACCCTGGTCTGCGAATGGCGGCCGATTGCAGTCGCGGTCGCCGTTACGGTCGCTCACCAATTGCTGTTCAGCATCTTCGCCCCGGAATGGGTATTCTTCGGCAGCGGAGAATTTTTGCGAGTCATGTTCCATGCGCTGGGATTGGCGATGGTTTTGGGCGTGCTCGGCCCGATGATGGTCCATATGGGCAAGCTGTTCGTCGAACAGTCCGAAGCCCGCTCGACCAGCGAGGGGCTGGCGGCATCGGCACAGCAGGCGCTGGCGCAGGTCAGGGCGGCGCAACAAGAGGTTGAGGCGGAGCGCGAGAAGCGCCTTGAGATGGAGCGCCGCGGCATGGCCGATGCGCGCCGCGGCGAGCTGATGGCGCTGGCCGAAGCGTTCGAGAGTTCGATCGCCAACATCGTCCAGTCGGTTGCCGCCGCTTCCGAACAAATGGCCCAGGCGGCGAGCAACATGCACCGCTTCGCGCACAATGCCGGCGAGCAGTCGGCCGAGGCGGCGCGCGATGCGGAAAGCGCCTCGCAGAATGCGCTGCGCGTTTCCGCCGGCGTTAGCGACCTTTCCAAATCAATCCTCAGCATCGCCGCCAATGCCGCGCAGCAGGCCGAGCTGGGCGAAGCCGCGCGCGGCGCCTCGCGCACCGGCGAGGAAGCCATCCGCATGCTCGCCGAGCGAACCCAGAACATCGAGACGTTCGTCGGCCTGATCCAGGGCGTCGCTTCCCAGACCAACATGCTGGCGCTCAATGCGACCATCGAATCCGCACGGGCGGGCGAAGCGGGCCGCGGGTTCGGGGTGGTTGCTGCAGAAGTGAAGGCGCTGGCCAACAAGGCGCATGAGGCAAGCGGCCAGATCAACCAGCTGGTGTCCGACATCGACAGCGGCGCGGCCGAGGCGGAAGACGTGATCGGCCAAGTGTCGCGGGCGATGGGAGAACTGGCCACCGCCGCCGAGAAGATGCGCGGCGCGATCGGCGACCAAAGCAATGTCGCCTCGCTGATCGAGCAGGGCGCGGTCGACAGCGCCGCCGGCGCCGACCAGATTTCAAAGCGGATCAGCGAAGTCGCCAGGGCCGCGGGCGAAGCGGTCAAGCTGTCGGACGAAGTCCATGCCTCGGCCGCCGGGCTGACCAAGATTGCCCAGGGCCTGAGGTCGGCCACCGACACTTTCCTGTCGCAGTTGCGCGCCGCCTAACCCCTCCAATGGAACGCCGAGGCGGCTGGCGCGCTGATACGGCGAATTGGAGAAACGCACATGTTTGGAAAATTGCTGGGCGCCTTTGTCGGCGAGAAGATCGCCGGGCCCAACCGGAAGTTGACCGGCGGCCTGATCGGAGCCGCGGTGCCGGCCGTCGCCAGGCGCGGGCTTGGACCGCTGGTGCTGGTCGCCGCCGCAGGCTGGGGCGCGAAAAAATTGTGGGACCGCCGCCGCAACCGGGGCGAGGCCGCTTAAGCCCTATTCGGTAGCGTCGCCCTCATAATAGGGTTCGACCTTGCCCTTTAGCGTCAGCGTCATCGGATTGCCGTAGCGGTCGCGGCTGCGGCCGGCGGCGACCTTTATCCAGCCTTCCGAGATGCAATATTCCTCGACGTTGGTCTTCTCATTGCCGTTGAAGCGAATGCCGACGCCGTGGCGCAGCACTTCCTCGTCGAAATAATCGCTGCGCGGGTCGAGCGACAGGCGGTCGGGCAGCGGCTTTTTGGCCTCGGCGGCTTCGGTCTCGGGCTTTTCTGTCTCTGACATGGGCCGCGCCCTAGCCTTTTCGCTAATTCGGCGTCAATTCGACGAACGGCGGTGACATGAGATTGTCATCATAAGCGCGCGCCGCCAATCTCCCGCGCGATTCCGTTCCAGGGGGATTTCATGCGTCGTTTCAACTTCCTCGCCGGCTGCTCGCTGTTCGCCGCCAGCGCCGCTCTTTCCCAGCCGGTTCCGCCGGTAGCTCCGCCCCCGCCCCAGCCCGGCCAAGCGCAGCCGATGACCCAGGAAAAACCCAAGGACATCGCCGCCGCGCCAGGCACCACGGGCGCGAGGCCGGCCAAGTGGGACGTCAACGCCCGCCACGGGCCGGGCCATGATGCGCAGATCGACACGCGGACCGGCACCTGGCTCAGCCTCGACGTGTCGCCTGATGGCCGTGAGGTCGCGTTCGACCTGCTTGGCGATCTCTACGTCATCCCGATCGAAGGCGGCGAGGCGCGGGCGCTGACCAGCGGCAACGCCTGGGACATGCAGCCGCGCTATTCGCCGGACGGGCAGGAGATCGCCTTCACCTCCGACCGGGGCGGCGGCGACAATATCTGGACGATCCGCCGCGACGGCTCGAGCCCGCGCCAAATCACCAAGGAAGACTTCCGGCTCCTAAACCAAGCCGACTGGACTCCGGACGGCAATTTCATCGTCGCGCGCAAGCATTTCACCTCGGCGCGGTCACTGGGTTCGGGCGAGATGTGGCTCTATCATCGCAGCGGCGCCGACAAGGGCGGCGGCGTGCAGATGACCAAGGCCCGCACCAAGCAGAAGGATACCAATGAGCCGACCTTCTCGCCCGACGGCCGCTACCTCTATTTCTCCGACGACGCGACGCCCGGCGACACCTTCCAATATTCGCGGGACGTCAACGGGCAAATCTATGTGATCCAGCGCCTCGACCGGCAGACCGGCGATATCGAGACTTATGTCGACGGCCCGGGCGGCGCGATCCGCCCCACCCCGTCGCCCGACGGCAAGAGCTTGGCCTTCATCCGCCGGGTCCGGTACAAATCAACGCTGATGCTGATGGATTTGAAGTCCGGCCGCATCACCCCGCTGACCGACATCCTCGACCGCGACATGCAGGAGACCTGGGCGGTCCAGGGCGTCTACCCGGGAATGAGCTGGACGCCCGACAGCAAGTCGATCGTCTTCTGGGCAAAGGGCGGAATCCACCGCGTCGACGTCGCTTCGCAGGCGGTCAGCGACATCCCCTTCCACGTCGCCGGCACCCGCTTCGTCGAGGATGCGGGGCGGCAGGAGAAAGAGGTCGCGCCGGCCAGCTTCAAGACCAAGATGGTGCGCTTCGCGACCAAGAGCCCGGACGGGACGCACATCGTCTATGAAGCGCTCGGTAATTTGTGGGTCGCCAACGGCGACGGCAGCGCGCCGAAGCGGCTGACCCGCGGCAGCGATTTCGAAAGCTATCCGGCCTTCTCCCGCGACGGGCGGCAAATCGCCTACGTCGCCTGGGACGATGACACGGCGGCAAGGATCAAGGTGGTCGGCGTCAATGGCGGCGACGGGCGAACCGTTACGCCCGAGCCCGGTCACTATCTCGAGCCCGCCTTTTCGCCCGACGGCAGCCTGATCGCCTATCGCAAGACCAGCGACGGGTTCTTGACCACGCCGCTCTACGGCAAGGACCCCGGCATCTATGTCGTGCCGACCAAGGGCGGGACGCCCAAGCGGGTGACCAAGAGCGGTACGCAGCCGATGTTCGGTGCGACCAGCGACCGGGTGTTCTTCATCGCCGCCGGCGACGAGGACAAGCGGCTCCTGAAGTCGGTATCGGTCCAGGGGACCGAGGAAGTCACGCACCTCATCTCCCAGAACGCGGCGCGGTTCGCGCTGTCGCCGGACGAGCAGTTCGTCGCCTGGACCGAGCGCTACCAGGCCTATGTCATGCCCTTCACCCGGTCAGGCCGGTCGATCGAGATCGCGCCGGACAGCAAGGCCTTGCCGATGTCGAAGGTCAGCGCCGATGCCGGCGACTGGATCCATTGGTCGGGCGACGGCCGCAGCCTGTTCTGGAGCCAGGGACCGAACCTCTACGGCCTCAACCTCGGCACGCCGGGCGCCTTCGCCGGCGGCAAGCTGGGCGCCGCGCCGCTGGTGGCCCAGCTGGGCGTGACCGCCAACCAGGTCCGTCCGACCGGCAGCATTGCGCTGACCGGCGCCCGCATCGTCACGATGAAGGGCGACGAGGTCATCGAGAACGGCACGGTGCTGGTCGAGGGCGACCGGATCGTCGCTGTCGGGCCGACCGCAAGCATCACTTATCCGGCCGGCACGCGGACGATCGACGTCAGCGGCAAGACGATCATTCCTGGACTGATCGACGCCCACTGGCACGGCTCAATGGGCAGCGACCAGATCATTCCGAAGCAGAATTGGTTCCACGCCGCGGCGCTGGGTTATGGGGTGACCACGGTCCACGACCCGTCGAACGACACGTTCGAGATTTTCGCCGCGTCGGAGTATCAGAAGGCCGGCAAGATCCTCGGGCCGCGCATCTTCTCGACCGGTACGATCCTCTACGGCGCGACCACGCCGTTCACGGTCGAGATCAACAGCCTCGACGATGCGCTGTCGCACCTTAGGCGCCTGCAGGCTTCGGGCGCCTGGTCGGTCAAGAGCTATAACCAGCCGCGGCGCGAACAGCGGCAGATGATCATCGAGGCGGCCCGCCAGCTCGGCATGGAAGTGGTGCCGGAAGGCGGCTCATTGTTCGAGATGAACATGACGATGATCGCCGACGGGCATACGACGATCGAGCATTCGCTGCCGGTGCAGAACATCTACGACGATGTGCTGCAATATTGGAAAGGCTCAGGCACCGCGTGGACGCCGACCTTGATCGTCGCCTACGGCGGGCCGTTCGGCGAGAATTACTGGTACCAGCACACCAATGTCTGGGCGGAGCCGATCCTGGCCAAATGGACTCCGCGGCCGCTGATCGATGCCCGGTCGCGCCGGCCGATGATGAACCCGCCGGAAGAGGATAATGTCATCAGCGTGTCGAAGCAGGCCAAGCAGGTCAGCGACCTCGGCGTTCCGGTGTCGATCGGCGCGCACGGCCAGCGCGAGGGGCTGGGCGCCCACTGGGACATGTGGATGTTTGCAATCGGCGGGATGAGCAATTTCGAGGCGCTGAAGACCGGCACCATCAACCCGGCCCGCGCACTCGGCCTTGACCGCGAACTGGGCAGCATCGAGCCCGGCAAGCTGGCCGACCTCGTCGTGCTCGACGACAATCCGCTCGAGAATATCCGCAACTCCGACCATGTCGCGATGACCATGGCCGGCGGCCGGCTGTTCGACAGCAACCTCCAGATCATCGCGGGCGGCACCGGCGGCTTCAAGCCATTCTGGTTCAGCGAGCAGGCCGGCGGGGCATTTACGGCCGGGGCGACGATGGGCGTGCCGCACGAGGATTAGGCTTTGCCGTTTGCGTAAAGCGATGTGCCGGTTGACCGCTACAGTTGCCCCAAGGCGCGCACCGCACTAAGCGGACGCGCGATGGACAAGGTATCTTCACGCCCCAACCGGCCGGCGCTGGCGCTCCATGTGCCCGAGCCGCCGTTCCGGCCAGGCGACACGCCCGATTTCTCGTCGATCAAGGTGCCCGCGGCCGGCGACGCGCCGCGCCCCGACGTCGCGGCCGCGGCCGAGGAGACTTTCCCGCTCTGCACTCACCTGGTCCGGGTGCTCGACGAGAAGGGCAAGGCGGTCGGACCTTGGGACCCCAAGCTCGACGCCGATACGCTCCGCAAGATGCTGAAGGACATGAAAACGGTCCGCGTCTTCGACGACCGAATGTACCGCGCCCAACGCCAGGGCAAGACCAGCTTCTACATGAAGTGCACCGGGGAAGAGGCGATCGCGGTGGCGACCGCGACGGCGATGGACCCGGAGGACATGCACTTCCCGACCTATCGCCAGCAGGGTCTGCTCGTCGCGCGCGGCTACCCGCTGAAGACGATGATGTGCCAAATTTACTCGAACGCCGGCGACCCGCTGCATGGGCGGCAGCTGCCGATCATGTATTCGGACAAGAAGCACGGCTTCTTCTCGATCTCGGGCAACCTCGGCACCCAATATCCGCAGGCGGTCGGCTGGGCGATGGCATCCGCGATCAAGGGCGACAGCCGGATCTGCATGGGCTGGATCGGCGACGGCGCCACGGCCGAGGGCGACTTCCACTCGGCGATGACCTTTGCATCGGTCTACCAGGCGCCGGTGATCCTGGCGGTGGTCAACAACCAGTGGGCGATTTCGAGCTTCTCGGGCATTGCCGGGGCCGAGCAGGCGACCTTTGCCAGCCGCGCGATCGGCTATGGCATGGCGGGCCTTCGCGTCGACGGCAATGACGCGCTGGCGGTCTATGCGGCTGTCAAATGGGCGAGCGAACGGGCGCGGACCAACAGGGGCCCGACCCTGATCGAGTTCTTCACCTATCGCGCCGAGGGCCATTCGACCTCCGACGACCCGACCGGATACCGGGCGAAGGGCGAGGCCGAGGAATGGCCGCTGGGCGACCCGATCGCGCGGCTGAAGGCGCACCTGGCCGCGCTCGGCGAATGGGACGATGAGCGTGATGCCGCGCTCGACAAAGAACTCGATGCGACGGTGCGCGCCGCGCAGAAGGAAGCCGAGGCGATGGGCACCCTTCCCCAGCAGGGTTTCGACAATATCCCGTCGATGTTCGAGGACGTCTATTCGGAGACGCCATGGCACCTGGCCGAGCAGCGCGACCAGGCGCTGGACGAAGCCCGCGAGTTCCTGGGGCACGAACCGAAATGACCCAGGCCGCAACCAAGACCCGCAACATGATCGAGGCGATCAACGACGCGCACCGGGTGATGATGGCGCGCGACGAGGATATCGTCGTCTATGGCGAGGACATCGGCTATTTCGGCGGCGTGTTCCGGGCGACGGCCGGCCTGCAGAAGGAATTCGGCAAGACCCGCGTGTTCGACGCGCCGATCAGCGAGGGCGGGATCGTCGGGACCGCAGTCGGCATGGCCACCTATGGCCTGAAGCCGGTGATCGAGATCCAGTTCGCCGACTATATCTACCCCGGCTACGACCAGATCGTCAGCGAGGTCGCCCGAATCCGCTATCGCACGGCCGGCGAATGGACCATGCCGATGGTCATCCGCACCCCCTATGGCGGCGGCATCTTCGGCGGCCAGACGCACAGCCAGAGCCCCGAGGCGCTGTTCACCCATTGCGCGGGCCTGAAGGTGGTCATTCCGTCCAACCCCTATGACGCCAAGGGGCTGCTGATTTCGGCGATCGAGGATCCGGACCCGGTAATCTTCTTCGAGCCCAAGCGCATCTACAACGGCCCGTTCGACGGCCACCACGACCGGCCGGTCAAGCCCTGGTCGAAGCATGAGCTCTCCGAAGTGCCCGACGGCCATTATTCAGTCCCGCTGGGCAAGGCCAAGGTGGTGCGCGAAGGTGAGGAGCTGACCGTGCTGACCTACGGCACGATGGTCCATGTGGCCCTCGCCGCAGTCGAGGATAATGGTGTGGATGCCGAGGTGATCGACCTTCGCACCCTCATCCCGCTCGACATCGAGACGATCGAGGAGAGCGTCAAGAAAACCGGGCGCTGCCTGGTGGTCCAGGAAGCGACCAAGACCAGCGGGTTCGGCGCCGAACTCGCCACCCTGGTACAGGAGCGCTGCTTCTATCATCTGGAAGCGCCGGTCGAGCGCGTCGCCGGCTGGGACACGCCCTACCCGCACGCCTATGAATGGGTCTATTTCCCGGGCCCGATCCGAATGAAGAACGCCTTGAAGAAGGTCCTCGCAGCATGAGCGTCTATCAGTTCAAGCTCCCCGACATTGGCGAAGGCATCGCCGAGGCCGAGATCGTCGCCTGGCACGTCAAGGTCGGCGACAAGGTCGAGGAAGACCAACAGCTGGCCGACATGATGACCGACAAGGCGACGGTCGAGATGGAAAGCCCGGTCGCGGGCGTGGTGAAGTCGCTGGCCGGCGAGGTCGGCGACCAGATCGCGATCGGCTCCGTGCTGGTCGAGATCGAAACGGAGGGCGGCGCTCCTGCCGCAAAGGCCGAACCCGCCGCGGCAAGCGAGGCGGAACAGCCCATGGCCGATGGCGCCGAAGCGCCGACCAAGGAACAGGAAGAGGCGATCCCGACCATGACGGTCGCGCCCGAGCCGGCGCCGGCGCCGGCGCCAGTCCCCGCGCCCAAGGCGGAGCCGAGGCCCGAACCCGAGGTCGTCGCGTCGCATGGCGCCAAGGTGCTTGCTTCCCCCGCAGTTCGCCAACGCGCCCGCGACCTTGGCATCGACCTTGGCCAGGTGAAGACCAGCAGCGACCGCATCCGCCACGCCGACCTCGACGCCTACCTGCTATACAACGGCGGCAGCGTTTCCGGCCGGGGCGCGGCTCCGCGCGCCGACGAGACGATCAAGGTGGTCGGCCTCCGCCGCAAGATCGCCGAGAATATGCAGGAGGCGAAACGCCGCATCCCGCACTTCACTTTGGTCGAAGAGTTTGACGTCACCGACCTTGAAGACACCAGGGCGATGATGAACCGCGACCGCGGTTCGAACCCGAAGCTGACCCTGCTGCCCTTCCTGATCACCGCCATGGGCAAGGCGCTGCCCGAATGGCCGATGCTCAACGCCACCTTCGACGATGATGCCGGCGTCATAACCCGCCATGGAGCACTGAATCTTGGCATGGCGACCCAGACTCCGAACGGCCTGATGGTCGCTGTGATCCGCGACGCCCAAGCCAAGAGCATATGGCAGCTGGCGTCGGAGATTGGCCGCCTTGCCGACGCGGCTCGCACCGGAAAGGCGACGCGTGAGGAGCTTTCGGGCTCGTCGATCACCCTGTCGAGCCTCGGCCCGATGGGTGGGGTCACCTCGACTCCGGTCATCAACCGGCCGGAAGTGGCGATCATCGCGGTCAACAAGGTTCGTGAGATGCCGGTGATTATCGACGGCGAGATGGAAGCGCGGAAGCTGATGAACCTGTCGCTGAGCTGCGACCACCGCGTGGTCGACGGCTGGGACGCGGCGAGCTTCATGCAGACGCTGAAGAGCTATATCGAAAACCCGATCCGCTTGCTGTCTGCCTGATCGCCACCCCTCCCGGAGTCGGGAGGGGCAAGGATCGATTTCGGTCAGCCCCGGCGGGCGTCGAGGCTGAACCGGCCGCCGCCGAATGCGACGACCTGCAGCAAGCCGCCGGCCATGGCGATATTCTTGAAGAAATGGATGAACTGGTTCTGGTCGGCCAGCGCCGAGTGGAAGCTGAGTGCGGCCAGGATCGAGAATATGGCCAGCGCCAGCGCAACGAGGCGGGTGCGGTAGCCGAGCACCAGCGCCAGGCCGCCGAGCAGCTCGATCGTTGCCGCGCCGGCGAAGGCCAGCTGAGGCAGCGGCAGGCCGGCCGAAGCAATGTAGCCAATCGTACCGGCCGGGTCGGCCAGCTTGCTGGCGCCGGACAGGATGAAGATGGCGGCGATCATGACCCTGCCGGCGATCGCAAGCCTGTCGCTCGACGATTTCGACTGCGACAGTTCGCGGTCGTTGGTGAAGACGGGAGTGAGGCTAACCATTTATATTCTCCAAATCTGGGAGTGAGCGCCCCGGCTCCCCGAGGGGTGCGAGAAGCCGGGGCACTTGGGTGGTGCCGGCCGGGGAGGCTGTGGCCGGCACGCTGGGGATGGGTCAGGCGGCGAGCAGGAAGACCTGGTCTTGCGCCTGCTTCAGCGAGGCTTCGCGATGCTCGGGGCTGATTCCAAGGCCGTCCGCGGACACGAACTCCGGTTCGACGCCGATGAAATTGAACAGGCCGCGCAAATAGGTCTCAAGATGTTCGAGCGGCGCAGCCGGAGCGCCTTCGCCGTAGAAATTGCCGCGGGCCAGGGCGATGATTACCCGCTTGTCCTTGACCAGCCCTTCCGGGCCGTTGGCGGTGTAATGAAAGGTCTTGCCGGCGACGGCGATGCGGTCGATCCACGCCTTGAGTTGGCTGGGGACGCTGAAATTATACATTGGCGCGCCGATCACGACGACGTCCGCAGCAAGAAACTCGTCGATCACGCTGGTGTCGGCATATGCGTCGAGCGTGAGGTGCGGGAGCGGGTTGGCGACGAGGTCGCGGGAGACCAGCTGCTCGCCCCAATTGGAACCCTTCAACTGCTCGACGATCGAGTCGGTTAGATGGCGGCTGGCGCTGTTTTCGCCGTTGATGCTGCTGTCGATTCGAAGGATAGTCATTTTTCCGTCCTTGGTATTGATTTGTTACCGGGACACTTTAAATAACTACCTGTGAAACCCCTGCAAGAACGCACTTTTTTGGTTCTCACGAACAAATTTGTGCCGCGGGAACATCGAAGTAACCGGAGCGAAGAAATGAAAGACCCAAGCAGCCCCGTGTGCCGCACGATCAGCACCTTGCTGTCGAGGATCGGCGACAAATGGACCGTGCTGGTCGTCCAGACGCTGGGCGAAGGCCCCAAGCGGTTCAACGAGCTTCGCCGCGAAATCCCGAGCGTCTCGCAACGCATGCTGACCCTGACCCTTCGCAACCTCGAGCGCGACGGGCTGGTCAACCGGACGGTGACTCCGTCGATCCCGCCGCGGGTGGACTATGAGCTGACCGAGCTTGGCCAGTCATTGCAGAAACCGATTTGCGGACTGGCGACCTGGGCGACCGAAAATGTCGAGGCGATCCACGAGGCGCAGGCGCGGTTCGATGCCGAGCGCGACGACGCGAGCATGGCTGCCTGACCCAACCAACATTCGTTGAACATTGGGAATATGCTCGGCCAACAAACGAGTATTCGCCCGACCTATCGCTACGGCCATTGAAAGAATTATTGGCCTGAGCCGGGCTGCGCGCTTCAACGACTTGGAGCGCCTTGCGTCATGGCTTTCTATGCGGAGAGACTCAGTCCATCGGCCGCCATCCGCCGGCTCAGGAGATCCAAGTACAAGATGGCCTACTGGATCGGCGGACTTCCGGCGGCAACGCGCCATCGGTCTGTTCGTGGCCCTTCGCCCCTGGATGAGCTTCGCCAAGAATATGCTCAGTCGTACTGGGGGCTGAAAGGCGGTCCGATACCGGCGCTGCGCCTGCTTGCCAGGCTATTATGGATGCCGCGCCTGATCCTGGGGATGTTGCGCTATACGATGCGCAATGGCCGCCTGGTCCGCGCGAGGACAGGCGCAACGATTACCGAGCAGATTCTGTCCCAAATGCTGGTTTATGAACGCCACGGAATCCTTCCGCGCTGGTATTATATTTTCTCGCTTTACGAGCCGGGGGGCATTGATCGGGCGCCATATTTTCTCAACCGGTTCGAGACGAAGGCCGGGCTGTTCAGACGGCTGAATCGAGGCGGCAACTCGCCCTTAGGAGACAAGGCAGCCTTTGCCGCCCATTGCGCGCATCACGAAATTCCCCACGTCCCGGTACTCGCCACAGCGAGGGTCAATGATGTCCGGCGGCTCGCCGATTTGCCAGAAGCGGACTTGTTCATCAAACCGATCAAGCAGCGGGGCGGGCGTGGCGCCGAGCACTGGCAATGGATCGGCCAAGGCCGGTTTCGGGGGCCCGGCGGGACGATTGTTTATGGGCAGTCCCTGATCGCATATTTGGGCCGGAGGTCTAGCTTGGGCCATCTCATTCAGCCAAGGATGACAAATCATCCCTCGATTGCCGATCTTAGCAATGGCGCCCTTTCGACCGTCCGGGTGCTTACGTGCCTCAACGAGCTTGGCGTGCCGGAAATTGTCGGAGCTTCGTTCCGCATGGCAATTGGCCGCAACCGCACGGTCGACAACATCCACGCCGGCGGAATCGCCGCTGCCGTGGATTTCGAAACGGGAATGCTTGGGCCCGCCAGCAATCTCGGTGACAATGCGGCGCTTGGCTGGCTCGATCACCATCCCGACACTGGCGGCCAGATTGCCGGGCGAATTCTTCCACTATGGCCGGACGTGGTGAAGCTTTCCCGTTCGGCTCATTGTGCGTTCGCCGACCGGGTGGTGATCGGCTGGGACATTGCGATCGTCGCCGATGGGCCGACCCTGGTTGAAGGAAATGGCGGGCCCGATGTTGACCTGATGCAGCGTCCGCTGCGACGGGGCATTGGACAAGGCCGTTTTCCTGAATTGCTCCTGTTCAATCTGCGCAGGCAACAGCAGCCACACCAGACCGCCATCTCACCTGCCTAGGCGGACCTGAACGCGCTTTTTGGCCAGGCGCGCGAGGCGATATAGGCCATTGGCAGGCCGACGCAGATGAAGTGGGAGAAAAGCGCGTTGCCAACCCGCCATGGATCGAGGCTTGGCTCGGTGCCGAACCGCGCCGGCACGATAAGCCAGTACATCACCAGATAGATGATGAAACCGTAGACCGGCCCGGCGACGTACCAATAGCGCC
Organism: Sphingomicrobium sp.; assembly: GCA_035494075.1. Lineage (GTDB taxonomy): Bacteria > Pseudomonadota > Alphaproteobacteria > Sphingomonadales > Sphingomonadaceae > Sphingomicrobium. Next base: position 8,851 of record DATJHF010000006.1, on the reverse strand, counting down.
GCGCCGCCTCGATGCGGCTGGCGACCAGGAAATAGACGGTCACCATCACCGTCATCAGTGAATAATGGACGCCGAGGCCGAGCGCGGCGGCGCCCGTACCGCCCTCCTTCACGCCGTCGCCGAACGGCCCGCTGGCGACGTAGCGGAGGATCTGGCCGGGGCTGACGCCGGCCATTCCGCCGAATACGAACGCGCTCAATATATCGAGCGTGCCGCTGGCCAGAATCGCCAAAAACCAAGCTTTGCGTAGATCTGCCGGCATCGCGTCCTCCCTCTTCCCCGCAGGCTTCGGCGTGATTGCATCCAATTGAAGCCCCATTCGCCTGAAACGGCATTATGAGCAGCCGGGCGAGCCCTAACGCGGCTGAACGTCGGAATTCTGCGGTTGAACGGCAATCGACAAAGGGCGCGCAGGGCATCATCTTCGCCACGCATGGCCACCAACCTGCTCGGATCGCTCGGCGACATCCATGTGCCGCAGGTCGCGGTGCAAGACCCGGAGGCGCTTGCCCGGGCGCGCACCCGCGCCGCGCTGTGGGTGACCCTGATATTCTGGCTGTCGAGCTATGCCCTGCTGACGCTTGCGACGCTGCTGAGCGGCAACGCGCATTTCCTCGCCATTTCCGGAATGCGGATCGTCTCGACGCTGGTCGGCCTCGGCTTTTGCTATCTTATTCACCTGCTGCTCCGGCATCCGCGGCTCGACACCACCAAGAAAAGGCTGATCGCCCTGGCCATCGCCGCTCCGATTTGCGCAGAGCTCTATGCCTGGGCCGCCTATTTCGCGATCGCCGCGGCCGATCCGACCGTCAGCCTGAGCAGTTTCAACTGGGCCGAGGCAGTCCGGACCATCGCATTCTGGACATGGTTCTTCCTGGCCTGGGCCGGGCTCTACCTTGCCGTCATGTACAGCTTTGACGTCTACGACGAGCAACGCCGTTCGGCCGAGCTAAGGGAACGGGCGCATGTCGCCCAGCTTCGCGCGCTCCACAGCCAGATCAACCCCCATTTCCTGTTCAACAGCCTCAATTCGGTGTCGGCCCTGATCCTCGACAAGGACAGCGAGAAGGCCGAGGAAATGGTGACCAAGCTGGCACGCTTCCTCCGGCTCGGACTGTCGGCCGATCCGACCCGCAAGATCCCGCTCGAGCTGGAGGTCGAGCTCCAGCGCAGCTATCTGGAGATCGAGCAGTTGCGCTATCCCGACCTTGCGGTCGAATTCGACATTCCGGATGAAGCGAAGGCCGCGCTCGTCCCGGCCCTGATCCTGCAACCAATCGTCGAGAATGCGGTCAAATATGGCGTCAGTGGCGCTCCGCCGCCCGCGACCATCGGCATCGGCGCGCACCAAGTCGACGGCCAGTTGCTGCTGGAAGTAGTCGATAGCGGCAAGGGCAAGCCGGCCGAGAGCGGCGGCGGCATCGGACTTGCCAATGTCGAGCAGCGCCTGACCCTGCTATATGGGGAAGAGCGGTCAAGCCTGACCGCGGGCCGGGATCCAGATGGCAGCTTCCGGGTCCGCCTGTTCCTGCCGCTGGAGGCTGCATGAACCCGCTGCGCATCCTCACAGTCGACGACGAGATGCTGGCGCTGAAGCGCCTGAAGCTGCTGCTCCAGACCATTCCTCAGGCCGAACAGGTCGGCGAGGCCGCCAGCTGCGCCGAGGCGCTGGCGAAGATCAACCAGCTCCGGCCCGACCTGCTGCTTCTCGACATCAAGATGCGCGACGGCAATGGCTTCGACGTGGTCGAGGCAATTGCCCAGCGATCCAACCCGCCGCTGGTGATCTTCGTCACCGCGTTCGACCAATATGCCGCACAGGCATTCGAAAGCGCGGTGACCGACTATCTGCTGAAGCCGGTCGAGCGCGAACGGCTGGTCCGCGCGCTGGTCCGGGCCGAGCGGCAGCTTCACGCGATGGACGCCGAGCAGCGGGTCGACGAACTTCATCAGGTCCTCCGGAATCTGAGGGCAGCACGCAACGGGGACGAGGAACCGGCGTTCGAGACCGAATTCTGGCTGCGCGGAGCGGCCGGCCTGGTGCGTGTGCCGGTGGATGCGATCGACTGCGTCAGCAGCGCCGACGAATATGTCGCGATCCACACCGCCACGGGATCTCACCTGATGCGCGGCTCGATCCGCCAGTTCGCCGAGCGGGTCGAGCCCGGCCTGTTCGTCCGGGTCCACCGCCGCTGGCTGGTGCGGCGCAGCGCCATCAGCGAGCTCAGCACCGGGAAGATCGGCCGGACCGAGGTGGTTCTGCGCAACGGCAAGCGCCTCCCCGCCGGACGGGTGCATCTGAAGCAGCTGAGGCAGAGCATCCAGGCCATTACCAGGCATTAGTGGGCTCGCCGCAAAGCCCTTTGGCGACGCCTGGGAGCTATTCCCGACCGCGCAGGAGGCGCCTTGCGACCTCTTCCTGCGCGAGAAAATCCTCCATCATCCCGGAAACCTTCTCCCGCGAACCGAGCAGCACCCGTGGGACCCGCCCGTACCAGCTTGCCCAAACCTGGCCCCGGTCGAGGCTGAACAATACGCCGCCAGCAGATTCATCGTCTCCGCTTCGCTGGATGGAAACGACCACGCGCCGGATGAGGACGACAAAAGAGATCGCGCCCGCCGACGAAGCGAGGAAAATCCCTGCACTCGACAGGAAGCATGTCGAGGCCGCGAGCTCGGTTGGCGTGCCAACGAACATCAGGCCGAGGATGGGCACGACCGACAAGGCAACCAGACCGGCCTCCCACCATGGCAACAGGATCGCGGCAAGCAGCACGAAAGGAAGATAGGGGGTAAATTCGCAGCCGGTGACGTATGGATCGATTGCCGCCCGAACGACTGTCGAGAAAGTGAGGGCCAGGATAGCGGACAGCAGCGCCACCCTCCCAGAGAGCGGCGGAGCCGTCAGCCATCGAGCGAAGCGTGATCCGAGCATCGTCATGGACGGATGCGAGTCCTAGCGTTTCGGGCAGGCAAGGAAATCAGGCTAACTACCTAGCAGATAGGCGTTGGTTTTGCTGATACCGAAAGTTTCACCAACTCACTCGGCCTTGCCGTCCCATTGCTTGACGAGCGCGTCCCCCCGCCACAGTTCCGCCGGTGGCTGGCTGACGAGCCGGTCGGCGGCGTCCAATGCATCGCTGTCCTGCAAGGCATCGAACCGATGCCAGCCGACAACGACGCCCCTTTCCTTGGCAAAGAGATAAAGATCGTAGGTAATCATGGCCCCTGTGCGTGGTTCCGATTATGCAACAAAAGGCTGATCCATTATAGTCCACGCCGAAATAGGGCGGAGTCGCCATGCCGGCCGAGGGAGTGCTACCGCAGTTGTTCTTGTCCGAACCCGCCGGACGCTTTGCGCTGGGCCATGTGTTCAGCGGCAACAAGGGATTCGTGGAGCCGGCCAGAGCCAACGAAGGTATTGGCCATTGGCGCTGCGACATTACCGATGACAACAGGCTGACCTGGTCGGAAGAGGTCTACGACCTCTTCGGCATTCCCGCCGGCACGCCGGTCAAACGGGATGACGCGGTGGCGCACTACAGCGAACAGTCGAAAGGCGTTCTCGATCGGGTGCGGGCGTTCGCCATCAACCGCAAATGTGGTTTCATCCTTGATGCCATGATTTCCGCCGACGGCGGCAGCAATCGATGGATCCGGCTGATCGCCTTTCCGATCTTGAATGCCGGCCGCGTGGTCGGGCTGCAGGGGTTGAAGCGCGCCCTTTAGCGGCCCGCAGCGCCGGATGCGGGCGCCAACATAAGGATGTCTCCGGGTTCATCCTGATTTTGATTAACGCCAGATTAACGTAAGCCCTTCAACGCCTTCTCGGATTTGGGGCATCCGTTCATTGCTCTCGACCCCCGGGGCTAGTGCAGCGTCACGAGCCAAAACGGGCTGGATCATGAACAAATCGAGCGGCGCATCAATTTCCGACCGTCACTGGGAGCGCGGGCTGGGCATCATCTTCAGCCTGCGAGACGGCTTTGTCTGGGCAAGCTGGCCGGATTCAGACGCTTCGGTCCGGCTGGGAAGCCACGACATGGTTGCGGCGATGATGCGCGATTTCCTGGCGCAAGACGCCATTGGCCTGCGATTGAGCCAGCACAAGCCGGACTCCGCCCACTAGCCCCTATCATCGTTTTTGTGGCTTTTGGCCGGCCCGGCGGAGCGCTAGGGCTGGCGCCATGCTCAAGAAGACCCCGGCCGACATCGCGTCCCTGAAATTGCTCGATGACCGGCTGCGCTGGCTCAGCGCCTGGACCATCCATCATGCCAACCATATCCGGGAAAGCGCGGACGGACTGAAGGTCGGCGGGCACCAGGCGAGCTGCGCTTCCATGACCGCGATTATGGCCGCGCTCTATTTCCATGCCCTCGGCCCCAACGACCGGGTCGCGGTCAAGCCGCACGCCGGGCCGGTGCTGCACGCAATCCACTATCTGCTCGGGTCCCAGAGCCTCGACCAGCTCAAGAATTTCCGCGGCCTTGGCGGGATGCAAAGCTATCCCAGCCGCACCAAGGACAGGATTCCGATCGACTTCTCGACCGGCTCCGTGGGGCTCGGCGTGGCTATCACCGCCTTCGCGTCGCTCGTGCAGGACTATCTGACCGCCCACGCCATGTTGGCCGAAGAGGATCGCGGCCGCTTCGTAGCGCTGATCGGCGATGCCGAACTCGACGAGGGCAATATCTACGAATGCCTGATCGAGGCCTACAAGCACGACATCCGCAATTGCTGGTGGATCGTCGATTATAACCGGCAGAGCCTTGACGCGACGTCGGCCGACCGCATGTTCGAACGGTTCGACGAGATTTTCGCGAGTTGCGGGTGGCGGACGGTCGAGCTTCGGTACGGCAAGCGACTGTCGGCCGCGCTCCGCGAATTTCCCATGCTCGCCGGTTGGCTCGACGCGCTGCCAAACGCCGACCATTCGGCCCTGCTCTACCAGGGCGGTGGCGCATGGCGGACGAGGATCGAGGCAGACCTTGGCAAGAAGGCGGCGCCTTTCCTCAAGGCCCATGACGACGAGGCGCTGGCCGGGTTGATGAGCGACCTTGGCGGCCATTGCATGGATACGCTGGTAGAAGCTTTCGACGCCGCCCAGGACGACGTCCCGACGCTGTTCGTCGCCTGGACGGTCAAGGGCTTTGGCCTGCCCTTCGCCGGCCACAAGGACAACCATGCCGGCCTGATGAACCCGACCCAGGCGCATGCCCTGCGCGACGCGATGGGCGTCAGGGAAGGCGAGGAATGGGAGCCGCTGGCCGGGCTCGGCGGCAATGAAAGGCCGGGTGTCGAGGCATTGCTCGACCGGACCCGGATCGCGCGGGAGAAGCGTGCCCGCTCGTTCGGCCAACTGTCGGTGGCGGCGATCCCGGCCCCACACGGCGAGGAACAATCGACCCAGGCGGCCTTCGGACGGATCCTGCTCGATTTGGCCAAGTCGGGCGACCCGATCGCGGACCGCATCGTCACGACCTCCCCCGACGTCACCGTGTCGACCAACCTCGGCGCTTGGGTCAACCAGCGCGGATTGTTCAAGCGCCGCGAAATGGCTGATGTTTTCGCAAAGGCAAAAATTCCATCGGCGCAAAAATGGTCGGGCAGCAACAAAGGCCAGCACATCGAGCTTGGGATCGCGGAATCCAACCTATTCCTGATGCTGGCCGCGCTCGGCCTGTCGGGCGATCTGTTCGGCGAGCGGCTTATCCCGATCGGAACGCTCTACGATCCGTTCATTGCCCGCGGCCTCGATAGCCTCAACTATGCCTGTTACCAGGATGCCCGCTTCCTGCTGGTCGCGACTCCGTCCGGCCTGACTCTCGGAGCGGAAGGCGGAGCGCACCAGTCGATCAATCCACCCCTGATCGCGCTCGGCCAGCCCGGCCTGCGCCATTACGAGCCGGCATTTGCCGACGAGCTGGCGGCGATGATGGAGAAAGCGTTCCGCCTGATCGACGATCCCAACGGCGAGTCCACCTATCTGCGCCTGTCGACCAGGTCGATCGCCCAGGTCGATCGAACCGACGATGGCTGGAGGGATGGCGCGCTCAAGGGCGGCTATTGGCTGAAGGGGCCGGGGCCAAGAGCCGAAGCGGCGATCGTCGCGATGGGCGCACTGATGCCTGAGGCATTGGCCGCATGGGAGGAGCTCTCCCTCGACATTCCCGGGCTCGGCTTGCTCAGCGTCACTTCGCCCGACCTGCTCCACCGCGGCTGGACGGCGGCGCAGGCCGCACGTTGGGCAGGCCGGCGCGAGCCAAGCCATGTCGAGCAGCTATTGTCCCACCTCGCGCCCGGCGCCGGCCTCGTCACGCTGTGCGACGCCGCTCCGGCATCGCTCAGCTGGCTCGGCGGCGTACTCGGCCAGCGGGTAGCGCCATTGGGCGTGGAACGCTTCGGCCAGACCGGTTCGCTTCCCGATCTCTACGCTGCGTACCGGCTGGATGGAGCAGCGATCACCGAGGGAATTGCCGAGCTGTTGCTGCCGCAAACCGCTTCTTAAGGATAAGCCGTTAGCGACAGGGCGATGGACCGCGCACCGACTCCGCTCGACCAGCTGCTCGCCGCCGAGCTCGACCATGCTCGCGACCTCCTCATCATGATGGGCGATGAGCTGGCGATGAGCCCCGAGATCGTCGCCGAACATGGCATGGCGCTGCAGGCGGTCGACATCGTCGGACAGATGATCGGGCATATCGCCAACGTCGTCCGCGCCGCCGACCGCCCGGATGCGATCGAGCGCATCGGCATGGGCGATTTGAAGGCCAAGCTCAGCGCCGCTTGAGGCGAGCCATTTGCTCGCCTAAGGCTGGCGCATGGCAGGACGCTTTTTCGACGAGTGGCAGGTCGGCGATGTCATCGCCCATTCCGTTACCCGCACGGTGACCGAGACCGACAATGTGCTGGTCTCTGCGCTCACCCACAACCCGCAGCCGATGCACCTCGACCATGAGGTCGCCGCCCAGAGCGAATTCGGAAAGCCGCTGGTCAATTCGATCTATACCTTCGGCTTGATGGTCGGCGTGTCGGTCAGCGACACCACGCTCGGAACGCTGGTGGCGAACCTCGGCTACGACCGGCTGGTGTTCCCGGCGCCGGTGTTCGTCGGCGACACCTTGCGGAGCGAGAGCGAGTGCATCGAGGTTCGGCCAAGCAAGTCGCGGCCCAATGCCGGCATCGTCACCTGGGAACATCGCAGCTTCAACCAGCGCGATGAGCTGGTGTGCAAATGCAGCCGCTCCGCGCTCCTCTTGAAGAAGCCGGCATGAGCGAGGGCGGGCCCCTCCCCCGCAGCTGGCTGTTCGTTCCCGCGGACAGCAACAAGAAGATGATGAAGGCGCTGGCCAGCGAGGCCGACGCGGTGATCTTCGACCTGGAAGACAGCGTTGCACCGGCCCACAAGGCGATGGCGCGCGAGTTGCTCGTCCTGCTTCCCGAACGCAGCGACCGGGAACCGGAGCGCTGGGTAAGGATCAATCCGCTCGGCACCGACGCACATCGCGACGACCTGGAATTGCTCGAGGACCTCGAAATCGATGGTGTCGTCCTGCCCAAGGCGGAAGGCGGGGACGATGTCGCCGACTTCGCCGCAGCGCTCGCGCCGCGCAGCCTCCCGATCCACGCCATCGTCACCGAAACCGCTGCCTCGCTGTTCGGATTAATGAGCTATCGCGACTGCTGCTCCAGCCTGGTGGCGATGAGCTGGGGCGCCGAGGATTTGTCGGCGGCGCTTGGCGCCAGCTCAAAATATGCGGCGGGCGGCGAGCTCGCCTTCACCTACAAGCTGGCGCGCTCGCTGTGCCTGGCCGGTGCGGTCGCCGCCGAAGTCCAGCCGATCGACGGCGTGTTCGCCGACTTCCGCGACGAGGCGGGCCTGATCGCCGAGGCACGGGCAGCGGCGTCGGAAGGCTTCACCGGCAAGCTGGCGATTCACCCGGCCCAGGTGGGGCCGATCAACGCCGCCTTCACGCCGACGGCGGAGGAGATCGACCACGCCCGGGCGATTGTCGCCGCGTTTGAGGCAGAGCCCGACGCAGGCGTCTTGTCCGTAGGTGGGAAAATGGTCGACTGGCCCCATCTGATACAAGCAAGGCAAGTACTGGCCCGGTCCCGATAAGAGGAGGCTTACATGGCGACGACTGCGCACCCCGAGACGGCCATTTCCACCGGAAAAACCGTCGCCAAGGGCTGGGGGACGGACGCTCCTGACCAGCCGCTTCGGCCGATGGAGTTTGAACGCCGAGCGCTTCGGCCCAATGACGTCGCGATCAAGATCACGTTCGCCGGCATATGCCACAGCGACCTGCATACCTGCCGCAACGATTGGGGCGGCACCCGCTATCCGGTCATCCCTGGCCATGAGATCGTCGGGACGGTCACGGCGATCGGCGATGAAGTCACGCGCCACCGCGTCGGGGACACCGTCGCGGTTGGCTGCATGGTCGACAGCTGCATGGAGTGCGACCAGTGCCTCGAGGGCTGGGAAGTCTTCTGCCGCAAGGGCTGCGTCCAGACCTACAACAGCGCCGACTACCACGACGGGACGATTTCGAAGGGCGGCTACACCGACCATATCGTCGTCCGCGATCATTTCGTCCTCAAGGTGCCCGACGGCATGGACGTGAGCCGCGTCGCGCCGCTACTGTGCGCGGGAATCACCACTTACTCGCCGCTGCGCCAGTACGATGTCGGGCCGACCAGCAAGGTTGCGGTCGTCGGCCTGGGCGGGCTCGGCCACATGGGCGTGAAACTGGGTGCGGCGATGGGCGCCCACGTCACCATGATCACGACGACGCCCAGCAAGGGCCAGGACGCCCGCGAACTCGGCGCTCACGACGTGATCAT
>DATJHF010000005.1:0-45262 GCA_035494075.1 Sphingomicrobium sp. | reverse complement strand
ACGTCGAATCGCTTGGCGTCGACGGTCTTGCTGTTGCGCTTGGTCTCGGTGACCGAGACGTCGTCGGAGCCTACATCGCTCGAGCTTGCAAAATCCATCGTCTTTCCCCGTCCCTCAGGCCGTTCCATGACGGCTTGTTCTGCTTCTGTTCGACTCGGTGCCATGGCGCCGAGACTAGCCTAAAATCAAGCGCCGCGGGGGTTTTTCATATGCCCGTTCCCCGATATCCACAGGGCACGAGCGGGCGCATACGGAAGATAATCATCTTCCGTCCCAACCACAATAGATTGAGAAACCCCCCAGCGTTGAAACCAGATATTGTGGTCAAACGGGGTCTGGACGCAAGATGAAAATTAACGCGAGGTGAAAATTTATGCCGCGCCAAGGGGCGCTGTGGCCGCAGGGTCACGAACATTTGGCGACTCCGGGGCCAGCCATCCAATTCAGCACTCCGGAGAGATTCCGCCGGCCGCTACTCCTGACGCGGAATTCTAGGATTCAAGCACGTCGTCGTTGGCCGATGGCCAGCCCTCGAACAGCGCGCCGCGCCGATTGACCTCCGCGATGCGCTTCATCTCCCTGGAGCAGGCGTCGAGATCGTCCTTGAGCATCTGGATGGCCTCGTCGATTTCATCATCGGTATTGCAGCACCCTGTAAGCTGCTGCGAGCGGGCCATCACCCTGGTGCCGCGGATGCCGTGTTCGACGTGGAACTTATCGAGGATACCGGTCATTTCCGCCTCCCGCCATTCGCCTGGGCTAACCGTCGCCCCGCAGCATGCACGATTAAGCGGCGGCTTTCCACCCAAACCAGCCAATCGCCTGTGCGGAATCCCCTTAGAAACGCGCGACGACAAGCAGGGCACCCTAGTTGTTGGGTCCCTCGATCTGGAGTTCCGTTGTGCCCTGCCCGCGGGCCCAGGCAATCGCGTCAGTCTCGGCCTCCTGGATTGTGGCAAAGTCGGTGCGGCTGGCGCCGAGCCGGGCCTTTCCGCCCACATCGACTGAACCGGTCCAGGAAATGCGCCCGTCGGCCATGCGGTCGATGTAGATGCGATCGCTGGTCTCAGGCGCTCGTTCGCCCGGCTTAAGCTTCCTGATAAACACGCGGCCTCCTAGTCCCCGTCAGTTGACGAGCAAAACGCCAAGGAGTCAAAGCCCGCATTCGACCCGTTGCGGAGGCCAGGGCAACAACATCCGCTCAGTAGATATGCCGATAGCTGAACCCAGCGCCGTCAGCCACATTCGCTGAAACACGAACCTTGAAAGGCATCGGGAAAATGAAAAACATTCTACGAATGCTCTTCGCACTGAGCCTCACGCTTGCCAGCGCCGGCCCCTTTTCCCAGAGCGCCGCCGCCGCCACCGCCGCAGAATTGAACGCGAACGGCAAGGCCGCACTCGACCGCTTGTACGCCAAGTCGGACAGGGCTCGCAGATATGGTCGAGATGCGCGCGCAATCCTCGTGTTCCCCAAGATCGTCAAGGCTGGACTCGTCGTTGGAGGGCAGGGCGGAGAGGGCGTTCTCTTCGTTCGAGGCAAGCCAGCGGGTTACTACAAAATCGGTGCCGCTTCCTTTGGTCTCCAGGCCGGTGGGCAATCATTCAGCTACGCCCTGTTCCTGATGAACGACAAGGCGCTGACCTATCTTCGAAAAAGCGACGGATGGGCGATCGGTTCGGGGCCAAGCGTGGTGGTCGTGGACAAGGGCGCGGCCTTGAGCACCACCTCCACAACCATTGCGAAGGATGTGTACGCCTTCCCGTTCGGCCAAAAGGGACTGATGGCCGGCCTCGGCCTCGAAGGATCCAAGATCACGCCAATCAGGAGGTAAACCTCGCTCCGGGCCAAGCCAGGGATGCCTGGGTTCCATGCATCCTGGTTATGGCCCAAAAAGCTTTCTCGCTAAACATAGCCAAAGCGTTGAACCCAGGGATCAAGTTGCGGTAGCGCCGGCGCGATCTGCTCACGGTAGCGGCGCCACGCACCCTGGCCCTCGCGGTTGAGGCCGCGAGCCACTTGGCTGGCGCTAGGGGTCGAGATGCCGCGCGTACGGGCCTTGGCGGCGAAATCCATCACGCCCTCATCCCATTCAAGCCCGAGAAATTGGCAGGTGCCGCGTGCTGTCTTCTCAAACTCTTCGACCAGGCTCTCGTAGCGAACTACGTGTTGAGGCAAGGGCAACAGGTCTTGGTAGAGCTCCGATAGTCGCATCACCGCATCGTAATACGCCGCAGCACCGTTAAGGGTGAGCAGCTCAAACATCGACGGGTTCATCCCGAACCGGCGGCGAAAACAGCTCAACACAACGTCCCGCGGATCTCGGCGGGCAAACAGCACGCGCGCATTCGGGAAGAGCTTGGCGATCAGCGGGAGCTGCACAATTGAAAGCGGCATTTTGTCGATGAAGACTCGCCCACGCGGCTCTGCCCCGAATTTGCGGACCATCGACCAATAAGCCTCGCGCTGACGAAGCGCTTCGCCGGAACTGATCTGGGCCAGCCGTTCCAAGCCAACGTCGGAAGTCATATAGGCGACTGACGCGGCGGCGAGGCAATCCTTCTCGTCGAGGCTGACGACCTCCGGATGCGCGGCCAGCACGCTTTCCAGCAGGGTGGTTCCCGAGCGCGGAAAACCGACCAGGAATATGTGCGCCTGGGGGTCTGCGGCGCGCGGCCGGGCGGGCGCCGCCCGGCGCCACGGCTCGGGGGCGGCGGTCGCGAACCATCCGGCCAGTCGCCGGGCATGGCCTAGGGCCGTTTCCTCCCCCGGCGCCTCGAACTGGCTGGCGTAAAAGGCCTTCAACTGAAGGTTGGAAGCCTCGTAGGCGGCGAAGGCCTCCGCCGATCGGCCTTCGGCATCATGGAGATCGCCGGTCAGGCCGAGCACAATCGATCGGTTGATCGGAGAGAGTGAGCGGTCCTCGCTCAGTGCGGAAAGCCTTGCCGCCGCATCGGCGTGGTCCCTTTGCTGAAGGTGGGCGGAAGCCAAGGCCATGCGAGCCAGCACATTGGCAGGCGAAAGCAATAATGCGCGTTCGGCATGCGCCCGCGCCGCGGCCGCGTCGCCCGCCCGGGCATCAAGCCAGGCGAGGCTGGCGAGGGGCTCCGCGTATTTCTGATTGAGCGCGGCGGCCCGCTGGTAAGCTGACCTAGCGCCCTTGAGGTCGTTGAGGGATTGCAGCAGGGCGCCGCGATTGAAATGGACCGCCGCCATTCCCGGATCAATCCGAAGCGCAGCGTCGTAGGCCTTAAGTGCGGCGTCCGCCTGCCCAAGTGCCGCCAGGGACATGCCGAGGCTATTCAAGATATTTGGATCTTTGGTCGCTAGCGCGCGAGCGCGCCTGAGCAGGCGGACCGCGTCCTCGAAGCGGCCCTCATCGAAACGCGCCAAACCGGCCAAGTTCAGCACAGCGGGGTGCTCGACGCCCTCAGCCGCCGCCTGCAGCGCGAGCTGGCCAGCAATATCGATGCCGGACCCGCGCAGGGCGGCGTCGATTTTTACCAGCCATTCCTGATGATGCCTGGCACGCGCGGAGGGGGAAGCAAATTTCATTGCGCCCAGCTGTTTCCGCAAGCCGATCCTACGTCAACTGCCGTCGCGTCACGGCCGCTTGCGCTTTAGTCCCGATCCGGACTTCGATTCCTCACCCATTGCGAGAAGACCCATTTCTCACCCGAGATTGGCGGACATCCAGCATGCTGTGATCTTGGGTCCGGATTTCCTGCGGCATCGATGTTGCCGAACACCAGCGCATCGCCAGTTCGGCCACGATGGTCGATCCCAAGACGCGGGAAACTGGTCTGCCCACCTTCAAAATCCTGGTTGAGATAGATGAGCACAGTTGCCACTCGCTGCCCATTCCGCGCGATTTCCTCGCGCAGCGCTTGCGGATCAAGAAAATCGCAGTGCAACACAAATTCCTGTCCGACGCCGTAATGCAGCACCTGGGACATCTCGAGACAGGCAAGCGGCGCCCCTAATTGGTTTGCGATGCGCTGCCGAACCACCTCGACGACAAGATCAGCGTTGGAGAAATTGAACGGAGCAAATTGATTGGTCCGGCCGGAATCGATGCCTGTCGGATTATTGTAGACGACCGCTCGCTCAAGCAGGGGATCGGCCACGGCGATCAACCACTGGCATTCTGCGGCGCTTGCGAAATCGGAAATAGCGTGAACGATGGGGCTCGCCGAAAGGACGCGACCCGCTCCGGCAGGCGCGCTCAAGCGCTCAGCGATACGCACTCGCGACCGCATTTCTCTCCAATCATCAGGGGAAAGTTCGATTGAGCCCGCCTGCTGATAGCTATTGTCAGCAAGCAAAATCATCTGCCGGGCCGCAGATTGCGAGCCGCGCTCGGCGGCAATTGCCAGCGAGTCCAACGCATTGCCCCAACTGATCGGTCGGCCCACCCCCCTGCATTCGAGAAGCGCGCGGCGCTCGAGAGCATCTGCGTGGCCCGCTGCCGCGGCGGCATCGATCAGTCCCGCAGCCCTTTTCCAATCCGCCGACAAACTATTGCCGGCAAGCATGGCCATAGCGGTTTGAAATTGAGCTTCGGCGTCTACATCGGCCATGATCATCGCCACAAGGTTCCACGATCAGCCGCGATAGGCAATGCCGGTAGCAAAACCGTCATTTTCCTTGCGGGTCCGGTTGGGCCGAATTAGTCGGCATGGCATCTGATGCTGCGTTCCGCGATGCATTGAGGGGGATAGCTCATTCGCCAAATTGCCGCCTTGCCCTATCGGAACGTCGGCCGCGGCCTGCGTGCGCCGGTGCAAGTACTGCTGGTCACTTCCCGCGAATCCGGACGCTGGGTGATTCCCAAGGGCAATTTCGCCAATATAGTTTCACCGCATGCCGCCGCCGCGCAGGAAGCCGAAGAGGAAGCCGGGGTCCGCGGCGCGGTTTGCCCAACGCCGTTGGGGACCTACCGCTATCGCAAGAGGAAGGGCAGCGGCGCCTCCTTGATGTACGATGTCGAGGTCTTCCCGCTGGCGGTCAGCGAAGAGCTTTCCGACTGGAAGGAAAAGAAGCAGCGCCAGCGCCGCTGGTTCTCGCTGTCCGAAGCCGCCAAGTCGGTTGAGGAGCCAGACCTTCGCGATCTCATCCGGTCGTTCAACTCATCCGAATTCAACCAGGTGGCGAGGCGGGTTTCCGTCCTCAGCGTCGTCGCCGAAAGATCGAAAGTGGGCCCGATGTTTGCCTGGTTCCAACGATTGCTGCCGAAGACCGGCAACTTCTTCGAGCTGTTCGAGGCCCATTCCGTGGCGCTGACCGCGGCCGGCGAGGCAATCGGCCGCCTGATGCAGGGCGGACCGGCGGTCCATGAGAATGCCCAGGAGATTTTCGAGCGGGAGCATGATGCGGACGACATTATCCGCGAAGTCCTGACGACGGTCCGCGAGACCTTCCTGACCCCGTTCGACCGAAGCGCCATCACCGCGCTCATCGGATCGATGGATGACGCGATCGACGAGATGCAGGCCGCGGCGTCGGCCATCGAGCTCTACGAGATGCGCGAGTTCGGCCAGGAAATGAAAGATATGGGGGCGATCATCGTCGATTCCGCCCGGCTGGTGGCGGAAGCGATGCCGCTGCTTCGCAACGTCGGCGCCAACGGCAGCCGGCTGCACGAACTGACCGAGCGGCTGGTGCGGATGGAAGGCCATGCCGACGAGATTCATTCGGCCGGGCTGAAAGCCGCCTTCCAGGCGCATCGCGGCGGCAATGCGATCGATTTCATCGTCAAGCGCGAGATCTTCAAGCATCTCGAGCGGATCGTCGACGCGTTCGAGGATGTGGCGAACGTCATCGACGGCATCGTCATCGACCATAGCTGATCGATCGCAGCCGATGCACGAACTTGCCCTGCCGCTGCTGATCGGACTGATCGTCGTCGCGCTGGCGTTCGATTTCCTGAACGGCCTCCACGATGCGGCCAACTCCATTGCGACGGTGGTGGCGACCAAGCTGCTGGGGCCGGTGCAGGCGGTGGCCTTCGCCGCCTTCTTCAACTTCGCCGCCTATTTCCTGACCCTCGCGTGGCCGCAGCTTCATGCGGTTGCGAATACGGTCGGCAAGGGCCTGATCGACAAGGATCAGGTTACGCCCGCGGTTGTCTTTGCGGCGCTCGTCGGCGCGATGTTCTGGAACGTGGTGACCTGGCTGAAAGGGATCCCCTCGTCGTCGAGCCACGCGCTGGTCGGGGGAATTGTCGGCGCCGGTCTGGCCGCCGCAGGGCTTGGGACGATCCAATGGGCGGGGGTCAGCAAGACGTTGCTGTTCATTCCGCTGGCGCCATTGCTCGGCATGGCGGTCGCCATGCTGGTCATGCTCATCACCAGCTGGCTGGCGACGCGGGCGTCGAACCGCAGGGCGGAAGGAAGCTTTCGTGCGCTGCACCTGGTTTCGGCGGCGGCCTATTCCGTCGGCCACGGCCTGAACGACGCGCAGAAGACCATGGGCATCATCACCGTGCTGCTTTATTCGACCGGATATCTGCACGGCGAATTCCATGTGCCGCACTGGGTGGCGATCAGCTGCTACATCGCGATCAGCCTCGGTACGTTGACGGGCGGCTGGAAAATCATCGAAACGATGGGCAGCCGGATTACCAAACTGTCCCAGCACCAGGGCTTTGCCGCTTCGACCGGCGGCTCGGTATTGCTGTTCGGAGCCAGCTGGTTTGGGATACCGGTTTCGACCACGCACACGATTACCGGCGCGGTGATCGGGGCCGGCGTCGCCCGCCGCGCCTCGGCGGTCCGTTGGGGTGTCGCGCGCAACGTGGTCGCCGCCTGGCTCATTACCATCCCGTGCTCGGCGGCAGTCGCCGCCTTCTTCTACTGGGCGACCACGCTCTTCTCTTAAGGGGCCGGTTAGCGCGCCAACAGCCCTGCGGCGCGGCGGAAGGCCTGTTCCTCGGCCGCGGTGAAGCTGCCCTTCCCGCGCGGCGGGTCGTCGGACAGGCCGGTCACATAATAGGCAATGCCGAGCCCGCGCTCGCGGTCGATCCAGATGCCGGAGCGGAGGCCATAGGCGTCGCCGGCGTGTCCGACCCAGGCACGGCCTTTGCCTTCCGGGTCGTCGGCACAGCGGGCTGGCTCGGTCGCGAGCTGGCGAGTGGCGAGGCCGTAGCTGCAGATGCCGTCGCTCTCGCCGTCGCGGGCGCCGTTGCTGCCGTCATAGCGCCATAGGGGCGCAAGCATGGTTTCAACCGATTGCGGCGACAGGATGCGCACGCCGTCCAGCGTTCCGCCGTTCAGCAGCATCCGGCCAATGCGCTCCAGGCCCCGCGCGGAAATCCTCAAGCCTCCTTGCGGCGAGAAGAGCCCGCCATTGTCGCCGAGCTTCCACCGATTGAGATCGCATGGCCCCTTGTTGACGAACACCGGGCACGCGGGCCGCTTGCCGTGAAGGTCGTCGCGCACCGGCTGGCCGTCCTGGGTCAGCATCACGGCGCGGGCGATTGCGGAATCGCTGCACGTCGGCCAATTGAAGCAACCGTCGATCCGCATCGGCTGGAGCACTTCGCGGCGCATCCAAATGTCGAACCGCTCGCCGGTGACGCGCTCGATCACCGATCCGATCACCGGGAAATTGAAGTTCGAATAGGCGAAATAATGGTCGCTCGGGCCGTGCGCGGCGTCCCATACCTGGGATTCGGCCAATCCCTCCTGGAGCGACTCCCCGAGCGGGATGACATAGGCGTCATCGCCGTCGCGGATGCTTGACGTGTGCGACAGCAATTGCCGGAGCGTGACCGCCTGCGTCGGGAAGGCGGGGTTGCGGAGATACCAGCCCAGATAGGAGGAAACATCGCGGTCGAGGTCGAGCTTGCCCTGCTCGGCCAGCTTCATCACGCCGATCGCCACGACCAGCTTGCTGACCGAGGCGACTCGCACCGGGTCGTCGGGCGTGACCGCGCGTCCCGTCGAAGGGTCGGCGAGGCCGTCCGTCCAGCTGCCGCGCTCGCCATTGCGGTCGAACGCCACCGCAACCCGGGCCGGGGCGGCCAGGCTCGCGGAGGCTGTCATTGCGAGGAGCGACAGCGAGGCAGCGATCCAGACTCTCATGGCTGGATTGCTTCGCTACGCTGGCAATGACGTCAAGGGGTGATCACGCCAAGCGCGCCCGGGCGAATGCGGAATATGAGCGGCGGTTTCATCGCCAGCGTTTCGCCGTCGAGCGCGAGGGTGATAGTCGAGCGGGCACTGTCGACCTTGAGTTGCTTTACGCCGTCGATCCGCACCATGTCGTCGGCACGCGGGATACCGAGCAGTGCGCGTGCCACCGCGGCGAGGAAGCCTGGAACACCCTTCTTGCGCATCACCATTACGCACAATTCCCCATCATCGAGCTTGTCGCGCTGCCCGGCGGCGGGGAAGGCGAGCTTGTAATCATTGTTGCCGACGAACAGCAGCGGCGTGTCGACCCGAGCCTCGCCGCCGTCGATGCTGAGCGTCAGGCGCTGGTGGTGAAAGCGCATCAGGGTCCGCAAGGAGGCGACCAGCATCGCCAGCCGCTTCGACCGGCCGAGCCGGTCCTGCTGCGTTTCGCGGTCCACGACCATCAGCGGATAAAGCCCGATGGCGGCGTTGTTGACGAAGGTCCGGCCATTGACCTCGGCGACGTCGATCCGCCGCGCCTTGCCGGAAGCGACCACCTTGACGGATTCCTGCAGGGTCGCGGGAATGCCGAGGTCACGGGCGAGGTGGTTGAGCGTCCCGAGCGGCAGGATCCCGAGGGTGGCGTCGCTGCAGGCAAGAGCCTGGGCCGCCGAGCTGACGCTGCCGTCGCCGCCGCCAACAATCACCAGTTTGGCGCCACCCTTGACCGCGGCTTCCGCACGGTCGCCGATCGCATCGCCGTCGACCGCCTCTACTTTCGCGGCGATCCCAACGGCGGACAGCGCCGCGGCCACTTCGCCGCGGTCGCCCTTGTTCCGGTTGAGGATGACCGCGGCTTCCATTTACGGAAGCCTGAACGATCAGGAAGCCGGTCCGATGCAAAAGGCGGCGAGCTTATTGCCGTCGAGGTCGCGGAAATAGGCACCGTAGAAGGCCTGCGGCCCTTCGTCGCCACGGACGCCGGGCGCACCTTCGTCGATGGCGCCCAGTTCCATGGCTTTGGCATGGATGGCGTCGACCTTGGCCCGGCTGTCGCACGCGATCGCCGACATATTGCCGTTGCCGGCCACGGCCGAATTGCCGTCATGGGGCTTGCACACCGCCAGGCCAGGTTTGCCCATGCCCGTCCCGTACATGGTGAAATCGTCGCCAAACTCCATGATTCGTCCGGCACCGATGGTCGGCATCAGCGCGTCGTAGAAGCCGCGCGCCTTGTCCAGATCATTGCTGCCGAGGGTCACATAGCCAATCATCCGAGTCGCTCCTGCTTGTGTCGGGTCGGGAACATAGCAGGAACAAGCAGGCAGGCAAGGATCAGCCGCCCGCCTTGTCCTTGGCATCGCAGTCGCCGACCCGCTTGGCGTCGACTTTCATGGTCATCGTCATGTCGCCGGCCGCCCCAGCGGCATTGTTGGTGCTGGTCATGGTCAGCACATAATTGTCGGGCGTGTAGGTGCCGGTCATCGCCATGGTGGTGACCGCCTGCTCATGCTTGCAAATCAGCTTCAGATCGATCTGGCCGTCGCCCCAGTTGAAATGCTCGTAGGTGCAATTCTTGTCGGCGCCGGTGAAGAAATCCTCGCGCGGCTTCTCGGCCTGCTCCTTCGACAGGCAGACGTTGTGGACCTGGGCCTTGTCCATCGCCTTTTGCATATATTCCCGGGCCTCGGGCGGCATGCCGGGCGCGTCTATCTTTAGTAGCGATACGGTCTGCTGCCATTCGCCGGGGCGGACGAAGCTGCCTTTGCCGGCGGCGTCGCGCATCTTCGCCGCGACTTCGGAGGGTTTGGCGTTGTCGGCTTTGACTTCCGGGCTTGAATCGCAAGCCGCGACCGCGAGCAGCGGCACGATGAGAGCGAAACGCATCATGGCATTCCCCGTTCGGCCACGCCGGAAGGGCGCGACAAGCTGAAGTTAGCCTAAGCCTGCCGCGCGGCTTTGCAATCGATTACCGAGAGGCGTCGCGCTCAATCCGGATAGCAGGCCGGTCGTTCCTGGGGGTGGTCCTTGAACCATTGCTTGCGCGCTGCTTCGTCAGCGCGCTTCCGGGCGCGTCCTGCTACCGTGAAATAGCGCTTCACGGTTCCTTCCACGACGACGCCATCTTTCTTGACGGGCTCGAACTGCCCGCTGGCCATCACCGCGCGGCACATCCAGAAACCCGTCTCCGGTTCATATTTATGGTCGCCGACCTTACAGTTCTTGGGCTTACCGTTGACGTCGACGTCGATGTAGAGCCAGGCCCATTGATCGCCCGGCATCGGCTTGTCGGAGCTTTGCTGCTGCCAAGGATAAAGCTGCCCGGGCAGGAAGGAAGGACAGCTTTCGGCCGCCAGTGCGCCGGTGCCCGACATCAAAACGCAACTCGCAATCGTCCACCTCAGCATACGCAACGCCTCCCCCGTTTGGCGCCGACCCTATCAAAGTTGGTCAGGCATGCCAGATCAGTTGAGCGAAAAATTCAGATCATTCGGCAGAAGGGCGGCGCATCCTTGGCCGAGCAAAGGTCGGGCTTCGTGCGGGTCGTCTTCCAATAGGCGATCAGTCCGAACTTCTGCGCGAATGCGGGGAAGGCGGGATCCCGGACTGCGCCAGCCATGGCGGGCAGGAACAGCCAGCCGGTGGCGTCGAATCTATCACGCATCTGATTTTGACTGACGAGCTGCAGCGCTTCACGATTTCCGCCAAGCGCGGCGACTAGCAATGTTATTCTGCGCCCCTGCGTTTCGGGCGGGAGTGCCAACAGCGTTTTCAGAGCCCCCGCTTTAGCGGCGGCATTGCCTGACACCATCGCCTGAAGTCCTTCGAGGACGGCTGCCTTGGGTCGCTCGGGCATTTCCATCCTTGGGCTTTGGACGGCTTTCAATGCCGCCGCATAATCGCCGTTGATGGCCGCCACCTCGACCGCAATATCCTCGTTGATATCCGGGGCCGAGGACAGGTCGATCGCGGCATCGAAGTGCTTCTTGGCCTCGTCGGTCTTGCCCTGAAGAAGCAGCGTTTCGGCAAGTGCAAGCTGCGAGTCCATGTCCAGGGCAAGCACATCGGTCGAGCGTTGATATTCATCCGCTGCCTCGCCAACCCGGCCTACCGACATCAGCATGGTGCCATAGGTGTGATGCTCGCAGCCGCAGGCGAGCGGCCGAGCCGCAATCGCCGCCTTGAACAGCTTCTCCTGCGCGACAAAGTCATGGGGGTCAGCCAAAAAGGCCTTCACCATCAGCGCTTCGCTGTTGCTCTTGTCGAGTTCGATCGCCTTGTCGGCGGCCTCCACCGACTCCTTGCGGAGAGCGGCGGCTCGAGGGCCGGTGGGATCCGCATTTGCGCCAATGCCCGCGCCCAACGCGACCGCCGACCATCCCCAGGAAAAGTCGGGTGCCGCGGCAACGACCTTCCTGGCCACGTCGAGCGCCTTGCCCGGCTCGAACTGCACGGTCCCCGAATTGTGACAGAAGCTCAAATAGTCGGCGAGAACCGAGTCAGGCACGACCTTCGGATAAGTGGATGCCGCGAATAGTCCGCACCGCATCATGCTGCCCGCATCGACCGCGACATGGCGCGGAATTCGTGCGGAATCATTGCTGCCATAGGTGAAGATGTTGGACCACAGGGTTGCACCGCTACGCTCGTTCGTAAGGCGCACGTTGACCTTTATCTTGTCGCCGTCGTGCCGAACCGTGCCGCCGAGGGCGTATGCCGGCGCCGTTCCAGGCGGCGGAGTAGCGGCCGTCGAAACCCCCACCACGCCGTCGTCGTTGAAAGCGGCGATAATTTCGTCGCGGATCGCATCGGGCATTCCCCCGGGCAGGTCGGTCGACAGGGATGAAAAACCGGTGAGTCGCACCATCATACTGTGTGCCGCGACCGGTGCCGGACGAAACAGCCACCATCCGCCCGCGATTAATGCCAGCAGCATTGCCGCCGCTGCGGCATAGACGAATGGGCGGGGGGACTTTGGATGCGCGCGGCGGTGCCTCGTTGCGTGCTCCTCGCCCTCATTGTTCGCGGCGTCCGGCGCCACACGTTGAATATGCTGGACGAGCGAATCGATCGACTTGTCCCAACTGTCGAAGGCATCGATCCACTGCCGGGTCGACAATTCATAGGCGAAGGCATCGGTCGGCTCGACGTCCTCAATCCTGAGCGCCATCACCGGGACGTGGTATCGGCTGGCGAGCGACAATTCCTTCTTGATCTCGTCGCTATTGTTCGCTGCGTCGGAGAAGACGAGCACCATCGCCTGCGCACTTCGCAGCGAGCGTACGATCGCTTCCTGATAATTGTCGCCCGGGGCGACGTCGCGCGTCGAAATCCAGCAATTCGGGCCGCGCCGCTCGATCGCCTCGCACAGTGAAAGCGCTTCCTTGCGGTCGGAAGTTGCGTAGCTGATGAACACTGGCCGCGTCAGTTGGCGGTCGTCGCTGCTTACTGGCCCCGGTTCATTCACGGCCATCCCCCTGCCGGAATCAAGAACCGGACCCTACCGGGGTCCAGCACAAAAAAGAAGCGGTCTGCTAGCGGCCGCTTTCACATGGTGCAGAATGATAGTTGCGCTCTAGATGTCGAGGCCGAGCGCCATGAATGCATGGAAGCCTGCCGATCCCTCTCCGTCGACAAATGTAGGCCCGCCGGAACCGAGCAGGCGGAATGGCGCCCACAATTGCACGATTGCTCCCAGCCCAAGGCTGGTGGAGGCGCGGCCGCCGGCCGTGTCGGGGCCCTGGCGGTCCGCCTCGATCCCAAGCAGCAATCCCTTCGTAACCTCCCGGGTCGCCGCCACGCCGCCTGTCCAATAGTCGCGGTTGCCTCGACCCGGATTGATCGCATAGCCCCCGCCGCCGAACAGCGACCAGGGGCCCTTGTCCAATTGCGCCCAGACCGGAAGCAGCGCCGTCACCTTGGAATTGCCCATGCCATGGCTTGCCGTCGGCAGTGTGATCCCGGGAAAAAAGGCCGCCGACAGGCCCGCGGCCTCATCATGATAGAAGCGATACTTCGCCGATAGTTCCAGGTCGCCTCGCCCCGAGTGAAAGCCGGAGGAATCGTGCACATAATCGACCGGCAGGCCGACGGTCAGCTGCAGGTTCGGCGCCGGGCCATAATTGAGCTCGACCGCAACCGCTCCTTCATGGTCCGCGCCTTTTCCCCCGCTTTCGACAAGCGGCGCATAAATCTCCCAATGGCCGGTGTCGGTCGGCTCGGGATCGTCGGTCAGGAATGGAGGCCCGGCCGAGGCCGCGCCGGGGAGGGCTATGCCCGCCATAACCAGCAGAAGGCAGCGAACGGCTGAATTCACGCGCTCGCCTCGGCCTCGCGCCGATGGCCCGCCCGTTGCGGCAGCAGCAGGATCAAGGCGACGATCGCTACCGCCAGGATCGCCGAGGCCAGCGGCCGGCTGATATCCAGCCCGCCTTTCGCCACCGGCTTGTCGAAGAAATCGCCGACGGTCGCGCCGAGCGGGCGGGTAAGGATGAACGCCATCCAGAACAGGAACACGTGGCTCACTTCGGTCCGGAAGTAATAGATCGCCGCGACAACCAGCAGTGCCGCGCCAAACACCAGCGCCCCGCCCGAATAGCCCAGGCCGGCATCGGCGACCCAGTCGCCCAGCGCGGTGCCGAGCGTCTGGGAGAAGGTAATGGTGATCCAGTAGAATATCTCTTCGCGGGGGCTGACGACCGTGTTGACCGACACGCTGCCGAGCGTCCGATGCCAGGCGAGAAGGGATATGAGGACACACCCCAGCAGGAGCAGGGAACCGCCGGGATAGCCGATGCCCAGTGATCGGGTGGAAAAGTCGGCCAGGGTCGTTCCCGCGGTGGTCGAGGCGATGATCGTTGCCCAGTAGAGCCACGCATTGAAGCGGCGCGCGCGAATCTGCGCCCAGACCAGGCCAAACAGCAGCAAGCCGAAGATGATGGTCCCGACCAGATAGCCGTTGAGGCCCGATTGACCGGCCTCCGGGGTGGTCTCGCCGAGCCAGCTCATCGACACCGTGTCGCCGCCGGTCTCGCCGAGCGTTGTGGCCAGGATCTTGATAATCCAGAACCCGAGCGTGATCGCCGGAACCTTGGTGAGGCCGTCGTCGTCAGTCCGATGATTCATTCTGGCAACCCTTTTTGCGTCGGTTCATTCGTCGTCTGCAATCAGAATGGTTAGGAAACCGCCAAGCCCGGCGACCAGCAGGATCGCAACGACGGCGACCGGCCAGTCGGCCGTGATGAACGGATCGATGATGGCGTCGAGGATGTCGTAAATGACCAGTAAGGTGACGATCACGAGCGAGGCGAACCAGATGAGGGCCCTGCCAAAGCTGCTCCGCCGGAAGGTGACGATCGCCCCGGCTACGGCGGTGACGATCGCGCCGGCGATCGCCCAGTCTTCCCATCCGAGGGGCAGGAAATCGCCAAGGAATGCAGCGATGGCAATCAACGGCACGCCGGCTGCGATCGCAATCCACGCCGCTGATCGCGCGACAGTTACGGGCCGGCCCATGGCGCATTCCTAGCCGAGACGATTTCCGCTTTCCACCCGGAGCGGACTTCGCGACCAAGAGCGCGCTAGCCGCGCCTCAGCGCAACTGCACGCCGTCTTCGGCCAGGAAATCAAGCAGCGCCTGCTCGAGCGGATCCCGAGCTCCGTCCGCGTCGAGCAAGGCCTTTAGCCATTCCGACTCTTCGACAGTCACTTCGGCGTCGCGGGCCACTGCCTTCTGATGTTCGGCGATGCGGGTTTGCTCGCTTTTCCCGAAAATGGCTTCGCTGAAGCTTCCGGGATTTCGTTCCAGCCGTTCGAGGACCTCACGAAATGGAGTCCTTCTCGAAGCCCGCGGGTCTTCCAGTTGCGCTTGCGCGGCGCCGGCGAGTGGAACCCAAGCCTGGTGTGCCATCAGGTAATTGGCGATCCCCTGAACGAACAGCCTCAGCCATTCAGGCGAGTTGTCCGCGCCAAGTGTTGCGTCCTTAAGGCGGAACAGCATCTCGGCTTCGCTTCTGCTGACCTTCGCCGGCC
The DNA here is from genome assembly GCA_035494075.1 of Sphingomicrobium sp. Classification (GTDB taxonomy): domain Bacteria; phylum Pseudomonadota; class Alphaproteobacteria; order Sphingomonadales; family Sphingomonadaceae; genus Sphingomicrobium. The sequence continues at coordinate 30,112 of DATJHF010000005.1, read as the reverse complement.
CGTCGCTCGCGGGCGCGAAGATGAGCCTTCGAAGCAGCGCAACCTCGGAATCGTCAATACGACCGGGCGTAATGTCGCTCCCGCGGCGGGTTGGGCCGGAACCGGTGAGGACAATCTGTTGAATGGCGGTCAGCGCGAAGCGCTTTAGCGATTCCGGCACGCAAATCGCCCGTTCGAACAGCTTGACGATTAGCTCGAGCTCGGCATGACTGTCGATCTGTCCGTCGCGGTTGATGTGATACATCAGCCAGTCGGCGTCGGCGGTCGTGACGTAGCCGCGCGGCTCCCCTCGACCAATCAGATAATCGCACATCGCCTCGACGAAGAAATCGCTCCAATTGTTGGACGGTGTGGCGGCATCGTTGAGATCGAAGAGCTGAGCGGCCTCGTCAGGCGAAATGGCACCATCGGCCCAAACAAAACGGCGGAGCTTCAACACCTCTTCATCGGTAATGGCTTTGCGTTCGGGCGCTGGTTGGACGTCATCGCTCATCCGCCATCGGTACTGGCCATTGCCAAGGCGACAATCGGGCTAACTGCCGGTTCGAGAGGAAGTGAGTAGCGTTCGGCGAACCAGTTGCCGCGTTAGGCGATGTCAAGCGACCTCCGTCGCGATGGCGTGCGGCAAAAACGGCCCGCATCCCGCTCTCGCGAGCCCCCGAGGTGCGGGCCGTTCGTTCCCGCTGGGCCACCGGCGTCGATGGTAAACTACCGGGGGGACGTGACCGCCGCGGGCGCCGCGAACCGGAAGCCGCCAGGGGTAATGCGATCATCCGGCTGCATTTCCTACAATGCTCTTTAGGGCAGGAATCCCAATTGGTTCAGGACCTTAGAAGCCAGTCGGGCGAACCCTGACCTTGATGCGTCCGTCGCAAATCGCGGGCGCCATGCCGCCAGCCATACGCGAGCACAGGCCGATTGCCCCCGGCATCCGCCGTCCCCATATGGTCGCGATGCCGATTCAAATCCGTACATCGCTGGCCGAGCCGGAGACCGGCGACACGTTCGTCCCGCACCGGCCGGCCCGGCCGGACAAGGCCGAAGGCGGCAAGCGCTTTGTCCTGAAATCCGACTACCAGCCGGCAGGCGACCAGCCGACTGCGATCAAGGAGCTGGTCGAGGGTATCAAAGACAATGGCGAGGTCAGCCAGGTGCTGCTCGGCGTCACCGGCTCCGGCAAGACCTATACCATGGCCCAGGTGATCGAGCTGACCCAGCGGCCTGCATTGGTGCTGGCGCCGAACAAGATTCTCGCCGCCCAGCTGTACGGCGAATTCAAGAATTTCTTCCCCGACAATGCGGTAGAATATTTCGTCAGCTACTACGACTATTACCAGCCCGAGGCCTATGTGCCGCGGTCCGACACTTACATCGAGAAGGAAAGCTCGGTGAACGAGGCGATCGACCGCATGCGCCATTCGGCGACGCGGTCGCTGCTGGAACGCGATGACGTGATTATCGTCGCATCGGTCAGCTGCCTCTACGGCATCGGCTCGGTCGAGACCTACTCGGCGATGATCTTCGACCTGAAGAAGGGCGAGAGCGTCGACCAGCGCGAGATCATTAGGAAGCTGGTCGCGCTGCAATACAAGCGTAACGACCAGGCCTTCGCCCGCGGCAATTTCCGGGTTCGCGGCGACAGCCTGGAGATTTTCCCGTCGCACTATGAGGATAGCGCCTGGCGCATTTCCTTCTTCGGCGACGAGGTCGAAGAAATCACCGAGTTCGACCCGCTGACCGGTAAGAAGACAGCCAGCCTCGACAGCGTCCGGGTGTTCGCCAACTCGCACTATGTGACTCCCGGCCCGACGCTCAAGCAGGCGATGGAGGCGATCCGCCACGAGCTCGCCGAGCGGCTCAAGGAGCTGCAGGCAGAAGGCCGCCTGCTGGAAGCGCAGCGGCTCGAGCAGCGGACCAATTTCGACCTGGAAATGATCGCCGCCACCGGCTCATGCGCGGGGATCGAGAATTACTCGCGCTTCCTGACCGGCCGCCTGCCGGGGGAACCGCCGCCGACCCTGTTCGAATATCTCCCCGACAATGCTTTGCTGTTCGTCGACGAGAGCCACCAGACGGTGCCGCAGATCGGGGCGATGGCGCGAGGCGACCATCGGCGGAAGATCACCCTCGCCGAATATGGCTTCCGCCTGCCCAGCTGCATCGACAACCGGCCGCTGCGCTTCAACGAGTGGGACGCGATGCGCCCCCAATCGGTGTTCGTTTCGGCGACGCCGGGTCCGTGGGAGATGAACGAGACCGGCGGCGTATTCAGCGAGCAGGTGATCCGACCGACCGGTCTCATCGACCCGCCGGTCGAGATCAAGCCGGTCGAGGACCAGGTCGATGACCTTGTCCACGAGGCCAAGGAAACGGCGAGGCTCGGCTATCGCACCCTGGTGACGACGCTGACCAAGCGCATGGCCGAGGATTTGACCGAATATCTGCACGAGGCGGGCCTCAAGGTCCGCTACATGCACAGCGACGTCGAGACGCTGGAGCGCATCGAGTTGATTCGCGATCTGCGGCTCGGAGTCTATGACGTGCTGGTCGGCATCAACCTGCTGCGCGAAGGGCTCGACATTCCCGAATGCGGGCTGGTCGCGATCCTCGATGCCGACAAGGAAGGCTTCCTCCGTTCCGAAACCTCGCTGATCCAGACCATCGGCCGCGCCGCGCGCAACATCGACGGGCGGGTGATCCTCTACGCCGACACTGTCACCGGATCGATGGAGCGGGCGCTCGCCGAGACCGGCCGGCGGCGCGAGAAGCAGGTCGAATATAATGAAGCGCACGGCATCACGCCGGCGTCGATCAAGAGCCACATCAACGACATCATGAGCGACGTCACGCTGCGCGATGGTGTGCTGGTAGACACTGGCGACGAGGAGCGGCCGCACCTCGTCGGGCACAACCTCCGTGCCTATATCGGCGACCTTGAGGAACGGATGCGCAAAGCTGCCGCCGACCTCGAGTTCGAAGAGGCCGCTCGCCTGCGCGACGAGATCCGCCGGTTGGAAGAAGACGAGCTGGGCATTCCCGACCCCGATCGGGTCGCGCCCCGGCCCGCCGGCAATGCCACCCAGGGCAAGCCGGGAACGCGGCGTAGCGGATTTGGCAAGACCCAACGGCGATGGGGTGCAAAACGGTGAATCTCGCTTGGATCGCGCGTTGAAGTAGCTCTAGCGTCGCGGCATGTTCCTAATGCTCGTGCTAGCGCAGGCCGCCCAGGTCGACCTTGGCACAGCGGTGAGCAGCGAAATTGCGCAGCAGGAATGCCGGCAGACTAATCCGAATGAAATCGTCGTATGCGGCCGCCGAAAAGCGGATGAACGCTATCGAATTCCAGGCCATGATGGGCCGTTCGACCCTGACGGCGATCAACCCAGCGTAATGCGCGAGCGATCGAGCTGGGTTGAGCATGGCGACACCGGAATAAACGCATGTGGCCCGGTTGGCCCCGGAGGATGGACCGGTTGCATGCTGAAGAATTGGGAGCGCGATCGCCAACAAAGCGCATGGGGAAAGAATAGGCGGAGCAAATGGTAGCTCCGCGCGAACCGTTGGGCGGCAAGAGCTAGCGGCGGGCCGGCAACACCTTCGGGTTGCGGAGCAGTCCGGCTGAAATGAGCGCAACGAGGATCCCGACCGGAAAAATCTCGATGAACGTCATCGGGATGCGGAACAGCGGGTTCTTGTAGCTTTCCGCCATCGCATTCATTTCCACAGCCTTCGCCTGGATCGCGGCCGGCGAGGCGCCTTCCGCTTGCATGCTCTTCAACACCGACTTGGTGTAATCGGCCATGAAGTCATAGCCGGAAATCTGCAGATAGCTTTCCCAGACGAGCGCGTAGATGAGCCCGGCCACCGCAGCGATCCCAAGCCCGAGCGCCAGGGCGCGGCCGAAGCGGATCACGCCGCCGCACTCGACGTCGCGGTAGCGCTTTACGCCGACAAAGATCAGCGACAGCGCGACCAGCATCACCAGATAGCCGAACCAAAGCGAGGTGGTGTGGTTCGACAAGTCGGACGCAATGCCGACGGTGAGAACAGTGGCGGCGATGGCGCCGGCAATGGCGCCGTAGATAATGGCGTAACGGGTCATGGTGCGGACTCCCCCAGTTCGATCCGAATGCCGCCGGGATACAGGGAAGTGATCGAGCCGCCTATCACCCGGATGGGTGATTTGGGACACATCCTCCGTTCGGATCAGGCGATCAGCGCCAGGCTGCGGGCCTTCTCGATTGCCTCGATGCGGTTACGGACCTCGAGCTTGGCGTAGAGGCTGGCAAGGTGGGTCTTGACCGTGTTGGGCGAAATATCGAGCGCCCGCGCCAATTCTTTGTTCGACTGGCCGGAGGCGAGCCGCTCAAGGATCTCGCATTCGCGCTTGGTGAGAGCGAGCGATCGGATGGCGGCCCGGTTGATTTCAAATGCCGCGGGCGCCGGCCGCGGCGTCAGCCGGCGGGCCGCCCAGGCGCCGAGCGCGAGGAACGCGACCGCGACCAGCGCGAGATAGATTTGGAACGAGAAGGCGTGCGCGAGGTAGCGATATTCGACCCATTGCAGCGCGGCCGCTGCGGCGGCGAGCGCGGTCGAGTAATAAAGCAGCGTTCTTGCCACGGCCTCAGGCTGCCAGATTTCCTCGCCATCGTCGAACCGCTCCGTTCAGCGACACGCAACCCAACGCCGTGCAAGGAGTTAGGAAAGCAAATTCACTCCGGGAAGCGCCGCGGAAGCGGCGCAAAATTTATGCACAAGAAGCTAATCCTTATTCTGGGCACGGCGGCAATGCTGGCGACATCGCCGGTCGCACTCGCGCAAGGACCGCGCGGCGACGAACCCGTGGCCGTGCCGCGCACGATCAAGCAGGGCATCGACTTCGTTTATGTCGATCCGCAGATGTCGACCGTCGCGCGGCGCAAGCAGAAGCCGCAAAACTGGCTGCAGCGGCTGTTCAATCCGAGCGCGGCCAAGCGCGGCGCGCCCAATCCGATGTTCGACCAGCTGGCGCGCGGACTGCAGCAATATCAGGCAAGCTGGGGCCGCCTGCCGCAAACCAAGATCCCGGCAGGGGCAAGCTTGAAGCGCGGCTCGACCGGCAAGCGCGTGCAATTGCTTCGCACCCGCCTCGGGTTGCCCGCCGACGGCGGTTATGACGAGCAGCTTGCCCAGGCCGTCTCGGCCTATCAGGCGGTGCACGGTCTCGGCAGTCCGGACGGCATTGCCGGCAAGGCGACCATCGCCTCATTGAACCGAGGGTCGCTCTATTATGCGCGGCGGATCGCGATCAACATGGAACGCGCCTACCGCTTGCCGGCGGTGCGCGCTTTCGACCGCTATGTGGTGGTCGATAGCGGAGCGGCCGAAGTCTATTTCTTCGACCGAGACCGGATGGCCGACAAGATGCGCATTGTCGTCGGCGCGCCCAAGACCAAGACGCCGATCATGGCCGTGCTGATGCGCAATGCGCGGGTCGATCCCTATTGGAACGTCCCGCCCGAACTGGTCCGCAGCCTGACCGCCAAGAAGGTCGGCGAGCAGGGGCTCAGCTACTTCAAGGACTTCCATTACGAGGTCCTGTCGGACTGGGGCCCGAACGCCCGCATCATCGATCCAAAGACGGTCAATTGGAAGGGCATCGCGTCGGGCAAGGTCAAACCGACGGTCCATGTCCGCCAGCTCCCGGGGCCGTGGAATTCGATGCGCAACATGAAGTTCGAAATGCCGAACGATTACGGCATCTACCTGCACGACACGCCGCATGACGAACTGTTCGCGCAAGACGAGCGCCACCTCAGCAACGGCTGCGTACGGCTGCAGGATTACAAGCGGTTCGCCGGCTGGGTGTTCGGCTATGTGCCGCAGTCGCAGACGGGACTGGAGGTCAAGGTCGACCTGCCGCGTCCCGTGCCGGTCTACATGACCTACCTGACGGTCGCGGCGACCGCGAACGGCGTTACCTTCCGTCCGGACATTTATGGGTTCGATGCGCTGGCCATGCCGCAGATGTTCGGCGGAACGGCCAGCATTGCATCGGCTGAGGATCTCGGCCTCAGCCTTGGCAGCAATTAAGGGGCGCGGGCCGCGCGCCCCTTGCGGCAGTTTTAGCGAAGCATTCCAGCTCTTTGCTGGCGATGAGCGTAATAATAAAGCACTGCGGCGACGCCGATGATCACCCACGGCATTACCGCCATGGCACCTTCGACCATCGAAGGATCGGGCGGCGGCGGCGCGAGGAAGATCTGGTAACCGAGGCCCACCACCGCACCAAGCAGCGACAGGCCAAATGCCGGAACCGCCCAGCGATGGCGCATCAGCAGCAGGACCGAACCCGCCAGGCCCATCCAGACGCCGAGCCCCCAGCCGAACTGGGCATAGATTGGAAAGCTGTCGATATAAGACAGCGCGGCTTGAGGATCGACCTTGGGCATCATGCTGCGGAAATATTCCTCATAGCGCATGCGCGTCATGAGATAGTCGTAGCAGCCGAACCCGTTCCAGATCAGCGACAGCAGGCCGACGATCCACAGATGGACCGGCGCCTTGGCGGCTTGCACATCTTCCATATTGCATCCCCCTCAAAATGCCGGCTTCTTCGCCGCCCAGGGAACGTCACGCGGGCGGATTGGACCTTTCGCCATGCCAGCCGCCGCATCAGCCGCGATTTGCCCGCGGCTGTCAATTGCTGAACCCAAACGGTCCAACGGCGTTGAAGCGGCCATGTGGAGATTCACTGCCCTGTTTCCGATGTTCGCGTTCGTTGCGTTACTGGCCTGTGCCAAGCGTGATCCCGTGGACGACGACGCCGTCGATCCGCCCAACGAGCTGGTCGGCGATGCTTCCGCCACCGGGCTCGCGGCGCCGGCCAATGCGGCCGCCGCCGAGGCCGTGCAGCAGGCTGCCCTTCCGACCGCGACCGCAGGGTTGCGCTGGGCCTATCGGCAGGTAGATCGCACCGCCCTGTTTGGACCGGCCGGAACGCCGGCTTTCTCGATCCAGTGCAGCGGCGACAAGCGGCTGGTGTTCGTCCGGTACCTGCCGCCGACCGGCGGCGGCAATGCCACGCTGAGCTTTACCGGCAATGGGAAGGCCGCCTCCGTGCCGATCGCCGCGGTGACCAGCCCCGATGGGCGCGGCGGCCAGTGGCGCGCGGCGATATCGGCCGGCGACAGTGCGCGCGACGTGGCCGAGACGTTTTCAGGCCCCGGCACCGTCAACGTGTCCCTGACCGGGCTGGCGCCGCTGGTCGTGCCCGCCACGGGCGAGCCGCGGCGGGTATTTGCCGAATGTCTTGCCGGCTAGTGGCCGTTAGACGGGCTTCTAGAAACCGACCCTGACGCCGATCTGGGCCGATGCTTCCTCGCCCTGGTCCTTGCCGATCGTCGCCGAGCCGCCCGCATCGAAGTTCACGTTGGTCAGGATTTCCGCGCTGAACCCGCCGGCAATCCGCGCGTAGGCCTTCTTTGAGCCGTCCTCGAGCGCGAAATGATTGACGATCGTTGGCGCGGAGGTCTGGGCGAAGTGGATCGTCCGTTCGTCGCCGGTGAAGTCCTTTTCGATCGCTGCCGACGCGTAGGGACGCAGCTGCACCCCGCCGCCGGCGAAATCGCCGCGCAGCTCCACGCCGAAGCTGCCGCGAAGCGAGCTGTAGCTTAGGGAATCGACGTTGAGGGTGAGGACCGGGTCGCCGTCCTCGGTGTAGCCGTCAACCTTGGCCTTGGCATAATCGAGCGCGAGCACGGGGCCGACGCGGACGCTGCCCAGGGGAAACAGGTAGCCGCCCTTGGCTCCGGCGATGAAATGATTGCCCTTGGGATCGGCCTCCATGGCGTCGATGACTCCGGCGCGGTCGATGTCATGCTTGTTCCAGCCGTGGCCGGCATAGCCCTGGGCGAAGCCGCCGCCGATCGCGAAGTCGGCATAGCCGCCAATCTGCACCGTTCTCGCCTCATTCTCGGCATTGTCGTTGCCGAAGTTGATCTTGGGCCGGCTGTAGTTGACCGCCAGGCCGGCGACGCCGGTGCCAAAGCCATATTCGGCGCCAGCGGTCAGGCCGACTCCGCTCGAGCGATAGGCCTCGTTGCGCGGGCCGGCATTCAAGTGGCGGCTGTAGCCATCGCCGACGAGGAAGACCCTAAAGCCGTTGAACGTATCGCCATCGCGCGGCGATCCCAGGTCCATGCGCGCCGTCAGGGTCCGCGCGAACTGGTGGGCGACGTCGAGGCTGAGGTCGCTAGCGCCCTGCAGGACCAGCGGCGCCTCGAGCTGGGCGGCGATATAACGCCCGACGATGGCGAAGCCGGCTGAGGTCAGGTGCAGCTGGTCATAGTAGAAGAGATATTTCTGGCTGGGATCGGCGATGCAGCTGGTGCTCGGCAGGGGCGGGCAGGCGAGCCCGGTCAGGCCATAGGCGGTCAAATTGCTGGAGACCTCGTTGAGCAGCAGCGTGCCGTCGAGATAATGAACGATCACGCCGTCGGCGGCGTAGCCCGCCAGGCTGCTTTTCATGGCTGTGTTGAACGTCGTCGAATAAGCCGAGCGGATCGCCGCGGCCTGGGCCGGATTCAGCTCGCCTGCAATCTCCGGCAGCAGGGACGTGTCACCTGCCAGAAAGCTGATGGTGCGTGCGCCGGCGTTGACCAAGGCGTCAAGTCCCGACGTTGCGAATGCGGCCGACGCGGTCGCTGCCGCCGGCGCGCCTGCCAAGGACCCGCCGTTTTTCTGGTAAAAGCGCGCGTCATTGCCGCCGACCGACACCGTCACCAGGTCGTTTTCGTCAAACGTCGGGCCGGAAGTTGGAAAGGCCGGGTGCTGCGGACCGACGCCGAGGAAATTGGAGACTTCGAACTGGAAGCCGGGGATGCCGGGCCCATTGGTGTTGGTGTTGTCGGTCAGCGCGCCGCCGATCGCGAAATTGTCGATCGGTGCGTTGAGCAAGGTGCCTAGCGTGTCGACATAGTTGGTGCCGCCTGAAAAGCGTCCGGTCGAATATGGAGCGGGCGGTGCAATTCCGAGGATCTGGAACAGGTTTCCGTCGTCGGCATAGCTGTCGCCGAACGCGACGATGCGCTCGACCCTTTGCGCCTCTGCGGGCGCAGCGAAACCCAACGCGCTGGCAGCAAGCAGCGACGCAACGAGCACACGGTTCTTTGTCATGCAAATCCTCCCCGGAACCGCGTCGGGACGCGCGGCTGGATGGGGCAGTAATGCATGGCGATTGGGCAGACACAAGTGACAGAAATGTCAATTCGTCAGCCAGACGACTCTGCTTGTCCTTTTTGCTGGAACCGTTGCAGATCGGCCTCGCCCGGTTCGCGGTTCCTGCGACTGAAATATCAGCGCTTTTCCGTGGCAAGCCGGCTCATCAGGATCGCGGCGCGCTTGGCCTGGCGCCAGATCGAGGCGATGTCGACCGTCTCGCCCGGCGCGTGCGAACCTTCGCCCGCCGGCCCGAGGCCGACCAGGCCGTCGACGTCGGCGGCAACGAAGCTGATATCCCCCGCCCCTCGCTCCAGCGGATCCAGCTCGCCCATTTCGGCGAGACCCATGTCGCGGTTGACGCCATTGAGCTTGGCCAGCAGCGCGCGGCTTCCCTCGGTCGGGGCCATCGGCGGGTAGCCCCCCGGATCGAAGGTGATCTCGGCCTTGGTCCCCGGGAGCGATTTGGCAACGATTTCCGCCATCTTCTGCTTGGTGCGGTCGATCTGGTCCTGCGAAATGGCCCGGAGGTCGCCTCGGGCGACGGCGGTCGCCGCAATGACGTTGGTTTTGCCCGTGGCATCGACGCGGATGCGACCCTCGTCCAGCTGGGCCGAGGCCCCGCCGCCAATCAGTCCGACATTGTAGGTGAGCTTGTCCTCTGGGAGTTCGCGCCGGAAGGCCTCGATAATCCGCGACAGCTCGTAAATCGCCCCCGCCTCAGGCCGCAAGATGCCGCTGGAATGACCGCTGTGCCCTTCGACCTTCAGGGTCCAGCTGTCCGAGCTGCGCCGGGCGATCGATCCCATGTCCTTGCCGTTGCGGCGAGCCAGCGCTTCAAAATCGAGTGCCGCGTCTGCCCATTTGCCGGCTTCGATCAGCGGTCCGCGGGCAACGGAGATCGGGTCGCCGGCATCCTCTTCGTCACCGGTGAGGACGACCTTGATGTCCGCCTTCTTCAGCGTTCCGGCGTCTTTCATGGCACGGAGCGCGGCAACCATCACCGTCATGCCGCCCTTGTCGTCGCCCGAGCCCGGGCCTTCCGCCTCGTTGCCGCGGAGAACCCAGCGCTGGAACGGGCTATCGGGCTCGAACACCGTGTCGAGGTGGCCGATCAAAAGCAGCTTCCTGCCTCGGCCGTTGCCCCGGTGGGTCGCAACGATGTGCCCGGCGCGGCCGGTCTGCCGCATGTCGATCCACTGCACCTTGAAACCGAGCGGCTCCAACTCGGCGCGAAGCATTTCGCCGACCTTCGCCACGCCGTCGAGATTGAGCGAGCCGCTATTCTGGCCGACCCATTTTTCGAGCATCGCCAGCGTCCGCGCCTGCTCGGCATCGACGACCTGGGTCATCTTCGTTTCCGCAGGCGAAAGCCTGGCCAAAGCCGGAATGGGAATTAGCGCAAGCGCCGCGGCAGTTAGGATGAATTTGCGAAACATGGCTGCAGCTTAGCACCCGGGAAGCGGCAAGCAATGCGGACAAATAGGTTCATTAGACTGCCCTACAGCAAACCAAATAGGTAATTACCTCACGACTCGGATGAGCCGGAGGTAAAGGTATGACTGTCGAAGATCTGGTCGATGAGCTGATCGAACGGGAAGGTGACTATGCGAACCACCCTGCCGACAGGGGCGGGCCGACGCGGTTTGGGATTACCGAGGCGGTGGCCCGCGCCCATGGCTATGCCGGCCCGATGGCGGCACTGCCGCGCGAAGAGGCGGTGACAATTTACAAGCGCCTCTACTGGCTGCGGCCGAGGTTCGACGAGGTAGCGGAACGGTGCCCGCGGCTGGCGGGTGAACTGTTCGACACCGGTGCGAACATGGGGCCGGCGGTCGCCGCGACCTTCTTGCAACGTGTGCTGACCGCGCTCAACCGGGGCGGCAGGGATTATCCCGATCTGGTTCCCGACGGGCGCATCGGCCCGGCGACCATCGCCGCGCTCGACGCCTTCCTTGAATCGCGCGGCAAATCCGGCGGCGAGACGGTGCTGCTGCGGGCGCTCGAGGCGCTGCAGGGAGAGCGCTACCTGCGCCTCGCTGAAAAGCGGCCGGCCAATGAGGCGTTTCTCTATGGATGGCTGGCGAACCGTATCGGTTAAACCGGCAAGGTGGTGAAGTTTGCGATCCCCTTTTCAACCAAGAGAGGAATCAAGATGGCACTTTTGGAAGCAATCGTCGGGCCAATTTCCAAACTGCTCGACAAGATCATTCCCGACCCCGAGGCGCGCGACCGGGCCAAGCTCGAGCTGATCAAGCTGCAGGGCGACCAGGACATGCAGGCGATCGGCGTCCAGATGCAGGCGATCGTCGCCGAGGCGCAGTCGCCCGATCCCTGGACCAGCCGTGCCCGGCCGAGCTTCCTCTATGTGATGTACACGCTGATCCTGTGGGCGATCCCGATGGGCCTGATCGCCGCGGTCGACCCCAAGCTAGCGCTTGGCATCGGCAACGGCATGACCAGCTACCTGCGCGGGCTGCCGGAGGAGCTCTACATGCTCTTCGGTACCGGCTATCTCGGCTACACCGCGGCCCGGACCTGGGGTAAGGCCAAGGGCGTGGAGAAGTGACGGAGCAGGGGGAAACAGATGAAGCCTGAGCGGTTGGCCGCCTTCACTGACGGCGTCATCGCCATCATCATCACCATCATGGTGCTGGAGTTGCCGACCCCGCGCGGTGCGGATCTTGCGTCGCTCAAGCCGGTGCTGCCGCTGCTGTTTGCTTACCTGCTCGCCTTCATCAATGTCGGCATCTACTGGTCGAACCACCACCATATGCTGCAGGCGGCGACCAGGGTCGATGGCAAGGTGTTGTGGGCCAATAACGCCCTGCTGTTCTTCCTGTCGCTGGTACCCTTCCTGATCCGCTGGATCGGCGAGGAGGGGGTCCATCCGCTGCCGGTTGCGGCTTACGGCCTGATCCTGATCCTCTCTGCGGTGGGCTATTTCATCCTCGAGCGGGCCCTGATCAACGCAGAGGGCGAAGGTTCCAGGGTCAAGGCGGCGGTCGGCTCCAAGCAGAAGGAATGGATCAGCATCTTCGGCTATGCGATCGCCATCGGCCTGGCGTTCGTGTCGCCCTATATCGCCGTCGCCATTTACACGCTCACCACTGCGATGTGGCTGATCCCCGACCGCCGCTTCGAATTCTGGCGATAGTTGCGCCGCCCGGCGCAGCTACCCACATCCCCGCCAGACCCGAGCGGGAGCTTACCTTGGAACAATATCATGGCACCACCATCCTGGGGGTGAAGAAGGGCAACAAGACCGTCATCGCCGGTGACGGCCAGGTCAGTCTTGGCAACACGGTGATCAAGCCTAACGCCAAGAAGGTGCGGCGGCTGGGCGACGGCAGCGTGATCGGCGGGTTCGCCGGCGCCACCGCAGACGCCTTTACCCTGTTCGAACGGCTCGAAAAGAAGCTGGAGGCGCATCGCGGCCAGCTGCTCCGCGCCGCGGTCGAGCTGGCCAAGGACTGGCGGACCGACAAATATCTTAGAAACCTTGAGGCGATGATGATCGTCGCTGACGCCGAGACGATGCTGATCCTGACCGGCAACGGCGACGTGCTGGAGCCGGAAGGCGGGATCGCGGCGATCGGGTCTGGCGGCAATTACGCGCTCGCCGCGGCGCGGGCGCTTAGCGACTATGAGCAGGATCCCGAGTTGCTGGCGCGCCGGGCGATGGCGATCGCTGCCGAGGTCTGCGTGTTCACCAACGACCGGCTGACCATCGAAACGATTGGCGAGTAGTCCGGGGCGCGGCTAGGCTCGCCGCATGCTGCTCGACCGCCGAACATTTGCCACCGGCACCGCAGCGCTGCTGACCGGCTGCGCAACGACGGGTACACGCCCGCCGCGTATCGTCAGTTGCACGCCCTTGCCGCGGGTAATTGTCGATGAAAGCCGTGTAATCCGGACGGTGGCCGGCCTGAGGCCCTACCGGCGCTCAGGCTTCGTGGTTCGGGCGGAGCCGCTCGGCGACAAGCGGCTGGTCCATAATTACGGTCATGGCGGCGCCGGCATTACCCTGAGCTGGGGAAGCTCAAGGCTGGCAACCGAACTCGGATTTTCGGGCCATTCCGGCCCGGTGGCCGTGATCGGCTCGGGTGTAATGGGGCTGTCGACCGCAAGGCTGGTGCAGGAGGCCGGTTTTCCGGTCACTATCTACGCGGCCGCCCTTCCGCCCGACACGACCTCGAACATCGCCGGCGGCCAATTCCACCCGTTCGGCTTCTACCGGGAGGCCTCGGCGACCCCGGAATTCAGGGCGCAATATCTGCGAGCACTCGATTTCAGCTGGCGCCGGTTCCAGATCATGGTCGGTGACGATTATGGCATCCGCTGGCTGCCGACCTATGTCGAAAGTAACAGCCCGGACGTCCGCGAAATCGCCAATTTCCCGCCGATAAACCGGATGTTGAGCGAGGCGGAACATCCGTTCCCGGTCGGCAGCATGTTTCGCTACGATACGATGTACGTCGAAACCGGCCGTTACCTGCGGCAGATGATGCGCGACGTCCAGGTCGCTGGCGGCAAGATCGAGGTCCGGCGATTTGCCGCGCCGGCCGACATCGCAACGCTGCCGGAACGCCTGATCTTCAACTGTACAGGCCTCGGTGCGCGCGAACTGTTCGGCGACGAGGAGTTGCAACCGATCCGTGGACAGCTGGCCATTCTCGAGCCGCAACCCGAGGTCCGTTACGCGGCGCTTGGTGCATTCGGCTACATGTTTCCGAGAGCGGACGGCATCCTGCTCGGCGGGACGTTCGAGCGCGACGTGTGGGACGCGTCGCCGCAACCCGCGGACATCGCCCGTATCCTTCAATCCCAAAAGCAGTTCTTCGACGGCTTCCGCTGCATGGCTTGAACGCGCCCGGCCTGCCTCCAATTTAGACGGGAATGAACTACCATGCTCCCATCCTCGACAGCGGCGAGGCGACCGAACCGATGAACGACAACCTCACGCCCAAGGCGATCGTCGTCGCCCTCGACCAGCATATCGTCGGCCAGAACGATGCGAAGAAGGCAGTGGCAGTCGCCCTGCGCAATCGCTGGCGCCGCCAGCGCCTGTCGCCCGAGCTGCGCGATGAGGTGACGCCCAAGAACATCCTGATGATCGGGCCGACCGGGGTCGGCAAGACCGAGATCAGCCGGCGGCTGGCGAAACTGGCCGATGCTCCGTTCGTCAAGGTCGAGGCGACCAAGTTCACCGAGGTCGGCTATGTCGGCCGCGACGTCGAGCAGATCGCCCGCGACCTTGTCGAGGAAGCCGTGCGGCTGGAGCGCGAGCGCCGCCGCGAGAAGGTCCGCGAGGCCTCGGAAGGGGCGGCGATGGACCGGCTGCTCGACGCCTTGACCGGCAAGGGCTCGTCGGAAGCGACGCGGGCCAGCTTCCGCCAGCGTTTCGGTGACGGCAGCCTTGACGGCGCCGAGGTCGAGATCGAGGTCGCCGAAGCGCCCAACATGCCCTTCGAAATCCCCGGCGGCGGCGGCGTCGCGTTCAACCTTACCGAAATGATGTCGAAGGCAATGGGCGGACCGCCCAAGAAGCGCCGCAAGCTCAAGGTCCGCGACGCCTTTGCCAAGCTGGTCGAGGAGGAGGCCGACAAGCGGGTCGACCAGGACGACGTCACCCGTGTCGCGCTGGCCGATGCGGAGGCCAATGGCATCGTCTTCCTCGACGAGATCGACAAGATCGCGGTCAGCGATGTGCGCGGCGGATCGGTCAGCCGCGAGGGGGTCCAGCGCGACCTGCTGCCGCTGATCGAAGGCACCACGGTCGCCACCAAATATGGGCCGATCAAGACCGACCATATCCTGTTCATTGCTTCGGGCGCGTTCCACGTCGCCAAGCCGGCCGACCTGTTGCCGGAACTTCAGGGCCGCTTGCCGATCCGGGTCGAATTGACCGCACTTAGCGAAGCAGACTTCGTCCGCATACTGTCGGCGACCCGGGCCAGCCTGACCGAGCAATATCGCGCGCTGCTGGCGACCGAGGAGGTGACCATCGACTTCACCGACGACGGCATTGCCGCACTGGCGCGGATAGCCGCCGAAGTGAACGACGCCCTGGAGAATATTGGCGCAAGGCGCCTGCAGACGGTGATGGAGAAGCTGGTCGAGGATATCAGCTTCACGGCCGAAGACCGCAAGGGCGAGACGTTGGTGATCGACGAGGCGTTTGTCGACCAGCAGCTGGCCGGCATCGCCAAGAACGCCGATTTGAGCCGCTACGTTCTCTGATCGGCCGGCCGGTAGTAGCTCACCAGCCCCTGGACGAACGGCGACCACAGCGGCGCCTTGACACCGGCAAGCCGCAGGCGGCTGGCCGCCCACTGGTTGCAGGTATGCACCGCATTGGCCCTGCCGGTGCCGCGGTAGAAGGCGTCACGCGGCCCGTAGCCGGGATGGTCGATGCGAATCGGCTTGCCGCCGGCATCGAGTTCGAATCCCTCGCGGATCGCCGCCCACAGCCGGCGATATTGCTCGGGAGTCAGGCGGATGGCGCGGGCGGCATAGGCGGGGTTCTCAACCCATTCGACATGCATCACCCGCTCTCCGCCGGTCAAAGCGATCGCCGCGGTCTTGAGCGTCAGGTCGCCCCAGGTCGGCGTTTCAAGATAGACCCGCTTCTCGCCGGCGCCGAACGCGATCCATTCGGCGCCGGCCGGGGCGTTCGCCATATCCGACTTGGGGACGAAGGGGCGCCAGTCGAGGCCGTCGGCGCTTGCCGGGAGGACCAGGTCGGCATGAACGCCATTATCGGCGACATAGATGGTGATGCCCTGGTCCGGTTCATGCCAGCCGCCGTTGACCGGGATTTGCGTGCCGACCAGGGCGGCGAAGACGTACAGCAGTGGAATCGCGAGGATCGCCAGCGTGATGCGGGCGGGCCAACGGAGCTTGCGGCGACGGCGGCGGGGCATTGGAGCGATGCTGCCAAAAGAAGCCTCGGCTGTCTCGTCCCGACATCCGTCGGCGACCACTTTTTTGGGCTTGCCCCGCAAGTCCAAAAAAGTGGTCGGGGCGACTGGATTCGAACCAGCGACCCCCACACCCCCAGTGTGATGCGCTACCAGGCTGCGCTACGCCCCGACCGTCGCATCCCCATGGGACGCGAGAGCGGCGCATCTAGGGCGATGAGCATCGCTTGGCAAGGCGGCCCGCGGCGTGATAGGCGGCCCGCCACTTCCTGCGCTTGGGGCATTACAGGCGCGCAAAAGAAGAAGAGTCTTCCAATTCCATGACCACCACTTCGCTTCTAGCTGCCGCCGCTGCGCCGTCGGGCGCCAGCTTCTTCATCCAGACGATCCCGCTCGTCCTCGTCTTTGTCATCTTCTGGTTCCTGCTGATCCGGCCGCAGCAGAAGCGGATGAAGGAGCATCAGGCAGAGATCGCCGCGGTCAAGAAGGGCGACCGGGTGGTCACCGGGGGTGGCCTGATCGGCAAGGTCACCAAGGTCGGCGACACCGAAGTCGAGGTCGAGCTGGGACCGAATGTCCGCGTCCAGGCATTGAAGTCGACGCTTAGCCAGGTGGTCGATCCGACCGCCAGGCCCGCCAACGACTAAGGGGCAGATCCCAAATGTTCGATTTTCCCCGTTGGAAGGTGTGGGCGGTCACGCTGGTTATCCTCGCCGGCATCCTGCTGGCCATTCCCAGCCTGCTGCCCAAGGACCAGGTCCAGCGCTGGCCGGCCTGGTTGCCGAGCGCGCGTATCAACCTCGGCCTTGATATCGCCGGCGGCAGCCAGCTGCTACTTGAGGCCGACCTGGCCGACGCCTCGAAGCAGCGGCTCCAGGCCAAGGAAGAGGAAGTTTCCACCGAGCTTCGCCGCGGCGAGCCTCGCATCCAGATCGGCGATGTTTCGACCTCCGGCGGCAAACTGAGCTTCGTCGTTCGCGACCCCACCCAGCTCGACGCCGCATTCGAACGGATGCGCACCCTCAGCCAGCCGCAGGGCCTTACCGGCACCCGCGACTGGGAAGTCAGCACCATGGACGGCAACCGCATCGTCCTGACCCCGACCGAATCGGGTTCGAAGCAGGCGCTTAAGGATTCGCTGACGGTTGCCCGCGACGTCGTCCGCCGCCGCATCGATCCCGGCGGAACCAAGGAAATCACGGTCATCAACCAAGGCGACCGCCGGATTTTCGTCCAGGTTCCCGGCGTCGAGGATCCCGAAGCGTTGAAACAGTTGATCGGCCAGACGGCACGGCTCGAGTTCAAGCTGGTCGATCTAAACGCCGATCCGAACGAGGTTGCGCAGGGCCGCGCTCCGCCGGGCAGCCAGGTCCTGCCGATGGCCGACGGCAACGGTCGGATAGCCGTACAACGCCGGGTGATGGTGTCGGGTGAGCAGCTGGTCAAAGCAACCCAGGGCTTCGACCAGGACGGCCGCGCGATAGTCGATATCACCTTCAATACCGCCGGTGCGCGCCGCTTCGGCCGCGTAACCCAGGAGAATGTCGGCAAGCCGTTCGCCATCATTCTCGACGACAAGGTGCTGTCGGCGCCCAACATCAATGAGCCGATTCTCGGCGGCCGCGCCCAGATCAGCGGCAATTTCACGGTCGAATCCGCCAATCAGCTGGCGGTCAGCCTCGCTTCGGGCAAGCTGCCGGTGAAATTGAACGTGATCGAGGAGCGGACCGTGAGCGCCGAGCTCGGCCGGGACTCGATCCAGGCCGGCACCGTCGCTTCGATCTTCGCTACGCTGGCGGTTATCGGATTGATGGTCATCACCTATGGCCGGTTCGGCATTTATGCCTCGATCGCGCTGCTGGTGAATGCGTTCATGATCCTTGGCATCATGGCGGTGTTCAACGCCACGCTGACCCTGCCCGGCATCGCCGGCTTCGTGCTGACGATCGGCGCGGCGGTCGACGCCAACGTGCTGATCAACGAGCGCATTCGCGAGGAGCTGCGACGAGGAAGACGAATGCTCGACGCGCTGGAGACCGGCTACCGGGAGGCGTCGACGGCGATCTTCGACGCCAATATCACCAACACCATCGCCGCCGCGCTGATGATGTATTTCGGTTCCGGCCCGATCCGCGGCTTCGCGGTCGTGCTGCTGATCGGCATCATCACGTCGGTGTTCACGGCGGTGAATTTCACCCGGATGCTGGTTGCGCTGTGGGTCAAATCCAAGCGCCCGCGCGCCATCAACATCTAACGGGAATAGCCACATGAAACTGCTTAAGCTTGTTCCCGACAACACCAACATCGACTTCATGAAGTGGCGCAACATCGCCCTCATCCTGTCGATCATTGCGACCGTCGGCAGCCTGGTGCTGGTCGGCGTGCGCGGCCTCAACCTCGGCATCGACTTTGTCGGCGGCCAGGTGGTTCGGGCGACTTTCGCCCAGCCGGTCAATATCGAGGATTTGCGCGGCAAGGTCGCCACCCTCAATGTCGGCGAGGCGAGCATCCAAGAGTTCGGCGACAACAAGACCTACCAGATCCGGCTGCCCAAGCCGGAAGGACCGGAGGCCGCCGCCAACCAGGTCGTGACCGCCGTCCGGGGAATGATCATCAAGGATTATCCCGGGGTCAAAGTCACCGCCGGCGAATCGGTCTCGGGCAAGGTCAGCGGCGAGCTCGCGTGGGACGGCGCCCTGGCCATCGCCTTCTCGATGATCGGCATCGCCATCTACATCTGGGTCCGGTTCGAATGGCAGTTCGGGGTGGGGGCCCTGGTCACCCTGTTCCACGACGTCTCGATGGTGCTCGGCTTCTTCGCGCTGACCCAGCTGCAGGTCGACCTGAACATCGTCGCGGCCTTCCTGGCAATCGTCGGCTATTCGTTGAACGACACGGTCGTGATCTATGACCGCATCCGCGAGAATTTGCGCAAGTACCGCAAGATGGAAATCGTCTCACTGCTCAACTTCTCGCTGAACGAGACATTGTCGCGAACCATCGTCACGTCGCTGTCGATCATGTTGGCACTGGCGGTACTGCTGATCCTCGGTCCGGACGTCTTGTTCGGACTGACCGTCGCCATCCTGCTCGGCACTTTTATCGGCACCTATTCGTCGATCTACATCTCGTCGCCGGCGCTGGTGTGGATGGGCCTCAAGCCCGACAGTTTCATCAAGGCCGAAGATGAAGAGGATAAAACGGTCGCCAAGCCCGCTTAAGTGTTCAGCGGAGCGAAAGGCCGCTTGGCCTTGTGTGCAGCCCACGCTAGGAAAGTTTCTATGGTGAACAAGACCCGTATCGCGGCGCTGTTGCTGCTGCCTGTTATCCTGCTTCCTGCCGCCGGCTGCGCCCGTAACAAGGTGAAGGGCGATACCGCCTACATCGCGATGGACGTCAACACTCTCTACGGCACGGCCAAGGAGCGGCTCGACCGCGGCGATTATGAAATGGCAGCCAAGCTGTTCGACGAGGTGGAGCGCCAGCATCCCTATTCGATATGGGCCCGCCGGGCGCAGCTAATGAGCGCCTTCGGCTACTATATGGCCCAGAAGTATCCGGACGCGGTCAGCTCCGCCCAGCGCTTCCTTACCATTCACCCCGGCAACAAGGACGCGCCCTACGCCAACTATCTGATCGCGATGAGCTATTATCAGCAGATCGAAGACGTCACCCGCGACCAGAAGATCACCCAGCAGGCTTCGGACAGCTTCAACGAGCTGATCCGCCGCTATCCGGAGAGCCGCTATGCCTCCGACGCCAGGCTGAAGCTGGACCTCATCAACGATCACCTTGCCGGCAAGGAGATGGAGATCGGGCGCTTCTACCAGCGCCAGGGCAACTGGCTGGCAGCGTCGACCCGCTTCCGCATCGTGGTCGAAAAGTTTCAGACCACCAGCCACACGCCCGAGGCGCTCGAGCGGCTGGTCGAGACCTATCTGAACCTCGGCCTGCCCGATGAGGCCCACAAGGCCGCGGCCGTGCTCGGCCGCAACTATCCGGGCAGCAAGTGGTACAAGCGCAGCTACGACCTGATCCAGCGGCATGTGCCGCAGGCGGTTGCTGCCCAGTCAAGCAGCTAAGGCGGATATCGGCGGCGTGCTTAGGCAGCTGTCGATCCGCGATGTGGTCCTGATCGACCGGCTCGAGCTTGAGTTCGAGCCGGGCCTGGGCGTCCTGACCGGCGAGACCGGCGCAGGCAAATCGATCCTGCTCGACAGCCTTGGCCTAGCGCTGGGGGTGCGGGCCGACACCGGCCTGGTGCGCAGCGGCCAGTCGCAGGCCAGTGTCGCCGCCGAATTCGAGCTTCCGTCCGATCATCCGGCTTTCGCCTTGCTCGCCGACCAGGGAATCGAGCCCGAGCCTGGCGAGCCGCTGCTGGTTCGGCGCACATTGAAGGCCGACGGCGGAAGCCGCGCGTTCGCCGGCAGTGCGGGCGTCTCGGCATCGGTACTGCGCGACATTGCCAACGGCCTCGTCGAAATCCACGGCCAGCATGACGATCGCGGCCTGCTCAATCCGCGCGGCCACCGCGCCTTGCTCGACCTTTTCGGCCGGGTCGATGGTGCGCCAGTTGCTCAAAGCTGGAGCGAGGTGGAACGGCTCGAGAGGGAACTGGCCGGGGCACGGCAGGCGGCGGACGACGCGGAACGCGATCGCGAATGGCTCGAACACGCTGCCAGGGAAATAATGGCACTGGCCCCGCAGCCGGGCGAAGAGACAAACCTGTCTGAGCAACGGGCGGCGATGCAGGCGGGGGTCAAGGCCGGCGAAGCGCTGACCGGTCTCGACGAGTTGCTCGGCGGATCGGAAGGCGCGCTGGCACAGCTCCGGGCCGCCGCGCGCAAGATCGAGCGCGGCGCAGCCGACCATCCGCTGTTGGCTGAGGCGCTGGCCAGCCTCGATCGCGCGTTGATCGAGGCGAGCGAGGCCGAGGACAGGATCGCGAAAGCAGCGGAGGCCCTGGCGTTCGATCCCGCCAAGCTCGAAACTGTCGAGGCGCGGCTGTTCGACATCCGCGGGCTGGCGCGCAAGCATCGGGTCGAGGCCGACGCGCTTGCGGCGCTGGGCGAAGAGCTTCACGCCAAGCTGGCGCTGATCGAGGCCGGCGGCGAGCGCATTGCGCAGCTGGAAACCGAGCTGCGCGAGGCTCGGACTTGCTTCGATGAAGCTGCCTTGAAGCTGCGCGAGGCCCGGACCCAGGCCGCGGCCCGTCTCGACCAAGCGGTCGCGCGGGAACTCCACCCGCTGAAACTGGATTCGGCGAGCTTCCGCACCGCATTGTCCGATGCCGAACCGGGAGCTGCCGGTATCGACCGGGTCGAGTTTGAAGTGTCGACCAACCCGGGCGCTCCGTTCGGCCCGCTGACCCGCATCGCGTCGGGTGGCGAGCTATCGCGCTTCATCCTTGCGCTAAAGGTGGCGCTGGCCGAAGCCGGCACCGCCCAGACCATGATCTTCGACGAAATCGACCGCGGGGTCGGCGGAGCCGTGGCAAGCGCGATCGGCGAGCGATTGGCGCGGCTTGCGCAAAAATCTCAACTATTGGTGGTGACCCATTCGCCCCAGGTGGCGGCGCGGGCCGCACATCATTATCGCATCGAAAAAGCGCACCAGGATGGCGTGACCCGAACGACGGTGCGCAAGCTGACGCCCGACGAGAGGCGCGAGGAAATCGCGCGCATGCTCTCGGGTGCCGCAATCACCGATGAAGCGCGCGCCCAGGCGGCGCGGCTGTTGGAGGCAGCATGAGCGAACAAAAATCATTGAAACAAGAATATCAGGGCCAGACGCTGGAGCATGTCATAGTCCATGACGGCACCGGCAGGGTTCTGCCGACGGTAGTCATCATTCCGACCGTCATGGGCGTGCAGCCGCTCGAGATCGGCTTCGCCGAGCGGCTGGTCGAACTGGGCTATCATGTCGTCGTCGCCGACCTGTTCGGCCGCCGCTTCACGGCCGGCGTCGACAAGGAAGCGGCCTTCTCCGCGATGGGCCAACTGCGTGCGGACCGCGCCGCGCTGCGCGACCGGCTGCTGGCCGTGGTCGATGAGGTCCGAAAGCGCGAGCATGTCGACAAGGACCGGATCGCGGTGATCGGCTATTGCTTCGGCGGGCAGTGCGCGCTCGATGTCGCGCGCGCTGGAGCCGAAGTCGCTGGGGTCGCCAGCTTCCACGGTCTGTTCGATCCGCCCGGACTTCCGGGGCAACCGATCAAGGCCAAGGTCGCCGCCTATCATGGCTGGGATGACCCCATGGTCCCGCCGGATGCGGTGGTTGCGCTCGGCAAGGAGCTGACCGAGGCCGGCGCCGATTGGCAAATCCATGCATACGGCCATGTCGGCCACGGCTTCACCAACCCCAACGCCCACCAGATCGGAATCGCCGGCGTCGCCTATAACGAGGCAGCCGAGCGGCGCAGCTGGGCCAGCCTCGTCAATTTCCTGGCCGAGGCGCTTCAGTGAACCAAGCGGCCGGCGAGGATTATCGGGTCAAGGGCTATGCCCATCTCCGCGGCCTTCTTGCGCGCGAGATATGCAACGCCGTCCTGGCGCGGATGAAGGTCGACCTGAATCGCCAGGGGATCAGCCTCGAGAAGATCGAGCGCGAGGGTCCGCTGCTGCGGCAGAAAGCGCCCGAGCTCTACGGCTATCATTATCCGATGTTCACCAGCTTCCTCTGGGGCATGACCCCGTCGATGGAGGAGCTGACCGGCGAGTCCTTGCTGCCAACCTATTGCTATTTCCGCCTCTATCGGCAGGGCGATATCTGCCGGGTCCATAGCGACCGCCCGGCCTGCGAGCACAGCCTGTCCCTGACCCTCGGCTATGGCGACGGGCTGGCCTGGCCGCTGGAAGTGTCGAGCCGGCCGATCGATGAACCGGTCGCCCGCGCTGACGACCAATTTGCAGTGGATGAACCGACCACCGCCATCGCGATGGCGGTTGGTGATGCCGTCCTCTATCGCGGCGTCCACCGCGCCCACGGCCGCACGACCCCCAACCCAAACCGTTGGTCGGCCCATCTCTTCCTGCATTGGGTGGCCAAGAATGGGCCTTATGCGGACCAAGCATTCGACGGCCAGCCGCCGCCGGCCGAGGTCGAATTTTGACCGCCTATGTCGCGCTGGTCCGCGCGGTGAATGTTTCAGGCACCGGCAAGCTGCCCAAGGAAGAGCTTAAGGCGATGGGCGAGGCTTGCGGGTTCGAAAATGTCCGGACCTTCATCAACAGCGGCAATCTGCTGTTCACTAGCGGCCTTGCCGAAATCACGGTGAAACGATGGGTCGAAGACAAGCTGGCAAGCTTCTTCGGCAAGCCGGTCCCCGCCTTCGTCCGCAACGGGAAGGAAATGGCCGAGGTCGCCAAAAGGAACCCCTTCGCCGACGCCAGGCCCAACCAGGTGATGGCCTATTTCATCGACGAGAAGCCAGTGCAGGCGATGATCGATGAGGCCCGTGACGTGAAAGAGGAGCGATTGGCGCTGGGCCCCCGTGTCATCTACATTTCCTACGGTGGCGGCATTGCGGATTCGAAACTCAAGATGCCGATCCTGAAGCGGGGAACAGCTCGCAACTTGAACAGCGTGGCGCGCATGGCCGAATTGCTGGCGGGGATGGAATGAACGAAGCGGAAGCGGCCAATCGGCTGATGCGCCTGGCAAAGCAGATTGCGCATCACGACAAGCTCTACCACGACGAGGACGCGCCGGAGATTTCGGACGCGGAATATGATGCGCTGGTCCGCGAAAACCGCGAGCTGGAAGCGCAGTTTCCGAACCTCGTCCGGCCGGATTCGCCCTCGAAGCGCCTGGGCGCGACGCCGACCACGGCCTTGGCCAAGGTTGTTCATGCACG
The DNA here is from genome assembly GCA_035494075.1 of Sphingomicrobium sp. Classification (GTDB taxonomy): domain Bacteria; phylum Pseudomonadota; class Alphaproteobacteria; order Sphingomonadales; family Sphingomonadaceae; genus Sphingomicrobium. Next base: position 6,136 of record DATJHF010000005.1, on the reverse strand, counting down.
GCAAATGTTGTCATTGGACAATGCTTTTAGTGCTGAAGAAGTGCGCGATTTCGTCGGCCGCGTGCGGCGGTTCCTTAACCTGCCGGAGAGCGAATCGGTCGCACTGACCGCGGAGCCGAAGATCGACGGCCTGTCCTGCTCCCTGCGCTATGAGAAAGGCCAGCTGGTGCTGGCCGCGACGCGCGGCGACGGCACGGTCGGCGAGGACGTCACGCCCAATGCACGGACGATCCGGGACATCCCCCAGGTCATCAAGGGTGCGCCCGGCGTCCTCGAAGTCCGCGGTGAGGTCTATATGTCCAAGGCCGACTTCGCTGCATTGAACGAGCGGCAGGAGGCGTCGGGCGGGAAGATCTTCGCCAATCCGCGCAATGCCGCGGCAGGCTCGCTGCGGCAAAAGGATGCCGGCGTCACCGCCGCCCGTCCGCTGCGTTTCCTCGCCCATGGCTGGGGCGAGGTCAGCGAGCCGCTGGCCATGCTCCAATTGTTGGCGATGAAGAAGATCGAGGGCTTCGGCTTCCCGGTCAGCGACCTATTGGTGCGCTGCGAGACGGTCGACGAGGCGCTGGCCCATTATGCCAGGATTGAGCAGGAGCGCGCCGACCTGCCGTACGACATCGATGGTGTGGTCTATAAGGTCGGGCGTCTCGACTGGCAGGAGCGGCTGGGACAGGTCGGCCGTGCGCCGCGCTGGGGCCTCGCCCATAAGTTCCCGGCCGAGAAAGCGGAAACCACGCTGGAGGCGATTGACATCCAGGTCGGGCGAACCGGAAAGTTGACCCCGGTCGGGCGCCTGAAGCCGGTCGGCGTCGGCGGGGTGATCGTCCAGAACGTCACGCTCCACAACCGCGACGAGATCGCCCGGCTCGGCCTTCGGGTCGGCGATCGGGTGCGGATCCAGCGCGCCGGCGACGTCATTCCGCAGGTGGTCGAGAACCTTAGCCGCAACGAAGAGCGAGCGCCCTATGTCTTCCCGGACCATTGCCCGGAGTGCAATTCGGAGGCGGTCGCGGAGGAGGGCGAGGTCGACGTCCGCTGCACCGGCGGGCTGATCTGTCCGGCGCAGCGGATCGAGCGGCTCAGGCATTTCGTGTCGCGCGGGGCGATGGACATCGATGGGCTGGGCGAAAAGAGCATCGTCGAATTTTTCGAGTTGGGCTGGCTGCACGGGCCCGCGGATATTTTCCGGCTTAAGTCACATCGCGGCGAACTAGTCGGGCGCGAGGGTTGGCAGGATAAGTCGGTCGACAACCTCCTCGATGCGATCGAGGCGCGGGTTGGGTTCGATCCGGCGCGCTTCCTGTTCGGGCTCGGCATCCGCCATGTCGGTATTGTCACCGCCAAGGACTTGATGAAGGCGTTCGGATCGATCGAAGGGCTGCAGGCGGCGGCGACCGGGCCGGACGCGCAGGCCGAACTGTCGGCGGTAGAGGGGATCGGACCGGTGGTGGCCGAGGCGCTGGTCGATTTCTTTCACGAGCCGCACAACCGCAAGGAGTTGGGCGAGCTGCTGGAACTTGCGAAGCCCTCCGCCTTCGTTTCGACGTCGCGCGAGACGGCGTGGACCGGCAAGACCATCGTCTTCACCGGTAGCCTCGAAACGATGAGCCGCGACGAGGCCAAAGCCCAGGCCGAGCGGCTGGGCGCAAGGGCGGCGGGCTCGGTCAGCCCCAAGACCGACCTGGTCGTGGCCGGGCCGGGTGCGGGCTCGAAGCTGAAGAAAGCCGAAGAGCTCGGCATCCGGGTGATCGGCGAAGCGGAGTGGGCGGAGATAGTGGCGGATGCCTAGTAGGCCGGCGCTTGCATCTTTGCTCTTCCCCGGTAGTTGCGGCTCACATGGCCGACATTCTCACGCTCATCGAAACGCTGGAAAACCGCTGGATGCGGGCGTGGATCGGCGGCGACGTCAAAACGCTCAAGAGCCTGACCGCGCGAAACTTCAGGCTGGTGATCGCATCGAAGCCGTCAGTACTGCTCGACGCCAAGAGCTGGCTCGATGCGGCCGCCAGCCGCTTTCCTTGTCGCGCTTACCGCTTCGGCGACATCTATGCGCGAGACCTCGGCGGGGTCGTGATTTTCGCGACCCAACTGGAACTTGAAGCCGGCATCGACGGCCATGACTGGTCCGGGCGCATGTGGGTCACCGACCTGTGGAAGAAGACCGGCGTGCGGCGCAGCTGGCGGATGGTCGAGCGGGTCTTTTCAAGGCCGGAAGAGGATCAGGAGGTCGCCGCCGCGATCCGGCCATTGCAGCTTTGGCGCAGGCCGGCACGACAAACCAAGTAATTAATCCACTTTGCGTTAACTTCTGATATATGACTGCCGGTCCGAGACCGGGAGGTGAGTGATGCGCACCAGCGTAACCGCATTGGCAATGGCGTTAGTGATTGGGCTTGGAGTCGGGACGATTGCACCTGCCGCTCGCGCAGGAGAACCCAGTTCGACAGATGCAAGCAAGTCCGACAAGAGCAAGAAGATCTGCCGGACGATCGTCAAGACGGGGACCCGCTTCGGCGAGCGCCATTGCCGCTCGAAGGAAGATTGGGACAAGGACGCCGAGACTAACGCTCGCTACCTCGAGGAAAGTCAAACCTACGGCTATGCCCGCGACGGCGTGAACACGGCGGCCGGTGGGAGCGGAGTGACTCCGCCGCGCTAATTCTGGGCGACCGTCCCGTTCGTCGCTGCTCGATATAGGGCGATCGACATCAGACCGCGCAGGCCCTGCAGGTCCACTGTGAGCCTTTCGCCCTTGGTGGCACATTGCGGAACGACCGCGCCAAGCTTGTCAGCTGCCTGCGTTTCCTCGCTGCTGCCGGGGTCGCTGAGCGCGATGGCGCGTGCCTCATTCGGTGCCCGCGATGCGACGCACAGCGCAAAATCCTCCGAGGCGTTCAACGGCGTCAGGGTATTGAGCGTCCGCTCAAGCCGCTCCTGGTCGACCTTGGCGAGGTCGGTCCGAAGATAATATTCGGCCAAATTGCTGACGATGCTCGACGTGCGGAACGTCATCTCCACTTCATCGGCGCCGCGGATGCACCTGTCCTTTCCTTCGAACGCTTCGCCGGCCGCTCGGGCCTGCGCTTCGCTGAGATAGGGCTGGGCAAGCAATTGGCGCGCCCAATTCCGCCGCACTTCCGCAACGCAATTGACCAAGGACCGAAGCGATTGGCGTTGCTCGACGCTGTCGACGCTGGGTTGGATTGAGACCGGCTGGGCCTGGGCGGACGCGGCACAAGCCGCAAGCATGATCGCAACAACTGGACGGGTCATCGGCGGATTCCCCTCAAATATATGCGTTAGTCGCGCCACTATACACAAACTGCCGACAGCCGCGAATCGCGGCGGAATCTGCGGATTATCCCGCCTCGAAGACCAGCACGCGCCATTGCCCTGCTCCACGCTCGATCGTCCTCATTCCTTCCGCTTCGTAAGCGGCAATCACGGCTTCCGCCTGGGTATCGAGCAGGCCCGCGAGTATCACACTTGCTCCCGGCGCGACTGAAGTGGCGAAGCTGGGCGCGAGCTCGATCAGCGGGCCGGCGAGGATATTGGCGATCAGCAGGTCGTATGGCGCACGAGCCTTGATCAACGCATGGTCCATGCCGTCGGCCACGGCGAGCAGCAGCTGGCCGGGGCCATGGCCGACCTTGACGCCATTGATTGCGGCATTCTCTTCGCTGACCCGAACCGCAATCTCGTCGATGTCGGTCGCGATCGCCTTGGCGTCGGGCCACAGGGCCATGGCCGCGAAGGCCAGCAGCCCGGTCCCGGTGCCGATGTCGGCGATATTGGCAAAACGCTTGCCCGCCACCTCCAGCCGGTCGAGCGCGGCAAGGCAGCCCGCGGTCGTGTCATGCTGGCCGGTCCCGAAGGCGAGGCCCGCGTCGATTTCGAAATTGACCGTGCCGGCCGGCCGGTCGGCATAGTGCATCGGGGTGTGGACGAAAAAGCGGCCGGCGCGGATCGGCTCCAGCCCCGACTGGCTCTTCACCACCCAATCGGTGGTGTCCTCAAGATGCTCGATTTCCGGGTCGCGATCCTCGCTGAGGCGGCGGAGCAAGACCAGCTCCTGGGTCGTCGGCTGCTCGGCGAAATAAGCATGGATCCGCCAATCGTCCGGCTGGTCCGGGTCGGGCTCGTCGGCGACGATCACCGGCGGCTGGTCGGCGAGTGCAAAAAGGTCGGCGGACTCGGGAAGCGCCTCCGCCTCCGCTCGCGTGCAGCGAAGCGTGACCCGCCAGCTCATTTCGCGGCAGCCTCTTTCGCCAGCCGCTCGTCCAGCATCTGGGTTACCTTGGCCGCGTAATTCTTGCAGCCGTCAGGGTCGAACAACGGCTGTTTGCCGGTCATCCGCTCATTCATCGAACTGGCCGAGGGGTGAGGAGTCAGCAGTATCTCGCAGGGACTCTTGGCGATCTTGGCAATCGAGGCGCGATAGGCGGCGAGATAGTCCGGGTGGTCGGAAAAGCGGTAATTGTCGCGGCTTACCGGGGTCAGGCTGTCGGCATAGACCATCGTCCGGCAGACCCCACCGTCGCAGCTTTCCCAGCGCCAGCTGAGGGCGCCCGGCGTGTGGCCGGGCGTGGCCATGGCGAACAGTCGGATATTGCCCAACATCACATCGCTTCCGTCCCCGACTACGCGGCCGACATTGGCGGCCGGGAAGGGCTTGTGCATGCCGGCCTGTGGGTCGTCGGCGCTAGCCGCACCCGTATTCAGCACCCGCTCTGCCGGCGCCGACGTCACCAGCGTTGCGCCGGTTAGCTGCTGCATCCGCGCCATGCCGCCGACATGGTCGAAATGCTCATGGCTGGTCAGCAGGAACTTGATGTCGCGGAGGCTGAAGCCGAGCTGCCGGATATTGTCGGCAATCAGGTCCGCGCCTTTCTCGGTCCCGGCATCGATCAGCACGTCGCCGTCCTCGCCGACAATCAGGATGGAGGAGATGCCGCAGGTGCCGACGAGGTAGGTGTTGCCGTGAATTCGGACTGGCGGAGCCGGGCGGTCCCAGTCGGTCGAATCGCCGCAGGCCTCGGCCCAATGCGGTCCCCATTCCTCCACGGGATGGATCGGCCGCTCGATCTGTCGCGGGGCCTTTCCCAGCGGGATCGTAAGCTGCGCGGCAGCGGTCGCGGCAACGAGGATCGAGGCAAGGGCGAGCCTAGCGAACAAAGCTGGCGCCGTTGAGGTCGATCACAGATCCGGTGGAAGCGGCAGGAGCATCGATTGCCAGCCAACGGATCGATTCCGCAACCTCGGTGGTATTGGTCACCCGGCCTAGTGGAATATCGGCGACAATTGCAGCCCCGCCGCGGCCTGCCAAATATTCCTCAGTCATCTCGGACACCGTGAATCCTGGAGCGACGGCGAAGGCGAGGATGCCATCCTTGGCGTAGCCCCGGGCGATGGTCTTGGTCATGCCGATAATCGCCGATTTCGACGCCGCATAATGCCAATGCTGCGGGCTATCGCCGCGATAGGCCGCACGGCTGGCGACGTTGACGATCCGACCGCCACCCTGTTCGCGGAAATGGCCAACCGCTAGCCGGCAAAGGTCCCCGCTCGCCTGGAGATTGACGGTAAGCGTCCGCGCCCAGGCCGAATGCCACTCGTCGTCCGACGCGTCGTCAGCCACGCCCTCATATATCCCCGCATTGTTGACCAATGCGTCGATGCGTCCGCCAAGACGGTCCAGCGCCGCTTCCCAGATTTTACGAGGAGCTGCCGGATCGGCCAGGTCGCCGGCGATCAGTCCATTGCCGCCACGGGTGGAATGGCCGGCAACGCGATGGCCGGTCGAGCTTAGCGCTTCAAGGGCAGCGGCGCCGATGCCGCGGCTCGCGCCGGTCAGGAGGATGTTCATGGCCCCGGACTAGACCGGTGGAAGGTCTCAGGAAAGCGCCAGTCCTGCGTTTCGGGCGATTAGGCCGCCAGATGGGCGACGAATTCCTTGGATTTGCGGGTGAAGTCGGCGACCTGGTCGCTGAATTTGCCGAACCCCTGTTCGACCTGGTCGATATCCTTGGCGACCTGCTCGGTGTCGGAGCGGATGGCGGCGATGGTCGAGCTCATGGAGTCGGCGGCAAGCGCGGTCTCGTCGACCGCGGCGGTGATCATCGTCACCGTCTGGGCC
>DATJHF010000004.1:0-213216 GCA_035494075.1 Sphingomicrobium sp. | reverse complement strand
GATCGCCAATGTCCGCACCCTGCAGACGGGCAATGATGGCAAGGTCATTGGCCAGATCGACTTTCTCGGCGAAGGCCAGACCGCTGCCGCCGGACGATTGACCAATTTCCGCCGCGGCGTCACCCGTTACCCGATCCCGGGTTGCGAGGTGCTGCCGGTTACGACCGAAGACATGCGCGCCATCTTCGCCGCCGCCGACGATCCCCATGTGGAAATCGGCACCGTCTATCCGACCGACGACATCCGCGGCACGCTCTACATCGACCCGATGCTGTCGAAGCATTTCGCGGTGCTGGGGTCGACCGGTACCGGTAAGTCGACCTCCGTCGCGCTTATCCTCCACCGCATTTCGCAATCGTCGCCAGAGGGTCACATCGTGATGATCGACCCGCACGGCGAATATTCAGCCGCGTTCAAAAGCTGCGGCGAATTGTTCAACGTCGACAATTTGCAGCTGCCCTACTGGCTGATGAATTTCGAAGAACATTGCGAGGTGTTGCTGACCACCGACGGCGCCGAGCGCCAGCGCGACGCGGACATCCTCGCCAAATGCCTGCTGTCCGCCCGCACCAAGTCGAAGCAGAGCGAGCAGTTCGGCAAGGTCACGGTGGACTCGCCGATTCCCTACCTGCTCACCGACCTTGTCCAGATCCTGGTCGGGGAAATGGGCAAGCTGGACCGCGCCGGCGACACCACGCCCTACCAGCGGCTCAAGAACAAGCTCGACGAGCTTCGTTCCGACCCGCGCTACACCTTCATGTTCTCCGGCATGCTGGTGCAGGACACGATGGCGAGCTTCATCGCCAAGCTGTTCCGCCTGCCCAGCCACGGCCGCCCGATTTCGATCGTCGACGTCTCGGGCGTCCCGTCCGAGGTGACGTCGGTGGTGGTCTCGGTGCTCGCCCGCATGGTGTTCGACTACGCCATCTGGTCGCGGACCGAGGCGCAGCGGCCGCTGCTTCTGGTTTGCGAGGAGGCCCACCGCTACGTCCCCAAGGACGAGAGCTCGGGTGGCCAGGCGGTGCGTAAGATCCTCGAGCGGATCGCCAAGGAAGGCCGTAAATATGGCGTGTCGCTGGGTCTCATCACGCAGCGCCCGTCCGACCTTGCAGAGGGCGTGCTGTCGCAGTGCGGCACGATCATCTCGATGCGTTTGAACAACGACCGAGACCAGGCCTGCGTCCGTGCGGCAATGCCGGAAGGTGCGCGCGGCTTCCTCGACGCGATCCCCGCGCTCCGCAACCGCGAATGCATCGTCTGCGGCGAAGGTGTCGCCATCCCGATCCGCGTCCGCTTCGACGATCTGGAGCCGGAAAAGCGCCCAGCGTCGTCCGACCCGAGCTTCGCTGCCTCCTGGCGCGAGACCGGCGACGAAGAGGGCATCATCCAGCGCACCGTCAAGCGCTGGCGCGGCCACGGCAAGTAACGCCAACGACGCACCCCTTCGCAGGATTGCGATTGACGGCCTAGCGGCCCCGGCCCCATGCTCACGCAATCGGGGGTTGGGGGCATGCTTATGCGTCGTTCCGGCCAATTCGTTCGGATCGCAATGGGCCTGGTGGCAGCAAGCGCCGGCCCTGCGGCCTACGGTCAGCAGCCGGCGCCGCAGGCGGGAACCGCGCTCCGATCTCCCTATGTGAACCTGCGGTTGAGCGCCGACCTTGGCGATGCGCTGCCGGAGGTTCGCGGCGCGCTGCTGGGGCTCAGCAGCGTCAGGATCGCCGAGCCGGCCGACTATGAGCTCTCCACCAAGGCCGACTATCCGCAGACGCTGATCGCCATCGACGCCAAGCAGCCGGAAGAGGCCTGGCAGAATGATTTCCGCGTATGGCCCCCGGTTCGCCGGCCGAGCACGAGCGAGCTGGGCAACCTCACGCTCGACGATTTTCGGGCCCGGCTCAGGGACCTGATCGGGCGAAACGCAGGGGCCAACCTGCTATTGGCCGGCGATCGGGGCGCCGATGCTGCCGCCATCGAAACCTGCCTCGCCGACATCAGGGTCATGGTCGTGCCGCCGCCGGGTAGCCGGGCAAAGCCGCACCCATTCGAATATTGCCATCGCGGCGCCGCAGAACCGGCCGACCCCGAATTCAACGGAGAAGACGACCAGGAATTGGAGGGCAGGGTCCGCAACCGGCTGGCTCGCCCGCGCTACGTTGCGCTGCTGCTGGTCTCGCCGGAATCAGGGATCGCCCAGATCCCCTTCAAGGCAGGCAAGGGAGCAACGCCGCTGGCGCCCGGCGCCGAGGCGGAAGCGGAAGATGTGTTTGGTTACGGGCACGCTAATGTGTCGGGCAAATATGTGCTGGTCACCATCACGTCCGACCGGCCGATCGACGTGGGCGGGTTCGTCTATTCGGACACAGCCAACGACCTTTGGTGGAACTGCTTGAAAAGCGCGGCCCGCGACAGCTGCGCGCGGCCCGCCGCGAACATTCCCTCCGATTGGTCGATCAGCCTTGCGGAATATCGCTACAAGGCGCCGTTGCGGCTCGGTGTCGGCGGCGGGATGCCGGTGCTCGAGGGCATGGCGCCATGGATGGCCGAGATTTATTCGACCATTCCCTACACCGATGCCGAAATTGCCGCCGATAAGCTGAAGCCCCCCGACCAGCAGGACCATCTCGCGGAACGCGGGCCTGAGGAGCGCGACCACCGCTGCGGCGGAACGCTGATCGCTTCCAACCTGGTGCTGACCGCGGCGCATTGCGTCGCCCAGGGCCAGTTCGCCGGCAACGGAATGGCGAAGGTCATGAAAGACCGGCGCGTTCGAGTTGGATCCCATTGGCTGGGGCGTAGTGGCACCACTTTGGCAATTGACGGAGTAGCGGTCCCGGCCGGCTATTCACCCGATCGGTTGGACAATGACATTGCCCTCCTGCTGGTCAGGCCCGACCGAGCCACGAGAAGGTATGAGGAAGCTGTCATCCGCCTTGGTGAGGCGCCGATTTCAGCCGGAACTGACGTCACCGCCTTTGGCTGGGGCTACACCGGGTCGGTGGCACCGGGAGCCAATCCGCTGATCAGCCAGGCAAATGAACTTCAGCACAATCCTGACATGCTGCAGTTTGGAAGGATGAGAGCGCTAGATTGGGGAGCGTGCCGCCAAAAGCTGAAGTCAAAGCTCGGGTCCGGCATGGTTTGCCTCGTGGCTCCGGGAGCCGAAAAAGGCGCGGCCCCGGACAAGAATGTGTTCAGCTGCCGCGGCGACAGCGGCGGGCCGCTGGTTCGCAAGGCGGGCAATGTCGAGGAATTGATCGGGGTAACGAGCTGGTCGCTAGGATGCGGCTACAAGGACATTCCGTCGGTTTATACCGACGTCACCAAGTATCGGCGGTGGATCGCGGCGGCCATGAAGCAGATCAAGTCGGGGGCGGCGCTACAGGTCGACGAAAAAGCGGCGCCCTCCCCTCAGGAAGGACGCCGCCAGTCGACTCAGTAATGAGTCAAATCAATGGTCGGTCGAGCCTTGCTGCGTGGCATTGGCGTCGGCCGCGTTGGCGTCGGTCGCGTTCGCATCGACCGCATTTGCGTCGACGGCGTTCATGTCCATGGCGGCATTGGCGTCCATGGTTTCATTGGCCATCGGTTCCTCGGCAACCGCCTCATTGGCGGCCGGCTCGGTCTTTTTGCACGCGGTCATCGACATGCTGATTGCGACAGCAGCCGCACCAATCAACAGTTTGCGCATAGTCCCCTCCCTGTTCTTTCGGGGTCGATCCCCTGGACCGTTCGTTAAACGAAATGAAGCCGGCTTAGAAGCGATTTGAATCGCGCTTCGCCCTGCAGCGGCTGGAGGAAGGGGTCGCTGTACAAATAGACGAGGCCGGAATCGCGCTCCCCTACCGCCTTTTCCAGCGCGTCGAGCGCCTCGGCTCGCCTGCCCCATTGGGCCAGCAGCTGCGCCTGCTGATAAAGGCCGTTGTCCCCCTCCTCGCGGCGCAGCACGTCGAACTCCCGTTGGGCGGCAGCAATATCCTTGCGGCGAAGGGCGACCAATGCCCGCCCCGGGATCGCCAGCAGATCAACGCTTTCCCGGGCGAACTCGGCAGCGGCTTCATCCGTCCTGCCCAGCATCAGCAAGGCATTGCCGATGTCGCCATGCGCCCCGCCCAGCTTCGGATTGAGCTCAAGCGAGCGGCGGGCGGAAGCGATCGCGCCTTCATAGTCGCCGGATGCAAAGCGGATGCGGCCTTCGCTCTTGGCCAGGTTGGCGTTGATCGGATCGAGCGCCTGGGCCCGCTCGACAGCCGGGAAAGCGTCTTCGAACTGGCGGCGGCGGGCGCGGTACAGGGCGCACAGGCTGAGCACCTCGGCGCTGCCGCCGCCCAGTTGCAGCGCTTTACGGTATGGCGCGTCGGCGGCGATGACATCGAGCTTGCCGTAGAACAGGGCATAGCCGAGCGCCGCATAACCTTCGGGATATTGCCCGGCATTGGAAATCGCCTTCCGCGCCTCGCCAACCGCTTCGTCGTAGAGCACCCCGCGTTCGCCGGCCTGGGCATATTGGTTGGCGATGACGGCCAGTGCCCGGGACCGGGCGGCGAGGGCCGCGGCGTAGGCGGGATCCAGGTGGACGGCGTTGGTGAATTCCGCCAGCGCGCCGCGATCGCTGGACTCGTCGAGCTGGGAGTCGAACAGTTCCTTCCCGCGCAGGTAAGCGTCAAAGGCGGCGACATTGTTGGTGCCGCCGCTGCGGTCCTTTGCTTCCGGCCGGACGCCGCCCAGCCTGATCGCCAGGGCGGCACTGACCGCGTCGGCGACCTCGGCCTGCAATTCGAGCAAATTGGCCAGCGGCCGGTCGAATGTCCGGGTCCATTTGCTGAACCCGGTCTTGCCGTCGATCAGTTCGACCGCAATCCGCAACTGGCCCGCCGCGGCGCGGATATTGCCGTCCAGCACATTGGCAACGCCAAGCTTGCGGGCGATGGCCGGCGCATTGTCACCGCGCGCTCGAAAGGCGTTGGAGGAAGCCTGCCCCACGACGCTCAGCAGCGAGTTGCGCGCCAGCTTGGCACGGAGTTCGGCGGCGAGACCGTCCGACAAATATTGCTGGCTGGGATCGCCGCTCAGATTTTCAAACGGCAGTACAGCGATGCTGTTGGCGGGCGCGCCATCCGGCGCGAACAGGGTTCGCCATGCGACGAACCCGCCGCCGGCAACGAGCACGGCCGCTCCGGCAGCGAGCGCAGCGCGGCGGGACAGCCGGACGCGGCGCGTGGCGGGCCGAAGCTCCTGCGGGGTCCGGCCGGTGACGTCGGCGATCGCCTTGAGCGCCCGCTGCATTGCGGGGCTGCTGGCCCTCAGCCCGCCCCGAGAGACATCAATGCACTGGAACTGGCGGAAGCCCAGCGGCGGCTTTGCCCCGTCAAGCGATAGCGGCACCAGCTTATGCCGGTCGCGCGCCCAGCCGGCTTCGTCCTGCACCCAGTGCGATTCATTGGCGTTTGCCGACCAGAGCACGACGACCGCGCGGGCTGCCTCGAGCGCTTTGGCAATCTCGGCCCCGAAGCGCTCCCCGCCAGGGATGAGGCCATCCCACCAGACATGATATCCCGCGCGTTCAAGCAGCTCGATGATTGCCCGGGCCGATTTCTCGTCATCCCGAGCATAGCTGACGAAGACGTAGCCGTCGCCGTCCGCTTCCCGATCGATTGTGTCCGGGTCCATGCCGAGAGCCCCCCGTCCAGCGTTCATCAACGCGGACGGTGCGATCCTAAGCGCCGTGGTTCGCCTTGTCATCCTTCGCTACGGCGCGCGTGCCGATCGCCATCAGCTGGTCCAGCCGCGCCTTGAACCGCGCCAGATCCTCACCGGCGAGCAATGCCTGGCTGGCGAAGCGGACTCCCATCGGATTGACCGCCACGCCGCCCCGATAGACTTCATAATGGAGGTGCGGCCCGGTCGACAGGCCTGACGAGCCGACATAGCCGATCAACTGGCCTTGGTGCACGATACTTCCGAGCGCGACGACGATCCGGCTCATGTGGCTGTAGCTGGTGCCCATGCCAGCAGCGTGTGCAAGGCGAACCTGTTGGCCATAGCCCCCGGCCCAGCCGGCCCGGATCACCTGGCCGTCAGCAGCAGCGACGATCGGCGCGCCATAATGGGCGCCGAAATCGATGCCGCGGTGCATCCTCGCGAAGTGAAGGATCGGGTGGAAACGAATGCCAAAGCCCGAAGTGATCGGCGCAGAGACCGGCCAGGCCATCGTCGCAACCTGCCGGCCGGCGCCGTTCGTGTCGATCCAGTCGGTGCGCCCGCCGATGGTCCATTTCATCAGGCGGATCGCGGGTGATCCGGCCCGGTCGATCGCGGCATAGAGCAGCGGACCTTCCTGGCTTTCTCCGGTGGCCGCGCGGCGATTGGCGATGACCAGGTCGAACCGGTCGGTCGGGCCAACTTGCTCGCCGACATCAATCTGCGTCGCCAGTGCGCGTAGATATTCGCCTGCCGCCTGGGGTGAAACGCCCGATGCGCGCAGCGCCCAATAAAGCCCATCGCCGACGCGGCCGCGGATTCGGAGCGGGCTGTTGTCGACCGCGATCCGGCTTGTCGACAGCTGCAGGCCGCCGGATCCAGCCGTCAGCAGGATATTGAGGTCGATCCCGGCACGAAAGGCAATCCGCTCGATCGGCCGAATTCCGCTCGGCGACCGCCGGCCTAGCTTGATCGAAACGCTAGTTCCGGGAGCAATGCCGCCGGGCAGCGCGGAAGCGATTATCCGGGCGGCTTCGCCAGCTTCGGCATAAGAGGTGCCCGAACGACCCAGCAGGGCCGCCATCCTGTCGCCGCTGCTGAACCTTGCAAACAATTCGATCGACGGTCGGTCGGGGGCCGCGATTAGCGGTTCCACCAGCGAGTTGGCCGCCATCCGGCCTCCGGTGGACGATCCGGAGCCGAGCGGCGCGATGGTCAAGTCACGATATTGCTCCGCCTCCGCCGGACCGACCCGATCGCCGGCCAATGCCGGAAGCGGTGCGAATGGGTTGGGCGAAATGAAGGCGAGCGTCGCGCACAGCAGGCTGAGCGTCGCAACTCCGCGCCACCAGCTGCGCGACAACGGCTCCTCGGCAAGGTCGACGACCAAGTCGATGTCGCGCCAGCGTTTGCGCCGGCGGCCAAACCCCGACCCAGCAGGCATCGCGACGGCAAAGCCCGCCTCGTTCCGCCACTGATCGCGCATCTTGAGCAAAAGCCGCTCCCGGTTGTGCGGCTCTGGTCATGGTTAAAAGAAGTTAAGGTCCAATAAACGGCCTCGCTTTGTGACTGTCGGGATTAGGCGGCATGTGAATAACTGCCATTGGCCGCAAAGCCGCTTGCGCTTCCGCGCCGAAATGCCAGATTGACTGCCATGTCCGCGCGCGGTGACGGCCTTGTCCGGGCCATTCTTGGTCCCACCAACACTGGCAAGACTTACTTGGCAATCGAGCGAATGTGCGCTCATTCCTCCGGAGTCATTGGGTTTCCGCTGCGGCTGCTGGCGCGCGAGGTCTATGACCGCGTCGTCCAGCTGAAGGGTGCCGGACAAGTTGCGCTGATCACCGGCGAGGAGCGGATCGTGCCGCAGGGCGCGCGCTACTATCTGTGCACCGCCGAGAGCATGCCGGTGCAGGGCGAACGCGGCGACGATCCCGAATCCGGCCGCGATTTCGCCTTCGCCGCGATCGACGAAGCCCAGCTCGGCATCGACCCGGAACGCGGCCACGTATTCACCGACCGGATGCTTCGCGCCCGCGGCCGCGAGGAAACGCTGATCCTTGGTTCGGACACGCTCAAGCCCCTGATCCGCGAACTGCTGCCAGAGGCGGAAATCGTCAGCCGGCCGCGATTCTCGACGCTTCGCTATTCTGGGTCGGCCAAGCTTTCCCGCCTGCCGCCACGGAGCGCTGTCGTCGCCTTCTCGGCGGAGCAGGTTTACGCGCTGGCCGAAATGCTGCGCCGCTTCAAGGGCGGCGCCGCGGTGGTGATGGGGGCATTGTCCCCGGCTACCCGCAACGCCCAGGTTGAGATGTTCCAGCGCGGCGAGGTCGATTACCTCGTCGCCACCGACGCGATCGGCATGGGATTGAACATGGACGTGACCCATGTCGCCTTCGCCGGCCTGGAAAAATTCGACGGCCGCCGCGACCGGCGGCTGACGATTGCCGAGATGGCCCAGATCGCCGGGCGCGCCGGGCGCCACCAGCGCGACGGCACGTTCGGGACGCTGGGCCTTGGCGGCGAAACCGCGCCCGAGCTTAGCGAGGAAGAGGTCAATGCGATCGAGGAGCATCGCTTTCGTCCGCTCGATCATCTTTACTGGCGCAGCGCCGAGCTCGATTACACCAGCGTCACGGACCTCATCGCCAGCCTTGAGGTGCGCAGCGACGACCCCCTGCTGAAACCGGCGCAGCTGGCAATCGACCTCGCCGTCCTCAAGCTGATCGCCGAGGATCCAGCGATCGCCGCCACGCGAGGAGCCAAGGCGCGCAAGCTGTGGGCCGTCTGCGGCCTGCCGGACTTCCGCAAGGTCGGCCCGATGCACCATGCGCGCATGGTCCGCCGCTTGTTTAGTTATGTTGGCGAAGGCGGTCATATCCCGCACGAATGGTTCGCTGCCGAGGTGGCGCGGCTGGAAAACGTCGCCGGCGATATCGAGGTGCTGGCCGACCGTCTCGCCGGGATCAGGAGCTGGGCCTATATTGCGCAGCGCTCGGACTGGCTGGCCGACCCTGCGAAATGGGCCGAGCGTACCCGGGCGGTCGAGGCGCGCCTCAGCGACGCGCTCCACGAGCGGCTTACCCAGCGGTTCGTCGACCGGCGCACCGCGGTGCTGGTCCGCGATATCGGCGCTCGGGGCGCCGATGCGCTGCCGGTCACCGTTGCCGCCGACGGCGAGGTCAGCGTCGGTCCCGAACCGATCGGTCATCTCGCCGGCTTCGAGTTCCGGGTCGACCCGAGCGCGCGGCTGGCCGACAAGAGGCTGCTCCTGGCGGCGGCGGAGCGTCGCCTCGGCGAAGAGCTGGATCGCCGCGCGGCCAAATTGTGCGAGGCTCCGGACACCGACTTTCGGCTGGTCGAAGAAGGCGGCGGCCTCGCCATTGGCTGGGAGGGGCACATATTGGCCCGCCTGGCACCCGGCCGCTCGCTGCTCGAGCCGGCGGTGCGCACGGCGCGAGCGCTCGACCGGCTGTCGGCCGACCGACGCGCAAAGTTGCGCGGCCGGCTGGAGAGGTGGATCGAAGGGCAAATCAACCGCCACCTGCCGGCGATCAAGGCCCTTGCCAATGCGGCCGCGGATCGCAGCGCCAGTCCCGGGATTCGCGCCCTGTCGGCCATGCTGGTCGACGCCGGCGGCCAAATGCCGCGACGGACCATCGCGGCACAGCTGTCGCAACTCGACAAGGCCGACCGCCATGCGCTGCACCGCTTGCGGGTCCGGCTCGGCGCGCTCGACGTCTATGTCCAGTCGCTGCTCAAGCCGGCGGCCCAGCAATGGCGCGCCGCATTGCTGGCAGTCCGATCGGGACAGCCGATGCCCCGCCTGCCCGCACCATCTGCGGCAACCCTCGACGGCAGCGCCGACCCGCGCGGGGCAGCTCTGGCATTCCGCCGGATCGGCAATGACTGGCTAAGGATCGACCTTGCCGACCGTCTGGCCAGCCACGCCCACCAGGTTCGCCAGCATGGCGGACATGACCCGGTCGACCGCGCGCTGGCCACCAGCCTGGGACTCGACGAACCGACCATCCGCCATTTGATGGCCGAAATCGGCTTCGTTCCGGCGGGCGAGGCCTGGTCATGGCGCGGCCAGCGACGCCCGCGCCGCCGGGCTCCGCAGGGACCGAGGCCGGGCAGCGTCTTCGCCGCGCTGGCGGGCCTGAAACGATAGGCGTGCGGCTCGACCGCTACCTGTACTTCGTCCGGCTGCTGAAGAGCCGCACCCAGGCGCAAGGACTGATCGAAGGCGGCCATGTGCGGATCGACGGCAAGCGGGTCGCAAAGCCATCCGAAGAGGTCCGCCCAGGGCAGGTCATCGCCTTGCCGCTCCACGGGCAGGTGAGGGTGATCCGCGTCTTAGCGCTGCCGGAACGGCGCGGGCCGGCGCCCGAGGCGCGGAGTCACTATGAGGAGATTTAAGGCCAGCGTTGACTGGGAGACCGCCGCGACCTAGCGACTGCAGGCGAAAAGGAGCTTGAACTGCCATGACCTATGTCGTCACCGACGCCTGCATCCGGTGCAAATATATGGACTGCGTCGAGGTCTGCCCGGTCGATTGCTTCTACGAGGGCGAAAACATGCTCGCCATCAACCCCAACGAATGCATCGATTGCGGGGTGTGTGAGCCCGAATGCCCGGCCGAGGCGATCCTGCCGGACACCGAGGGCGGCCTGGAAAAATGGCTGGAACTCAACACGACGTTCTCGGCGCAATGGCCGAACGTGACGCGCAAGAACGACCAGACCCCCGCCGATGCCGACGAGCACAAGGGCGAGGAGGGCAAGTACGACAAATATTTCTCGCCCGACCCCGGCAAGGGCGATTGAGTGCGGGGGATGCCCCCAACACAATCTGGGCTTTCGGGCGCCGATTTGCCCAAACGCTGACTTCGGTTAATATCGCTGGCGAAATTACGGGGGGTCGCCATGCTGAAATCCATCACTGTCGCCATATTGCTGCTCACCGCATCGCCTGCGTTCGCGCAGACGGCGCTGCCTGATCCCAACGACCAGAGCGACACCTTCAGCATCGGCGGCGGCGTCGGCTTCATTCCCGATTATGAAGGATCCGACGATTATAAGCTGATCCCGGTAGCCGGCATCCGCGGGCGCCTCAGCGGCTTCAATTTCTATACGCGCGGGACCTACCTCTACGTCGACCTGATCAAGCGGGGCGATAGCCCGCTGGAATTCGACTTTGGTCCGATTGCCGGCGTTCGCCTGAACCGGACCGGCAAGGTCAAGGATAATCGAGTCGACGACCTGCCCGAGCGCGATGCGGCGATCGAGGTCGGCGGCTTTGGCGGCGTCACCTATCATGGTTTGACCAACCCCTATGACGCACTCGGATTTCACGTTGACGTGATCACCGACGTCGGGGGCGCTCACGGTTCGACCCTGATCACGCCGACCATCGATTTCGGAACGCCGCTTTCGCGGACGACTTACATTGGCGTTTCGGCGAGCGCCGAATGGGCCGGCGATGGCTATGCTGACTATTATTATTCCATCAGTCCCAACGCCTCGCTGGCCAGTGGCCTTCCCCAATTTCATGCCGACGGCGGCTTCAAGCATTGGCGGCTGGGTCTGTTCGGAAACCAGTCGGTTTCCGGCGACCTGACCCATGGCTGGTCGGTCTTCGGGATTGGGCTTTATACCCACCTGTCGGGCGACTTTGCGGATTCGCCGATTGTCGACGACCGCGGCAGCGCCAGC
Organism: Sphingomicrobium sp.; assembly: GCA_035494075.1. GTDB lineage: Bacteria > Pseudomonadota > Alphaproteobacteria > Sphingomonadales > Sphingomonadaceae > Sphingomicrobium. The sequence goes on along the minus strand of DATJHF010000004.1, from coordinate 201,799 downwards.
CAGTGGTTCGGAGCTCTTGGGGTGGCCTATACCTGGTGAGCTGGAAAGGCGCGCAGGCACCGAAGCAACCTGCCCTCACCCATTTGAATTACCAGCCGATCGACGCAGCGAAAATTGGCGAATAGCGCCAATAACGCTGCTTTACGGCGCCGAATTTGCTGGTGGTTGAAATGACCGAAACCAGCTAGCCTGTCTGGCAAGCAAGAGAGGCCGGACGTGACCAGTCGATCGTTGTCCACCGTCGTCATGACTGCGGCCCTGATTGCGACCTGCGTGGCGGCGCGGGCGCAGCAGCCAAAGGAAGCTGGGCCACAGCCCATCGCTCGCGCCCAGTTCATCGCCAGCATGGACGGCGAGTTCCGCAAGATCGATGCCGACAAGAACGGACAATTGACGCTGAACGAGATCGACCAGGTCCAGAACGCGAAGGCCCTCGCTGAGGCCCAGGCACGAAACAAGGAGTGGTTCGTGCGACTGGACGCCAACAGGAACGGCTCGCTGAGCCCCGCCGAGTTTGCGAAAATGGTTGTTGCGCCGGTCTCCAATGGTCAGCCGCTGCTCGCCCGAATGGACGGCAACCGTGACAGCCAGATCAGCCTGTCTGAATATCGCGCCGCCACGCTCGCCAACTTCGACCGGCTGGACTCCGACAAGGATGGAGTGGTGACTCCGGCGGAAATGAAGGCAGGCGGGATTACGCCGCGCTAGATCAGCGCCGCTCAAACTCCAGGATCGCGACGACGATCTTCTCCGCCGCGGCCTCGGCACTGAGTTCGGTGGTGTCGATCCAAAGCTCCGGATTCTCGGGCGCCTCATAGGGGCTGTCGATGCCGGTGAAATTGGGCAGCTCGCCAGCCCGCGCCTTGGCATAGAGCCCCTTGACGTCGCGCTTCTCAGCCTCCGCCAGCGGCGTATCGACATAGACTTCAATGAACTCGCCCTTGGGTATCATCCGGCGCACCATTTCCCTCTCGGCACGGAACGGCGAAATGAATGCGGTCAGGACGATCAGGCCGGCGTCGGCCATCAGCTTGGCCACCTCGCCAACCCGCCGGATATTCTCGATGCGGTCGGTCTCGGTGAACCCGAGATCCTTGTTGAGCCCGTGACGGACATTGTCTCCATCCAGCAGGAAAGTGTGCCGCCCCAGGGCCGCAAGCTTCTTCTCGACCAGGTTGGCAATCGTCGACTTGCCCGCGCCGCTAAGGCCCGTGAACCACAGCACCGCCGGCTTCTGCCCCTTGAGTCGGGCATGTGTCTCGCGGCTGACGTCGAGCGCCTGCCAATGGACATTCTCCGCCCGTCTTAGCGCGAAATGCAGCATTCCCGCGGCGACCGTCGCATTGGTCAGCTTGTCGATCAGGATGAAGCCTCCCAGCGCTCGGTTCGGCGGTCCGCCGTCGGACGGCTCATAGGCCTCGAACACGATCGGCCGGTCGGTGGTCAGCTCGGCCACACCGATCGCATTCAAATCGAGCGTCTTGGCGGCAAGTTCCTCGAGCGTGTTGACGTTGAGCTGGTGCTTGGGATGGGCAACGGTTGCAGTCACCGCTTGGGTTCCGAGCTTCAGCCAATAGCCGCGGCCGGGGGTCATCGGCTCGTCGGCCATCCATACGACTGTCGCTTCAAACTGGTCGGCGGCATGGGGCGGATCCTTGGCAGCGGCAATGACGTCGCCGCGCGAGCAATCGACCTCGTCGGCCAGGGTGACGGTGACCGACTGGCCGGCAGTGGCCTGGTGCAAATCGCCGTCCATGGTGACAATTCGCGCCACCTTGGTCATGCGCCCTGAGGGCAGGATGCGGACTTCGTCACCAGGGGCAATCGCGCCGCTCGCGACCTGGCCCGCGAAGCCGCGGAAATGCTGGTCGGGACGGCTGACCCATTGCACGGGCAGGCGGAACGGCTTGGCCTCGTCCGCGGCGCTGGCGATCGGCACGGTTTCGAGATGATCGAGCAGCGCTGGCCCGTCGTACCAGCGCATGGCCTCTCCGCGGCCCGCGACATTGTCACCGCTAAGGCCGGAGACGGGAATGGCGATCCAGTCGTCGATACCGACCTGGCCGGCGAACGCACGATAGTCGGCGACGATCGCATCGAACGCATTCTGGTCGAAGTCGACCAGGTCCATCTTGGTGACCGCCAGCACCATCCGGCGGATGCCGACCAGCTTGCACAGGATCGAATGACGGCGGGTTTGCTCGAGCACGCCTTTGCGGGCGTCGACCAGCAACAGTGCGAGGTCGGCGGTCGAGGCGCCGGTCACCATGTTACGGGTATATTGCTCATGACCCGGCGTGTCGGCGACGATGAACTTGCGCTTCGAGGTGGCGAAGAAGCGGTAGGCGACGTCGATCGTGATGCCCTGTTCGCGCTCGGCGGTAAGGCCATCGACCAGCAGCGCGAAATCGATGTTGGACCCCTGCGTTCCGACCCTTTTGCTATCGGCCTCCAGCGCCGCCATCTGGTCGTCGAAGATTTGCCTGGTCTCATACAGCAGCCGGCCGATCAGGGTCGACTTGCCGTCATCGACGCTGCCGCAGGTGATGAAACGCAGCAGCTCCTTCGAGGTCTGCTTGGCGAGATAGGCCGAAATGTCGGTCGCGATCAGGTCGCGCTCGTCGGCCTGGTATTTCGGGGCGTTCGGCAGGGCCATCAGAAATAGCCCTCCTGCTTCTTCTTCTCCATCGAGCCTTCGCCGGCGTCGCGATCGATGATCCGCCCCTGCCGTTCGCTGGTGGTGGCGAGCAGCATTTCCTGCACGACCTGTTCGATCGTGTCCGCGTCGCTTTCGATGGCGCCGGACAGCGGATAGCAGCCCAGCGTACGGAAGCGGACGGAGCGGGTTTGCACCTGCTCGCCGTCCTTCAGCTGGAAGCGGTCGTCATCGACCATGATCAACAGGCCGTCGCGCTCCACCACCGGCCTGCGAGCGGCGAGGTAGAGCGGCACGATCTCGATCCTCTCGCGGAGAATGTAGGTCCAGATGTCGAGCTCGGTCCAATTGCTGAGCGGGAAGACCCGCATCGACTCCCCGGGATTCTTGCGGACGTTGTACAGCGACCAAAGTTCCGGCCGCTGCCGCTTGGGATCCCAGCGATGGCTGGCGGTGCGGAAGGAGAAGATGCGCTCCTTGGCCCGGCTCTTCTCCTCGTCGCGGCGCGCCCCGCCGAACGCGGCGTCGAAGCCGTACATATCGAGCGCCTGCCGAAGGCCCTCGGTCTTCCACAGGTCGGTGTGGAGCGGGCCATGGTCGAACGGGTTGATCCCCTTCGCCTCGGCCTCCGGGTTCTTGTAGACGATGAGCTCGATACCCTCCTCGGCGCCCACCTTGTCGCGCAGGCGGTACATGTCCTGGAACTTCCAGGTCGTATCGACATGCAGCAGGGGGAAGGGAAGCGGCGCGGGGTAGAAGGCCTTGCGCGCAAGGTGCAGCATCACCGCCGAGTCCTTGCCGATCGAATAGAGCATCACCGGCCGCGCGGCTTCCGCCACCGTTTCGCGCATGATGTGGATGCTCTCGGCCTCTAGCCGGTCGAGGTGGGTGAGACCGCTCATCGACCGCTTCCCAAGCCGCCAAAGCGGCAAAGGTCAAGCCGTCCGTCCGACCTGCGGGTTCATCCTACCGCAATCCGGCTTGCCGCAGTGATGCCGGACAGTGCAGTGGTTTCGAGAAATGAGATTCCCGAGGGGAGTAGGAATGAAGCCTGTAGGATTTGCAGCGCTGCTGCTGGTGGCGATGCCGGTCGCGGCACTGGCCGCGCAGCAGGATGCCAAGTCGGACGTGGAGAAGCCGGTCACCAAGTCGGAGGTCAGCGCAAAGCTCGACGCCGACTATGCCGACATGGACACCAACAAGGACGGAAAGCTGACCGCCGCCGAGATCGACGCCCGGCTGGTCAAGAGTGCCGAGGCCAAGATCGAGATGCTGAAGAAGGAGCGCGACGCGGCCTTCGCCAAGCTCGACGCCAATGGCGACGGATCGATCAGCCACGCCGAGTTCAATGAGAAGGCCAAGCTTCCGACCATCAAGGATGCCGACGCCAAGCCGTTCCTCGACCGGTTCGACGCGAACAAGGATGGCGAGATCAGCCTCGAGGAATTCCGCACGCCGACCATGGCCAATTTCGCGCGGATGGACTTGAACCATGACGGCACGGTGACGCCCGCGGAAGCCAATGCCCCGGAAAAGACCGCGTCGGCGCCAGCCAAGAAGCCGACCTTCAAGAATACGCCGAGCATTACCCGCTAGCTTTTTTGACACCCGCTAGACGGGCGGCCCGAGCGGGACTAGAGCCAAGACTTCCCTGGGGGACCGCGCCTGAGCGGTTGAGAGGCGGCTGACGTCGCGACCCATCGAACCTGATCCGGCTAATACCGGTGGAGGGAGTGGCTATGACGACTGCAATTCCGCTGACGCTGCACCTGCTGGTCCTGATCGGCCTTTACGAATTGGCCGCGGGGCTGGCCGGATTTACCGGCCGGATCGACTGGCCGACGATGCTCGACGAGTTTGAGCGCTCGACCGCGCTGACCTTCGTCACCGGCTTCGCGGCGTTCGCGATCGGCGCCGCAATCCACCTCAATCATCATCACTGGACCGATGTGCTGGCGATTATCGTATCGGCAATCGGCTGGATCGTCATGGCCGAGGGCCTGCTGATCATGGTCTGGGCAAAGCCGCTGCTGGCCTTCTACCGGCCGCTCGTCAGACGCCAGCGCACCGTCTCAATCTTCGCGATGCTGATCGGCATCGTCCTCATCCTGCTCGGCCTGACCGGCCGGGCCGACCCAACGCTCATCTAGGAATTACCAATGGCTGACATTCCAGCGCGAACCGAGTTGACCGTCACCACCGGCCCGATCCGCGGCAGTCGCAAGATCTGGGTCGAGAAGAATGGCGTCCGCGTGGCATTGCGGCAGGTCGAGCTGGAGCCCTCCTCCGGCGAGCCGCCGGTGACGCTGTACGACACCAGCGGGCCCTACACCGACCCCGAAGCGCGAATCGACATCATGGCCGGCCTGCCGGAGCTCCGTCGCGAGTGGATCAGGGGCCGCGGCGATGTCGAGGAGGTCGCGCAGCGCGAGGTCAGGCCCGAGGATAACGGCCAGCTGGGGCCGGACCGTTCGGGCGGCGTCGCGCCCTTCCCCAATGTCCGCCGCCGGGTGCTGCGGGCAAAGCCGGGACAAAATGTCAGCCAGATGCACTACGCCCGGCGCGGCATCGTCACGCCCGAGATGGAATATGTCGCGGTGCGCGAGAATCTTGGCCGCGATATGGCCCGCGACCTGCAGCGCGACGGCGAGAGTTTCGGCGCTTCGATCCCCGATCATGTGACGCCGGAATTCGTCCGCGACGAGGTCGCGCGGGGGCGGGCGATCATCCCCAACAACATCAACCACCCCGAAAGCGAGCCGATGGCGATCGGCCGCAACTTCCTGGTCAAGATCAACGCCAATATCGGCAACAGCGCGGTCGCGTCCGACGTCGCCCAGGAAGTCGAGAAGATGGTGTGGGCGATCCGCTGGGGCGCGGACACGGTGATGGACCTTTCGACCGGCCGCAACATCCACGACACGCGCGAATGGATCATCCGCAATTCGCCGGTGCCGATCGGTACGGTGCCGATCTACCAGGCGCTGGAGAAGGTCGGCGGCGTCGCCGAGGACCTCAGCTGGGAGATTTTCCGCGACACGCTGATCGAGCAGGCCGAGCAGGGCGTCGACTATTTCACCATCCACGCCGGGGTGCGGCTGCCCTACGTGCCGCTGACCGCCAAGCGGGTCACCGGCATCGTCAGCCGCGGTGGATCGATCATGGCCAAATGGTGCCTGGCCCATCACCGCGAGAGCTTCCTCTACGAGCGGTTCGACGAGATCAGCGAAATCATGAAGGCCTATGACATCGCTTATTCGCTGGGCGACGGCCTCCGCCCCGGAAGCATCGCCGACGCCAATGACGAGGCGCAGTTCGCCGAGCTCTACACGCTGGGCGAGCTGACCAAGCGCGCCTGGGCGCAGGACGTGCAGGTGATGATTGAGGGCCCAGGCCATGTGCCGATGCACAAGATCAAGGAGAATATGGACAAGCAGCTTGAGGTGTGCGGCGAGGCGCCCTTCTACACGCTGGGGCCGCTTACCACCGACATCGCGCCGGGCTACGACCATATCACCAGCGGCATCGGCGCGGCGATGATCGGCTGGTTCGGGACGGCGATGCTTTGCTACGTCACGCCCAAGGAGCATCTTGGCCTCCCTGACCGCGACGATGTGAAGGTCGGAGTTGTGACCTATAAGCTGGCGGCGCATGCGGCCGACCTGGCCAAGGGCCATCCGGCGGCCAAGGTGCGCGACGATGCGCTATCCAAGGCGCGGTTCGAGTTTCGCTGGCGCGACCAGTTCAACCTGTCGCTCGATCCCGATACGGCCGAGGAATATCACGACCAGACGCTGCCGGCGGAGGGCGCGAAGACGGCGCACTTCTGCTCGATGTGCGGGCCGAAGTTCTGCTCGATGAAGATCACGCAGGAGGTGCGGGAGTTTGCCAGGGCGGAGGAAGCGAAGGCGGCGGCCGTAACCGAGGCCGAAGCCGAAGCCGGCATGGCCGAAATGTCCAAACGCTTCCACGACGAGGGCGGGGAGATTTACCTGCCGGCGGCTGAATAAGAACTCTCCTTTTCAGGGCGCCTATTTCTTCGGCTCGGGCTCGGTCAGTTCCTTAAGAGAGAGGAATCCATAGCGCCAATTATTGACTGCACCATATCCGGGCTTTGTTCATCGGCGTCGCAGCGCTCGGTGGGGCTCCTAATCCCCCACGAAGCTGAAGCTGAACTGGCCGCGATACCAGCCCTCCGGATTCTTGCCGGTCGGCCGATAATCGCCGCCGCGCATCATCTCCAGCAGGGCTCCGCCGATGAGGCCTTCCGCCTCCGGACAGTTTAGCTTGGGAAGCACGATGCGTTGCAGCGTGCCGCCGGGATCATATTGGGCGGCGAACGAGAGGTTCAGGTCCAACCGGTTTCCGGAATAACCCGGGAGCTGGCATTGGCCCTGGCTGGCGATTTGGTGAAGCCGGGTCATGAAATCGCTGTTGAGGTGATCATATCCTCGCGCTTGCAGGCTGGGCAGCCGGCTCCAGTTCCCATCGGCGGTTTGCACCGTCACCGAGGAAGTGGAGGCGAGGACCAAAGCGATAGACACCAGGAGGTTCATTTCCATCTCCCTTGGTTGTCCCTGACGCGGCTTGCTTAGCACAAGGCGGGCCGCTTGTGCCTTCAAATTGGATCGGCTTTGCTGAATGGCAGCTGCGGAGTAGCGGACTGACGATATGCCAAGCCTGCAGAACATCGACCGGATCTGGTTCGGTTGCGGCAATTTCGGCATCGGCTCTTCGCCGAGCCTGCGCAGCGCCGGCGACAGCGAAGCGATCGCGCTAACGCTGCTCGACCATGCCCGGCTGGTGGGGCTTCGCAGGTTCGATACCGCCAACACCTATGGCGGCGGCGCGAGCGAGATCATCCTCGGCAAATGGCTGCGGGCGCAGGACGCGGACTTTCGCCGGGGCGTGCAGGTTGCGACCAAGGTCGGTAATCCCCACGGCTGTCCGGCGGGCGAGACGCCGCTCAGCGGCAAGCAAATCGCCCATCATCTGGATGTCTCGCTGACTCGCCTGGGGGTCGAACGGATCGGCCTATATTACATCCACGAATTCGATGGCGTGACGCCGCTGGAAGAAACGCTCGGCGCAATGAGCCAAGCGGTCGAGGCCGGCAAGATCGACCGCTTCGGCGTTTCCAACGCCACGCTGGCCGACGTGAAGGCGGTCATGGATTTGGCCGGGAGCAGCCTCGGTCGGCGCTTCGAATATGTGCAGAATGAGTACAACATGCTGGCCGCGGGGGATGCCGAGGAGCTGATCCCCTTTTGCGCCGGGCACGGGCTCCGCTACACCGCGTTCAGCCCGCTCGCCGGCGGGTTCCTCACCGGCAAATATCGGCCCGGCGAGCCGCCCCCGTCCGGCAGCCGCCTGGCCCATGCTCCAGAGGTTTGTGCAGGCTATTCGAACGAACAGGGCTTCGCGGTGATCGAGCAGCTGCGGCGGTCGGCCGAAGCACGGAGCGAGGGTATGGCGGTCGCCGCGCTGCGCTTCGTGCTCGATACGCCGGAGTCGACGGCCTGATCGTCGCGCCGCGTCGGATCGAGCATTTCGAGAGCCTGGGACTCCAGCCGCAATGACGCCTTGTAGCGGCCGCCAAGTGACATCGACTCGCCGCCGGACTGCCGATAAGGGTATTTGCCTATGTTCCGCCACGAAGGGCGAGCGCATTAATCGGTTGCAGGGATCAGCTCCCTCGTATGGGAGGGCACTGGCGTAACCCCTGACTGGGGGAGCTACCATGTCCGACTATTCCACCGAATTCTCGATCCGCAGGCTATGGATCATCTTCATCTCGAGCATGGTCGTCATGTTTGGCACGCTGCTGTTCTTCGGGGTGCAGATCTACCAGGCCAAGCCGCCGATCCCCGAGGCGGTCCGGACGGCGTCCGGGCAGGTCGTCTACAGCAAGGACGACATCGAGCGCGGCCAGAATGTCTGGCAGTCGATCGGCGGAATGCAGCAGGGATCGATCTGGGGCCACGGCAGCTATGTCGCGCCGGACTGGAGCGCTGACTGGCTGCACCGGGAAGCGCTGGCGGTGCGTGCCGGCATGGCCGGCGGGGCTGCCTCCTTCGACCAGCTGGACGAACCCGACCAGGCGCGGATCGAAACGCTGCTGAAGCGCGAAATGCGCGCCAACAGCTATAATCAAACAACGGGCGAAATCACCGTCAGCGACCAGCGCGCCGCGGCGATGGCGGCGACCGCCGCCTATTACGGCGACCTGTTCACCAACCGTACGCCGGCCGCGCAGCATCTCCGCGAGCTTTACGCGATGCCGAAGGACGCCGTGCTGACCGGCGACGAGGCGCATGCGCTTGGCGCCTTTTTCTTCTGGACGGCATGGGCGGCAACCACCGACCGGCCGGGCGACACCATCAGCTACACCAGCAACTGGCCGCACGAGCCGCTGGTCGGCAACACGCCGACCGGGTCGGTCTTCCTATGGACCTTCATTTCGATCTTCGCGCTGCTCGCCGGGATCGGCGCCCTGGTCTGGTACTATGCGCGCGAGTTCGACGTGTGGCGGCGCGACCTCGAGCCGGTCGAGGGCTTCGCAGCCACCGACGTGCTGGATGGCGCGGCCATCACCCCGTCGATGCGCGCCACCGCCAAATATTTCCTGGTGGTCACGGCGCTCTTCTTCGCGCAGGTGCTGCTCGGCATCGTCACGGCCCATTATGCGGTCGAGGGCCAGGGCCTCTACGGCCTGCCGATGGCGGAATATTTTCCCTATGCGGTGACCCGCACCTGGCACACCCAGCTGGCGGTCCTGTGGATCGCGACGGCATGGCTGGCGACCGGCCTGTATGTCGCCCCGCTGCTGGGCGGCAAGGAACCGAAATTCCAGCGCCTGGGGGTCAATTTCCTGTTCCTCAGCCTGCTCGTCATCGTGGTCGGCTCGTTCGCCGGCGAATGGCTGGCGATCAACCGCCGTCTCGGTTCCGGAGCGATCAATTTCTGGTTCGGCCACCAGGGATATGAATTCGTCGACCTCGGCCGCTTCTGGCAAATCTATCTGTTCATCGGCCTGTTGCTGTGGACCGCGCTCGTGCTCCGGGCCCTCTGGCCGGCACTCAAGGAACAAGGCGGGCGGACGCTCGGATCGCTGGTCGTGCTGGCGACGGTATGCATCGGCCTGCTGTTCGGGGCGGGCCTGCTTTACGGCCAGCACGCCCATATTTCGATCATGGAATATTGGCGCTGGTGGGTGGTCCACCTGTGGGTCGAGGGAATCTTCGAGGTGTTCGCGACGGCGATCGTCTCCGCGCTGTTCGTCAAGATGGGGCTGGTGCGCGTTTCGGTCGCATCCACCTCCGTCCTGCTGGCGACGATCATCTTCCTCGGCGGAGGAGTGCTCGGCACCTTCCACCATCTCTACTTCAGCGGAACGCCGGTGGCGGTGATCGCGCTTGGCGCGGTCTTCTCGGCGCTGGAGGTGGTGCCGCTGATGGTGGTCGGGTTCGAAGCCTATAACCGGGCCAAGGTCGAGCATCAGCAGGACTGGCAGAAGGTCTACCGCTGGCCGTTCGCCTTTTTCGCCAGCGTGCTTGTGTGGAACATGGTTGGCGCGGGGCTGTTCGGATTCTTCATCAATCCGCCGCTGGCGCTCTATTACATGCAGGGCCTGAACACGACGGCGACCCATGGCCATGCGGCGCTGTTCGGAGTGTACGGAATGCTCGGCATCGGGCTGACCCTGTTCTGCATGCGCGGCCTGTCGGACCCGTCGCGCTGGAGCGAAAAGCTGCTCAAGACGAGCTTCTGGTGCCTCAACATCGGCCTGGCGATGATGGTGTTCCTGTCGCTGTTCCCGCAGGGCCTTTACCAGGCCTATCAAAGCTTCACCCGCGACTATGCCTATGCACGCAGCGCCGAGGTGATCCACGGGCCGGTCATGCAAGCGCTGACCTGGGTGAGGGTGCCGGGCGATCTCGTCTTCACCGCCGGGGTCGTCGCCTTTTGCCTGTTTATGTTGAAGGCGCTGTTCGGCGGGGAGCGCAAGAGCCCGGCCGTGCCGGTGGCGGCGGACCTGGCCGCCCAGCCCGCAGAATAGGCTGGCCGACAAGAGGCGCTGGGCTTCGAGCCTGGCGGTCCTGACCTCCGGCGCGAGTCCGGGGAAGGACGTCCCTGTCACGCCATCTCTAGGGCGGTGGCGCTTCCTACAGCCCCGGGAATTTCACATCGATCTCGCCGCGCATCAGCTTGCCGGTCCAGTCGTGCAGATTGTAAACCGCCAGTTCCCGCGCTTCGGGGGTGGCGCCGCTGGCGGCGATGTCACGCAGCTCCTTGCGCAGGAATTCGGTCTTGCCGCTGGCGAAGCCGTTGGGCTTGTTCTCGTCAAAGGGCGCGAGGCCGAAACCGGCTTCCAGCAGCGCTCCGCGGACGGGATCGTCCGGCGATGCGCGCAGCCGCGCCGCAAACTCCGCATCGACCAACAGGGCCATCTTGTTGCCGGCAATATCGGGCCGGATCTTGGTCAGGCTGAGCTCGTGCGCGATGACCGTATCGAGCCACAAGTCGGCCGGGAAGATCGATGCCATTTCGAACTGCGGATTGTCGCCGATCGCACTGGCGATGATCTCCAGCGCGGCATCGACATTGGGTTCGTCGGGGCGAAGCTCGACCGGCTGGCCGGGCGGACGGTCCGCGGGCCCCTTCTCGACCAGCATGGCCCGATCGGGCGGCGGCGGGTCCGGCGGGGTTTGCGCCGGCGGAGGAGGAACGGTCGACTTGCTGCCATCCTCCTGCAGCCTGGCCAGCGTCCGGTTGACGATATCGTCGAGGTCGCGCTTGCGGGATTGCGCCGGCTGTTCCGGCTCGTCCGTGCCGCGCTTGCCAAAGCCCAGGAATCTCATCGCCCGACTCCAACCTGTCTGACTCGAAACCTAGTTGGCACAGCAAGAGTTGTCCAAAGGTGAAGGCGTTGCTGCGAGGAGAATGGCGAGCATGTATGCAGCGGACGTCCCGCCCGGCACGGCCTTTTATCATGGCACCAAGGCCGACCTGAAAGCCGGGGACCTGATTTCGCCCGGCTTCGGCAGCAATTTCGTCGAGCGCGAGCTTAAGCACATCTATTTCAGCGCGACGCTGGAGGCGGCGGCCTGGGGTGCGGAGCTGGCCAAGGGTGAGGGTCGCGGGCGGATCTATATCGTCGAGCCGACCGGAGAGTTCGAGGACGACCCCAACCTCACCGACAAGAAATTCCCGGGCAATATGACCGCTTCCTACCGGTCGCTCGCGCCGCTGCGCGTGACCGGCGAGGTCGACGATTGGGTGGGGCATACGCCGGAGCAGCTGCAGGAGATGCGCGACGGGCTGGCGCGCCTCAAGGCCGAGGGGAAGGCGACGATCGAGGACTGACGGTGGCGCCCGGCGCGGAAGCTATGCGGGTTCGCGGGCGGGATCCGTCGACTCCGGCACTTCGACAGCGTCCGGAAGTCCGGCGTCGGGTTCCACCGGAACCGCCTCGCCCGCCGCGACGAGGAACTCGCGCTGATCGAAGAATTGGGCGCGCTTCACGCGCTTCCTGATCGACAGCGAGGGGTTATCCGCGGTCGGCCCTTCGCACGCGGCCTCGACATGGCTGCCAGGCGCCGCTTCGATGCATTCGGCCGGGGGCCGGGCGGGCGCAAGTGCGGCAACGGGGGCAGCCGGTGCCAGCCTGGGCTCGGCCATCACCGGGCCGGCGTCAGCATCGTTGTCGGCGCCGGTTGCGATGAACTGCCGCCGCGCGGCATCGTCAGCCTCTTCAATGCGACGGCGGCGGCGGCGCACGATCAGGCCACCTCCAACCAAGGCCAGGATCCCGAGCCCAGCGATGCCCGCGACCGGGACCATCGGGTCGATCGAACTTGCTTCCGGGGTGGCCGGCGGTTCAGCGAGCGGCGCAACCGGAGCGGCTTGAGGCTCGACCGGTGGCGGCGGCGCGACGGTTGTCTGGGCGACCGGAGCGGCAATGGCAGGCGCCGCGGCAACGGCCGGCGCGGCGCTGGCAACGCGGGCCGGCGCCGGGCGCGGGCGCGCGGCAGTTGATTTCGCCGTCGTGGCCTTGCGGGCGGCCGGCTTGGCGGTGGCATCGGGTGCGAGGGGGTCGTCCGCGGCCGGCGCTTCGGCGGCTACGTCCGGAGAGAGCGGATCGGCCGTAACCGGCGCCGTGGTGTCGGTCGCCGGAGCCGGCGTCGTCAGGTTGGGCGCGTCCATGCTCTGTGCGAACAAGGGGGCCGAAGACAAGGCAATGGCGGCGGCAATCGCGGTCATCGCGGGGTGAGCGTTGAAGTTTCTGTGGGTCATACGACAGGTCAACGAATGGCCGTCCACAATGGGCGCATCCGCCGCCAAAGCGATGCCGCCGCCCGGTCCCCCGAGCGGCGGCATTCATCAAAAGCGTTAATTGTCGATGGTGGCGTCCAACGAATGCTTGAGGGCGCTGACCCGGTCGTGACCTTCGCGGACCGAGCCATAGGCGCGCTCGACGATCCCACGGAAGCTGCCTTCGAGCGCATCACTGGCCATGGCGGCCTCGAACTTCTCCTTGAGATAATCCTCGCCGCGCTCGACTTCGTTGATCACCGCCTTGTCGTCATTGCCGGTGACGCTGGCCTTGAAATCCATCCAGCGCTGGTGAAGGGCGCCCAGGGTGGTGCCGTCGCGATCGGCCGAGCCGCCAAAACGGGCAAGTTCGGACTGCAGGTCGGAAAGCAGCTGGCTGCGCTCGTCGGCTAGCTCGGTGAACATCTGCCGGAACTCCGCCGAATCGACATGCTGGGCAGCGTCGCGGTAGCCGTTGACGCTGTCGGCCAACGTATCGGTCAGCGTTTCCATGACGGTCAGGCCGTCCTTGTCGGTGTCTTTGTCGAACATATTGAATCTCCAAATATTTGGTGCCGAGCGAATGTGATCGCCGCGTTAGCTCTTCACGTTGATGTTGCCGGAGACGATCGTCTCGAGCGGCAGATCCGTCAGGGTTGCGCCGAGGCACAGTGCCGGATCGCCGGTCGTGGCGGGATCATTGTCGAAGAAATAGGCGCGGCTGACCTTGTCCTTGGCGGCGCCGGGCTCGCCATTGTCCTGGACCGAGAAATAGACGGTATCGACCAGGCTGGGGTCGTTGGTCCGCTTGATGGTGCCGCCGAAGATGGCGGTGTTGGCGTCGACCATCTTGCCGCATTTGATGTCGAGCTGAAGCAGGTAGGGCGCCTTGCCGTTTTCGCCGGTGAAGGCCTTGTTGATCAGCGTTGCGTGGCCGGAGGCGGTGCCGTCGGCATTGATCTTGGCGCTGACCGAGAAATTGCGGCGCGGATCGCTGGATAGCGCGCCTTGGCCGCTGACCATGCCGGTGGTGGCGGCGATGGCTGGCACCGAACTGGCGAGTGCAATGACGAGGCTAGCGGCCCCTAGGGGAATCCGCATGGGCTTACTCCTTAAATGGATTTAGTTGGGAATGCCCGATCAACGCCTTGAATTATTTGAATGTTCCGAATTGGCCGGAATGGATTGAAACTATTGCTCGCGTACATAAAGAAATGCCCCGGCGAACCGGGGCACTTCCATCAGTCGGTTAGCATGCGCAATTCTTGCAGGTGCAGGGCTTGCACTGGCAGCCGCGCTGGGTGTCGAGCTTGGCGGCCTGGGCCTGCTGCTCGGTCAGGTGCGTTACGGAAACCATCGTCATTTCTCCTTATGTCCAAAAGGGGACAAATGGACTAATAGCTTCCGTACCATGGTACGGAATCAAGCAAATAATCCGGATAAGATATCGGGGCTGGCAAAGGCGGCGGGCGTGGGGGTCGAGACCGTCCGCTACTACCAGCGCCGCGGGCTGCTGCCGGAGCCGCCGCGGCCGCCGGGCGAGGTGCGCCGTTATGGCGAGCAAGATGTGAAGCGGCTGAAGTTCATCCGCTCCGCCCAGGCCGCCGGCTTCACCTTGAACGAGATCGGCGAGCTGATCGCGCTCGACGCGTCGGACGACCGGGCACGAGTCCGGGCGCTGGCCGAGGCACGGGTGTTGGCGATCGACGAGAAGATCGAGGAGCTCAAGGAGGCGCGAAACGCGCTGGCCGGACTGGCGTCCGAATGCGCGTCAAAGGGGAAGGGGCCGTGCCCGATCCTGGAGGCCTTCGATCCGAAATAGGGCTCGCCTCATCGGAAACAGCGGGTCGAAACGGTCCGGCAACGGGTTGACCCGGCATGACCCACAAAATCGCAAATCTTCGCATGGCCATGACCGCGATCGCGGCGGTCCTCGCCGTTACGTCCCCTTCATTCGCCCAGGATAGTACGCCGCCCGATCCGGGCACTGATACTGCCGTCGAAACGACCCCAACCGTCGACCCGCTGGGGCCTGACCCGTCGGCCGATACCGCCGTGGCACCGCCAGCGGCGCCGAAGCCCAAGGTTGAAACCGTCAAGACCACATCCAGGCCTGCCAAGGCCACCGCTTCGACGACGCGGTCGACCGCGCGCAAAACCAGCGCGGCCGCAGTTGCAGCTGCACCGGCCGCGGCTCCCGCGCCTCCGGTTGAGGCGATACCGCCGGCTTCGCCTGCCGCCGACATCCCTCCGCCGGCCGCAGCCGAACCTGCCCCGTCGGCAGTCGCGGCTCCTGCTTCGGCAAGCATGTCTGACCAGCTCGATACATTCATGACCGACGACATGGCGCTCGTCGGCTTGGGCGCCGGTGCCCTTGGCCTGATCGCGTTGGGCGGGGCAGGCATCGCAATGCGCCGCCGCAAGCGACGCCGCGAGGAGGAGGAATTCGAAGCAAGGCAAGAATTCCTGGATAGCGCCGAGGACGAAGAACCCGGCATGGAGCCGGCCGGCGTCGACCAGCCGGCGGCCGGTCCTGCCTTCGCTCGTCGGGCGGCACCCGTCCATGACCCCGTCCCGACCGGTGCGGCGGAAAGGAGCCCCGTGGAGCCGGAGGCCAAGATTCCGGAGAGGGGAAATTGGGAATCCCGTCAGGACGCGCAATTCCTGTTCCGCCGGGCCGCAAAGGAACCGGTCGAGCAGGATTAGATTGGCTTAGGATCGGACCGAACGATGAGCCGGGGCCGGCAACAGCCGGCCCTTGAGCTTTGGCGGGAAAGGGACCAGACGCACAGATGGGTGTCGGTTTGAGGGAGAACCTCAATGTCCATCGCGCTTGCCTTGCTCCTGGCCGCCAATGCCACCCTGTCGCCGCCACCCGACACGCCGCTGCCGCCTGACGAGCAGAGCGCGATCGTCGTGCAGGGCCAGCGCGCCAGCGAAAAGCAGATCCGCAATTTCATCCGCGAGCTGACCCCGGCGCGGCCGCGCGGTCAGCTCGGCCGGTTCGAAAGCCCGGTGTGCCCGGCCGCGGTCGGCCTCAACCCGGCGCAGAACGAGCTGGTCAAGGATCGCCTCCGCAGGGTCGCCGATGCCGCGGGAATGGAGGTCGCCAAGGCCAAATGCCATCCCAACTTGATCGTCATCGTCACCCGCGACAAGAACGCCCTGCTGAAGCGGATGGGAAGCAAGCGGGGCGATTATTTCCCGATCGGGCAAAGCGGCTTCGATTATCATGCGATCCTCGATCCCGAAGCGCCGGTGGCAGCGTGGCAGATCGAGGAAACCCGCGGCGCCAGCGGCCGGAAGCTGCACGAGGTGAGAAACTCCGCCGAGGTCGGAATGGACGGCGTGCAGGTGCAGCGGGTATTCGGTTCTGCGACCCGGATCACGCCCATGGCACGGCAGGAATTTTCCGGCGCGGTAGTCGTCGTCCAGGCTGACGCGATCGTCGGGCTGACCACCACCCAGCTGGCCGATTATGCCGCAATGCGGGCCTTCGTTCGGACTGACCCAAGCAAGCTGACGGCTTCGGCGGCGAACAGCATCCTCAATGTCGTGACCACGCCGATGGGAGCGCCCGTCCCGCTGACCCTGACGGCCTGGGACATGAGTTTCCTCAAGGCCTATTATGCCAGCCGGCTCAACAACTTCGCAGCCAGCCAGCGTTCGGAGATGCGCGAGAAGATGAGCCAGGATCTCGGCGGGGCAGAAGAACCGGCGCAGTAGGGGTTTATTTACCGAACAAGGCGCAGTTTCCTTCGCGGGAGACTCGTATGCCTGTAACCGTCCCATTCCAGCAACCGGAACGCCGGCGCGCGACGCGTACCGCGCTGCACCTTCACGCGACAATGCGCGAGGGCAACCGCAAGGCGGAGGCCCGGGTGATCGACATGTCGACCCACGGCTGCCGCATTGCCTGCTCGACCGTCGTCGCCGACGACAGCTGGGTATGGCTTAACCTGCCGGGGCTTGAAGGCCAGCGCGCCCGCGTCGCGTGGCATTGCGAGGAATTCATCGGCCTGGAGTTCGAAACGCCGCTCAACCAAGCGGTCTTCGAGCGGCTCGTCGAGCAGCACCGCCAGATCCCGGTGAAGGAAATCAAGGAGCTGCGCAGCATCGCCAGCCGAACCCACTGGCTGGCGCGGCAGGCGGGCGATGAGGACATCGCCATCCTTGCCGACATTTCGCGCCAATGCGCCGAAAATGCGGTAGTCGAGGGCCTGAAGCTCAAGGCCCCGAAAAAGAGCTGAGGCTGCCAGAGCCCAATCGGGCTCCATTCACACCATTAGACCGTGATTTACGTTTCCGGCTGAAAACAGCCAGAAACGATCAAAGGTCTAGGCTGCCTTGGACAGCTCCCCGGCCAACTCGCCAATTCCGCCCGCCTGGTCGATCCGCTCGAGTAGGGCGCCGCGCGGCAGCTCTTCCTTGAGCGCCCAGGCAAGGATCTTCTCGCACTGGCCGAGCGTAGCGGGATCGACCCGCCCATCGAACGCCAGCTTGGCAACCGGGGCCATCGGCGCGCGCAGCTGGATCTTCAGCCCCTGCGCTTCGACAAGCCGCAGATATTCCTCCGGGCTGGTTTCGGCGTCGAGCGCGAAATCATAGGCGGCGCTGAGGCCTTCATTCAGCGCGGCGGTTGCGCGCAGCGCGGCTTCGCGGGCCTCGTCGGCCTTGGCGCGGACTTCGGTCAATTTGTCTTGCAAGGCACCCTCCGTTGCTGGCGTGGGCTGTTGAAGTTCAAGCGGTTCATCGGCGGCGAGCGGTTCCAGCGGCGCGCATTCCGGCGCTTCCGGCCCGGCTGCGACAACCTCATCAAGCTCCAGCGGCGTTTCGAGACCTTCGACGGCTTCGGGCTCATTGACCGGCGGTTCTTCGGCCGCGGCTTCGACCGCTTGCGGGTCATCCTGCGGCAAGTCGACGTCGACCACCGGATCGGCAACCGGAACGCCCTGGCCATAGAAGCCGGTAAGCTGGGCCAGGCCCTCAAGGATCTTGGAGAAGCCCGGGCCGCCGGTCGCGGCGGGGGCTTCCTCGGCCATGTCCGGGAGCGGTTCAGGCTCGGATTCGGGTTCGGGTTCGGCGCTGGCCTCGACCGGCGCCTCCTCGACCGCCTGAGGCTCGTCTTCAACCTCGGCGACCGGCTCATCCAATTCGACCGGAACCGGCTCGGCCGCTTCGGGCTCCGCAACAGCTTCCTCAACTGCCGCGGATTCCTCCTGAGGGCCTTCCTCGACCGTCTCGGTCTCGGCTACAGCTTCCTCTACGGCCGGGTCTTGCTCCAGCGGAGCTTCCTCGACCGCGTCGGGTTCGGCGACAGCTTCTTCAACTGCGGCGGCTTCTTCTTGCGGTGGTTCCTCGACCGCCTCTGGCCCGCCGGCAGCTTCCTCAACCGCCTCCGGTTCCTCGACCGCCGTGGGTTGGTCGGCTGGCTGCTCTTCCGCGCCCCGCTCCGGCTCCGCCGCCGGTTTGGCCGTCTTGGTCGAGCCTTTTTCGAGGCTGACAAAGGCGTAGACATAGTCGACCCACGAACCGCAACTCGACAGCGGGAGCAGGGTTATCCAGCAGCGGGTCAGCCCGTCGGCGTTGCTGAAATTGTCCTCGAAAGAGAGGAAATCGCGCGAGATTGCGACGATCGGGAGTTTCCGGGCAATGCTCGACAGCAAGGATGGGGTCGACGCGTCGATGATCCGCTTGACCGTGACGTCGTGCTCAAGCTCTTCGCCGAGGTGCCGGATTTCCGCATCCTGGCCGCCACCGATCAGTTCGAGCAGGATCGATGTGGGCGCCGCATCGGAAATTTCGAGCGGGTCGAGGTCGTGCAGCGGCGGGAACTCCTTGTCGCCGCGAATCGAAAGCCAATAGTCGAGCACGCCGACATGCCTGGCCCGCTCGTCATCCTTGATCGTTCGAAACGCGGTAAGCAGCGTCTCCGCGGTCGGCTGTTCGGCCGCCGTCAAGCCCGACTCGGGCGCTCCCATGTCTTCCTCCGCTGTTATGCGCGAGGAAGTCTGCGCCGCTGTTCTTAATACAAGGCTAACTCGGCGGAAACTTTGATGGGTGGAGTCAGACCCCCAGGAACTGCTGCAATTCCGGCCAATTATTTTCGACGAAGGCGTCGCCCAGCGCAATCGCATCCTTGATCTTCTTGGGATCGAATTCGAGCGTGTCGTACAGGTCCTGGTCCGGCGCGATCACCTTGACCGGAACCAGCCGGAACCGGTCCACTTCGGCCTGGAGCGGGCGCATCACGCCTTCGATTTCGGACGGCGACAGGTTGAGTTGCCGGAGCGCAATCAGCTGCCGGTCGCGCGCCGTCAGCAGATTGTTGATCAGGTTGACGTTCTTAAGGTCATTTTCCGACACCTCGGTATGCTGGATGTCGACCGCGCGAAGCCCGATCGAGACCAGGCTCTTATACTTTTTGGGCTGGTCGGGTTTGGGCGTGGCCGAGGCTCGAACCACAAGGATTGCCCGCGGCCGCTCGACCATCGCCTCGTCGAGCGGTGTGACATCGCGCACTCCGCCGTCGACCCATTGCTCCTCAACCCCCGCCGCGCTTTTCGATGCGAGCGGAGGGAAGACAAACGGCATGGCACAGCTGGCATAGACCCAGTCGGCGAGATTGTTGGCGTTCTCGGCGACAGTGACCGCCTTGCCGGTGGTGATGTTGACGATCCGGATGCGCAACTTCTTGCCGCTGGCGCGAATCTTCTGCTCGTCGATCGCCGTCTTGAGCAGCTTGCGCAGCGGGTCGGTAGTGTAGAGCGAGGGCTGTCCGGCGATGATGCTGAGCAGCGTCCCGCCGCGGTTCTTGTAGATATCGTCCGGCCCTTCGAGGCCGGTCCAGAATTTGACCAGGGAGGGAATGTCGTCCTGCGCAACCGCAGCGGCCTGAATGGACCCAGTGGAGGTGCCGACCGCGGTTTCGAAATTGACCTTCCTGCGGCCAATCAACGCCTGCAGCACACCGACCTGGAACGCTCCTTTGGCGCCGCCGCCGCTCAGTACAATCGCGAGCCCGCCTGCCATCGTTCAATCCTTTCGACTGACGAATCCGACCGAGCGGCAGAAGAGTAAGGCGTGCGGCCGTCCTAGTCGAATCAAGTTCGGTGACGGCATGCCTTGATTGGGAGCCTGCAATCATGACAGCCTCGCCGTCATGACTCGTTATCACCGTGCCGTGCCGATCGTGCTGGTCGTGCTGCTACTCGATGCGATCGGGTTCGGGATCGTCCTCCCCGTGCTGCCGAGCCTGGTCGTCCACCTTGCCCATGTTTCGATGGCCGAGGCGACCCGCATCGCCGGCTACATGCTGGTGGCCTATGCGCTGATGCAGTTCCTGGCCGGTCCGATCATCGGCAATTTGGGGGACCGCTTCGGCCGCCGGCCAGTGCTGTTGCTGTGCGCTCTCGCCTTCACCATCGATTATGCGCTGATGGCCGCGGCGCCGACCATTGGCTGGCTGTTCCTCGGCCGGCTGGTGGCCGGCATCGCGGGCGCGACGTACGGGCCTGCCAATGCGGTACTGGCCGATATCACCGAACCCAAGGAGCGGGCGCGCATCTTCGGGCTGATGGGTGCGGCGTTCGGCGGCGGCTTCATCCTCGGCCCGGCGCTCGGCGGACTGCTGGCAGGGTTCGGCACGCGGACGCCGTTCATCGTCGCCGCGACCCTGACCGGCCTCAATTTCCTCTGGATATTGTTCAGCCTGCCGGAAACGCTGGATGCCAAGGACCGGCGCCCGTTCGAATGGCGGCGCGCCAATGCCTTCGGCAGCTTCGCCCCCTTGCTGCAACAGTCCGCTGCCGTTCCGCTGATTGCCGTGATGCTGCTGTGGCAGTTCGCGCACCAGGTCTATCCCTCGACCTGGGCCTTCTGGGCCGTGCTGAAGTTCAACTGGACCTCGGCCCAGATCGGCTGGTCGCTGGCCGCCGCCGGACTATCGATGGCGATCGCCCAGGCCCTGATCACCGGCCGCGCGGTCGCCCGCTTCGGCGAGCAGCGCAGCATCGTCATCGGCTTGCTGGTCGGAGGCTTGAGCTTCGCCCTTTATGCTTTCGTGCCATCGGGGTGGATGGTCTATCCGATCATCGCTTTCAGCGCTCTGCAGGGCCTGGTCTACCCGTCAACCAATGCCTTGCTGTCCCAAATGACGGACGCATCCAACCAGGGCGCGCTGCAGGGGGGAATGGCGTCCGTGGCCAGCGTTGCCGCGATCGCTGGCCCGTTGGGGATGACCCAGGCGCTGGCGGCCGGCGCGGAACATGGCTTTGCCGGATCGGCGTTCCTCGGGGCATCCGTGCTGGTTTTCGCCGCACTGGCGGTGGTCTATTTCAAAGTGATGAGGCAGCCGGCCGCAGCGGCGGGCTCGGCGGGCTAGCTACCCGTAACGGCGTTCGGAGACGGTGTGCGCCGTCCGGCACAGATCGTTCAAATAATCGTAGCTGATTACGGCCCTGCCGCTCTGGTCCTCGATCGCCTCAAGCTGGAAGCGGTGTCCGCCATAAAGCTCGCGGCCATAGGAGACGGCGTCCTCGATCGACGGGAACTCCAAAAAGTCGTTCTCGCCTTCGCGCGGACCTTCAAGCACCAACAGCACGAGCCGAACGGGCTGCAAACGCGTCCCCCCTCAGTCGCCTCCATTGCCTTTTGGGAGTTGGAGGCCCCGATGAGCAATTTGTCACCATTCGGCTTCGCTCGCAATGGTTTGCATCGGCACAACCGTTGCGCAAACGCATCAACCTAAATCAGCGGGAAATAAGCCCTGCTTTTGGCTTTCCTCGGCAATCCATGGTTCGCGGCATGCGCCGGGCCGCGCTATACCAAGGCCATGAAGCGGGTAATCGGCCTCGCCTATCGGATGCAGAAGTGGCTGTGGAAGCTGTTCCAGCCGCAGACCAGGGGTGTGAAGGTGCTGCTGTTCAACGGCGCAGGCGAGGTCATGCTGATCCGCAACAGCTATGGGCGGAGCGACCTGTTCGTCCTTCCCGGCGGCGGCGTCCGGCCATGGGAGGCGCCTGAAAGAGCGGCCCGGCGCGAAATCCTCGAGGAACTTGGCTGCCTCGCCGATGCCCTCCAACCAGTATCGACCCATTTCTCCGACGCCGAGGGCAAGCGGGACACGATCCACCTCTTTGCCGCCCGGGCCGAAGGCACGTTCGTGGCCGACAGCTTCGAGGTGGAGGAAGCGCAATTCTTTCCGCTCGAGGCGCTTCCGCCCAATATTTCACGGGCGACGCTGCGGCGGATCGAGGAACGTACCGGCAAGCGAATGAAGGACGGCACATGGTGAAGCATTTCCTGCTCTTCTACGAAGGAAGCCCGGACTATCTGGAGCGGCGGCCGCAATATCGCGCAGCGCACCTGACCTATGCCTGGGAAGCAGCCGATCGGGGTGAGCTGCTGATCGGCGGAGCGCTGGCGGATCCGGTCGACGGGGCCGTGCTGCTGTTCGTCGGCGACGACAAGTCGGTGGCGGACAAATTCGCCAAGGCCGATCCCTATGTCGTCAATGGGCTGGTCGCGCGCTGGCATGTGCGCGAATGGACCAGCGTGGTCGGCGAGCTGTCGGCCAATCCGGTCTTTCCGGCGGACGCGTGACGGTGGACGCCGAGGGCGGGTGCCTGTGCGGACGGATCCGCTACCTGGTCAGGGGCGCGCCGGTCGCGGCCACACTGTGCCACTGCGGCGATTGCCGGCGGGCGAGCGGCGGCACCAATGTCGCCTGGGCGGTGTTCAACGGCCAGGACTTCGAATGGCTCGCGGGGGAGCCCGCCGATCATGAAAGCTCCCCGGGCATCCATTGGCTGTTCTGTGCGACGTGCGGAAGCACGGTCGGATACCGGCGGTCGGAGCGGCCCGGTCATATGGACATCACGACCGGGACGCTCGACGAGCCCGATCGCTTTCCGCCCGATGTGGAGATTTGGGTCAAGGAAAGGATCGGCTGGGAAGCGCTGCATCCCGACCTGCCCAAGCGAGAGCGCAGCAGTTTGAATGAAGGCTGAGATCCCGCTCTTCTCCTACGGAACGCTTCAGCTGCGCGACGTACAGCTCGCCAATTACGGGCGAACGCTGGAGGGTGAGCCAGACACGCTGGCCGGCTACCGGATGGTCGTGCTTCCGGACCGCGACCCCAATGCGGTGCGGATCAGCGGAAACAAGACCCATTTCGTGGTCCGCCGGACCGGCGATCCTCACGACCGGGTGCCGGGGATGGTCTATTGGCTGACCGCCGAGGAGCTGGCCGAGACCGACCGCTACGAGGGAAGCGACTATGGCCGGGCTGAGCTGGAGCTGGAGTCCGGCCGCCGCGCGCTGGTCTATGTCGAACCAGATTCGAACGGGTGAGCAGGCCGCCCAATTTGTGTGTTAGTCGAATAAAGCACCATCAGTTCGTCGGCTGGTCGACCTGGGCGGCAGATTGATCGAACCGGACAAGCCAGCCCGGTCCGCTTCGGCCAAGGGGCACGCCCCCAACCGGAGTATGAAATGCTCAGCCTGACGATATTCGACGCCGTGCGCAGTGCACCGGCTCAGCCTGCCCGTGCAATGGCCGCGACCAGCGGTCGCAGCCCAGCTGTGACCCGCGCGTTGGTGGCCAATGACACAGCTCATGAGAAGATGGTCTCAGGAGGCAGCCGGGCCTGACAGCTCGCCCGCGCTGGAGCGGGGCAAGACCGAGGAGTTTGCCCCATGATCCGCAAATTGAAGAGCGGCGAGTATCGCCTTTATTCCCGGAAGTCCGATCCGAAGACCGGCAAACGGCGCAACCTTGGTACTTTTTCCAGCCGTGCGGCGGCGGAAAAGCATGAGCGCGAGGTCCAGTATTTCAAGCGGCATTAGCCGCCTGAAGCGCCTCTGCGAACAAGGGCTCGTCGGGCACGGCCTCGGCGAAAATCTCCATCGAGGACCGCAATTTAAGCGCGTCGACCGGACCGAGGATTTGCTCGGGCGAACTCGAGGCCAGCTGCGTCAGGATCGCGCCGGCGCATTCGCGCAAGCGATGGCCGAGCACCGGATGCTCGGCATAAGCACGCGCTTCCTCAACGCCCCGCAACCCATAGAATTTCGCCGTCGGGCTTCGGCCGAGGTCGCGGTGCTGTGGGAAAATGAACCACATCCAGTGGCTGCGCTTCTGCCCGGCCTGTAGCTCGGCCAAAGCCTGTTCAAACACTCCGCCGGCCTGGGCCTCGATGAAGCGGCTGAGACTGAAGGGATCGTCGGTCATGCCCGCGCGCATAGCGCAGGCGGCGTTACTTCGCCCGGTTCTTTGTGCCTGCGCTTGCGAGGCGGGGATTGCCGCCGACCCGGCGGCCGTGGATCCAGCTCATCCCCTGGCCAAGCGTCATGATCGGAGTGAACTTGGTGTCCTGCGCGGCCGGCATCATGCCGTCCTTGTCATCGAGCGCGAAGAAACCGCTGGCGGTGCGGGCGAGCAGCAGGATGTGGGCTCCGCGCGACGAATGCCGGCCGACGCTGATGTAGAGATCCTTGGGATCGAATCCGGCCGCCTTCAAAATCTGCATCTTGGCGATGGCGATGTCTTCCGCATCGCCGGTGCCGCGGCGCAGCGTCTCGCCGGCATTCGCCCAAAAGTCGGCGACGCCCATATTGTCGAGATCATGTTGCCAATGGACAGCCTGGCTGACTTCCTGCTGGACCAGGCGAAGTTTTGCGATCGGGTCGAGGTTCGCTGCCGCCGACGCCAGGCTCAGCACCATCGGGTCGCGCTGGTCGGTCGCGGACACTCGCCGGAACCGCGCGTCGTAGAAGGTCACGCCGGCATTGAGCGCCACCGTGCCGAACACATCGGGGCTGGCCGGGCGCGCCAGGATCAGCGCCTGGTTCTTGCGGACAGGGGCCGCGTTTCGGTCGAGGATCAACGGCCGATAGTAATCACCCTTTGATGGGGCGGCTGCGGCCTCGGATGACGCCATAGCGGGGGCCGCGGCCGCCAAACAGGCGCCGGCAACGGCTGCTCCAATCGCTCGGATTGTCACGTTTCAGACCTCCCACCCATGAGCCAAATATGATGACTCCATTGAGCTGTTAACGGAAGCGGTTAACGCAACTCTTTGTGTTTTAACCGACAAATGGTGCCGATTCCGCCGCGAAAGGAGCCAAAACGCAAGGAAACCCGCCAAGTTCCAAGCTGTCCCAAAAACGAGTCGAAAGCGTAACGTTTACCAAATTGGCACAAATCTACTTAACTTTTGTTAGTAGGAATGCGCGCAACAAAATGTGAATCTATGGCCTATTGATAGTCGGTGCGGACATGGCGCATCCTCCGAGTCGGGGGTGTCCGGCAATTGGCGAAAATTCATTCATTAGCGGCCTTTCTAATACTGCTTGGCGGATGCGCATCAGCACAAACGGCGGCGCCGGGGGCGGCAATCGGCGGCCCGTTCCGGCCGGCAAACGAAGCGATCGAGCGGATCCGGCGCATCGATCCCCAAGTGAACTCCATCCTGGCGCTCGACCCTGCAGCGATCGAGCGGGCGAGCAGGAGCCTGATGGATTCGAACGTGACCACGCCGCTGACCGGCCAGCCGATCCTGATCAAGGACAATATCGAGGTTGCCGGCCTGCCGACCACCGCGGGCAGCCTGGCCCTCAAGGACAATGATACGGGACGTGACGCGCCCATCGTGACGCGGCTGCGATCCGCAGGCATGGTCATTCTCGGCAAGACCAATTTGAGCGAATGGGCCAACATCCGCGACAACAGCAGCATCTCGGGCTGGAGCGCGGTCGGCGGCCAGACCCGCAATCCCTACGCGCTCGACCGCGACCCGTGCGGGAGTTCGTCCGGCTCGGGCGCCGCGGTCGCCGCCGGAATCGTCGATTATACGATCGGCACCGAGACCAACGGATCGGTCACCTGCCCAGCCTCGGTCAATGGGATCGTCGGCCTCAAGCCCAGCGTCGGCCTGGTCAGCCGGACCCGCATCGTCCCGATCAGCGTCACCCAGGACACGGCCGGCCCGATGACCCGCACCGTGCGCGAGGCGGCGGAATTGCTGACCGTCATTGCCGGCAGCGATCCGGCCGACCCGGCGACCGCCGAGGCCGATGCCCGCAAGAGCGACTATGTCGCCGCGCTGGGTAGCGCATCCCTGAAGGGGAAGAGGCTTGGCCTGATGCGCTTCGCTTCGGGGTTCGGCACCGATGCGGCGCTCAACCAGGCGCTGGCCGTACTCCGCGCCCAGGGCGCCGAGATCGTCGAGATCAAGGAGTTGGGCGGGGCCAAGGATGGACCGAAACAGCTGCCGGTGCTGCTCACAGAGTTCAAGGTAGGCTTGAACGCCTATCTCGCCACCACGCCACCCAGCGTGACGACCCGGACGCTGGCGGACGTCATCGCCTTCAACAAGACCGATCCGCGCGAACTGGCGCTGTTCGGCCAGGACCTGTTCGAGAAGGCCGAGGCGACCAAGGGGCTCGACGATGCGGACTACAAAAAGGCGCGTGACGAGGGCATCGCTTTTGCGGGCAAGAACGGCATCGACCGGCTGCTAAAGGACAATAAGGTAGTGGCGCTGATCGGGCCGACCGTGTCGGCGGCATGGCCGATCGACGCGGTCCATGGCGACCAATATCCGGGCGGCGGCGCGGGCTATCTCGCGGCGATCGCCGGCTATCCGCATCTCACCGTGCCGATGGGCATGGTGAAGGGCCTGCCGGTGGGACTGAGCTTCATCGGCCCGAAATGGTCGGAGGCGCTGTTGCTCGGCCTCGGCTATGCCTATGAGCAGGCGCGCGGCCCGCTGCCCGCCCCGCGCTTCCTGCCGTCGATCGAGCAAGCGCCGGAGATTGCGCCGCTGCTGGAGAAGCCAGCCAGGCGGTGAGCTAGGCCGTCAGCTTGAGGGCGGCGATGCATCCAACGATGCCGAGGATCAGCAGCAGCCTGATGGTCGTCGTCGGCTCGTCGAAGTAGGCCATGCCGACCATTACCGTCCCGACCGCGCCGATCCCGCCCCAGACGGCATAGGCGGTACCCATGGGAATATTTCGCGAGGCGAGCTCAAGCAGGCCCATGCTGATCGCCACCGAAACCAGGAAGGCGAGCGTCCACGGCAGGTTTCGAAAGCCCTCGACGAACCGCAGCGAAGTGGTGAAGCCGACCTCGAACAGGCCGCCCAGGATCAGCCAGAACCAGGCCATTTTCCGTTCCCTTTTTGGCGCTGGACGCCGCCAGCAATTATCGTCAACGTTCCGCTCATGGCGCGGCAGATGAGCATCGGCAACCGGATTGCCCCTCCGCACTTCCTGCTGTTCATCGTGATGCTGGTCGGCGGCTATGCGATCGCCATGACGATGCTGCCGCGCGCACAGGCCGTGATGGTCGCGTTCGATCTCGCTGCGCTGGTGTTCCTGCTCCTCTGCATCCCGTTGTTCCGGCGCGAAGCGGAGGACATGCGGCAGAAGGCGCGGGACAATGATGCCAATCGAGTCATGCTGCTGGGATTGTCGGTGATCCTGTCGATGGTGATCCTGGTGACCGTCGCCGGCGAGCTGATCGGGCCGCATCATCCCGCTCCGATCGAGAAGTTGATGATCATCCTTACGCTGGTGCTGGCCTGGACCTTCGCCAACATGGTCTATTCGCTGCACTACGCGCATTTGTTCTACACCAGCGATGATGGCGGCAAGGATTTGGCGGGGCTGATCTTTCCCGGAGACCGGCCGGAACCCGATTACAGCGACTTCGTCTATTTCAGCTTCACCATCGGCGTGGCGCTGCAAACCTCCGATGTCGCCATCACCTCGCCATCGCTCCGTCGCGTGGTGATCGGGCAATCGATCGCCGCATTTGCTTACAATTTGGTGGTGCTTGCCCTGGCGGTGAGCGTGCTGGCAGCGCGCTAGGCGGTCGCTTCGAGCGCCGGATGTTCGACCTTGCGGGTCCGGGCGGCAACCAGGCAGCCGGCGACGATCAGGCCCGCGCCGACCAGGGTGAAGAGCGAGACATGCTCGCCGAAACGCAGCCAGCCAAGCAGCATCGCCCACAGGAAAGAGGTATACTCGGTAGTCGACAGATAGGCGGCGCCGGCCCGGGCATAGCCCCAGCCGAGCAGCATCAGCGAGCCGATCGCCAGTCCCGCTGCAAGCACCAGCTCGCCCCAATGGCCGGCCGGAAGCGAGGGGACCCCGTCGACTGCCGCCCACAGCACAAGCACGAATCCAATCACCAGGTTCTGGAAGAATGCGATCTCGACCGGCCCGGCGTGCTGGGCCTGCCGGCGCATGACGATGATGTTAAAGGCATAGATGACGGCCGAGCAGAGGATCGCGAAACTGCCGAGCAGGGCCGCTGGGCCGAGGTCGGCCTGGGCTTGGCCGATGAAGATCACGACGACGCCGGCAAAGGCCGCGAGCGAACCCCCGACGGTCCGCTTGCCGATCGGCTCCTTGAGGATCGCCGCCGCCAGAACGAGCGCGATCAGCGGGGCGATGAAGGTTAGCGCCACGGCCTGGGCCATCGGCACCCGGGCGAGGCCCCAGAAGAACAGGATCGCCATCGGCGCCATCATCGTCCCGCGCAGCAAGTGGAGGCGCAGCGCGACTCCGCGCGGCCAGGGATTGCGGGTGATCAGGAAGGGAATGGCGGCGAGCAATATGCCAATCAGCGAGCGCCACAGCAGGGTCGGGAAAGTGCCGATCGCCAGGGTCAGCCCCTTCATCACCATGTCCATGATCGAGAAGAGCGCGATTCCCAGCACTGCGGCGGAATAAGCAGGAACGGGGCTGTGCTCGGCGCTCATCGGCGCCGCTTTAGCCGAAGCGGACGTGCAAACCAGCCCTAGCGGAGCACCATACTGTCGCCATGCACTTCGACCGAGCTGAACTCGCTCAGAAAGCTTTGCCCGAGGAGGGATCGATCGCCACCGGCGAGGATAACCGCCGGGGTGTCGCTGACCGATTTGAGGCCGAGCTCGACCCGGTTGAGCTTGACCCAATGGCCCATGACCGCGCCCGATGCGCCCGTTCCAATCACTTCGGCCCCATTGGTATCGAACGCCAGTCCCGCCCGCCGGGCGTCGTCGGCCGACAGGGCGATGCCGGTGGCGCCGGTGTCGACCAGGAAGTGCACGGTCGCGCCGTTGACCCGCGCATCGGCATAGAAATGTCCGTCGTACGAGCGGTCCAGCGTGACGGCGCCGGAACCGGCATCGACTTCCTGGGACTTGGGCTGATTCTCTTCGAGATCCGCAACCTGGATGACCTCACGGCGGTCATCGGCCGGCGCGGGCATGCTCGACGGCATCAACGCGCCGATCACGGTCGCGGCAAAGATGATGATGATTGCCAGGCGAAGCATGCGCCAAGCTTAGGCGAGGAAGGTAAAGAGGGTTTGAACGCCTATTTCAGCACCATATAGTCGCCCGACATCTGGACTTGTCCCATTCGCGACAGATAGGCTTGGCCGAGCAGCGATAGGTTCGCCCCTTCGAGAACTGCGGCGGGGACGTTCTCAACCCGCTTGCCATCAACCTCAACACTGTCGAGCATGATGTCCTTGCCTCTGACTGGCCCGGACGCGCCTTCCCCAACGACTTCGAACTCAGCCGGATTGACCGGAATCCCGAGCCGGCGCGCGTCATCAATTGTCAGCACGACGACCGTCGCTCCAGTGTCGACGACGAAGTGGACCAGCTCCTTGTCATTGATTTTGGCGTGAGTGTAGAAATGGCCGTTCGATTGTCGCTCGAGCACGGTTTCCCTTGGCTCGCCGGATTGAACGGCTCCGGCCGAAGCGAGTGACTTCTCACCGGACGGCCAGGCAAGGCCAATCATCACGCCGACAGCGATAACAAGGATAAGTGCTCGTCCCATCGCCGCGGCGTAGCTCGACAGGGGTTAGCAAAGCCTTATTCAGCGGCGTCGCGGATGCGCCGGATTCGGCCAATCTCCAACTCGTCGACGCGGAGCCTGCGGATATGGGCCTTGCCGATCCACAAGCGGCCGATTGCCAGTGCTCCTAGTGCGAACGCACCCATTGCGACCGCACCAAGCGCGGCGGCCCCAAGCAGCTGGGATCCGGTTGCGGACGCGCCAGTCGCCGCGGCGCCGGTTGCGGACGAACGCACGCCGTTACTCACTCGGCGGCCTCCGATGCTCCGACGCCAGCCGCTTCAATTTCAGCGGCCTTCTGCTCGACCAGCCGGACGATATGGTCGATCATCTCCTCGTCGCGGACATGATGGTCGGTGATGCCGGACAGATAGACCATATGCTTGCCCTGGCCGCCGCCGGTGATGCCGATGTCGGTCTCGCGCGCCTCGCCAGGGCCATTGACGACGCAGCCCAGCACACTCAGCGACATTGGGGTCCGGATGTGCTGCAGCCGTTCCTCGAGCTTCTCGACGGTACGGATGACGTCGAAGCCCTGCCGCGCGCAGCTTGGGCATGAAACCACCCTGACGCCGCGGTTGCGGATGCCGAGGCTCTTGAGGATCTCGTAGCCGACCCGCACTTCTTCTTCAGGCTCGGCCGAAAGCGAAACGCGGATCGTGTCGCCGATGCCGGCCCACAGCAGCGAGCCGATGCCGATCGCCGATTTGACGGTCCCGCCGGTGAGGCCGCCAGCCTCGGTGATGCCGAGGTGCAGCGGGCAGTCGACCGCGTCGGCCAGCTGTTGGTAGGCGGCGACGGCGAGGAATATGTCGCTGGCCTTCACCGCCACCTTATATTCGCGAAAATCATGGTCCTCGAGAATGCGAATATGGTCGAGCGCGCTTTCGACCAGCGCTTCTGGGCAAGGCTCGCCATATTTCTCGAGCAGGTCTTTCTCAAGGCTGCCGGCATTGACGCCGATGCGGATCGCGCAGCCGTTGGCCTTGGCCGCGCTGATCACTTCCTTGACCCGCTCTTCGGACCCGATGTTGCCCGGATTGATGCGCAGGCAGGCGGCGCCGGCGTCGGCCGCTTCGAGCGCTCGCTGGTAGTGGAAATGGATGTCGGCGACGATCGGAACACTGGCCGCACGGACGATTTCCTTGAGCGCGGCAGTCGATTCCACGTCCGGGCATGACACCCGGACGATGTCCGCCCCCGCCTCCTCGCAGCGGCGGATCTGGTCGATCGTCGCCCTGGCGTCGGAGGTCGGCGTATTGGTCATGGTCTGGACAGTGACCGGCGCATCGCCGCCCACGGCGACGTTGCCGACCATGATCTGGCGGGACTGGCGGCGGGAGATATCGCGCCACGGACGGATTGAGGACATGCGGGCCATATAGGCGCGTGCTGCGCCCCGGCCAAGGAAAACGGCTGATTCGCGGTTGCCAACGGCCCATGTTATGGGGCTTCGAAGGGTAAACAGGCGGGGTGGCCGATGGCCGAGCTTGCCCAACTAGCGCGTACCATACGCGGGGCAGCGTCCCGCGCTCGCCGACCTGCGTCGGACCGGCGCTACATGGCCTTTCTCAGCTATAGCCACCAGGATGCGGCCATCGCCGACTGGCTGCACGAGGAGCTGGAGGAATTCCGGGTTCCGCCGCGGCTGATCGGCAAGCTCACCGATCATGGGCCGGTGCCCAAGCGGCTGGCGCCGATCTTCCGCGACCGCCAGGAACTGGCCGCGGCATCCGACCTTAGCGAGGAAATTGAGGAAGCGATCGCGGGGTCGCGCTTCATGATCGTGCTGTGCTCGCCGGCGGCTGCCCGCTCGCACTGGATCGACAAGGAAATCGCCTGCTTCAAGCGGCTGCATCGCGAAGACCGCATCCTGGCGGCGATCATCAATGGCGAGCCTTTTGCAAGCGACGATGCGGACCGGGCGGGGGAGGAATGTTTCCCGTCTGCGCTGAGGGTCCATTTCGACCGGCGGGGGCGGCCCACGGCGCAACGGTGCGAGCCGATCGCCGCCGACCTCCGCGAGCAGGGCGACGGGCGCAAGATGGGCCTGCTCAAGATCGCCGCCGGGATGATCGGCGTCGGGCTCGACGATCTTGCCCAGCGTGAGGCGCAGCGCAGGCATCGCCGGCTTTACGCGATTACCGCGGGCTCGGTAGCGGGGATGCTGTTCACCACGGGACTGGCCTACACCGCGCTCTCCGCGCGCGACGAGGCGCGCGACCAGCGGCGAGAGGCCGAGGGGCTGATCGGCTTCATGCTCGGCGATCTCCGGAGCAAGCTGGAACCCGTCGGCCGGCTTGACGTGCTCGACGCGGTCGGTGCGCGGGCGCTCGCTTATTATGAAAAGCAGGACAAGCGCAGCCTCAGCGACGAGTCGTTGGCTCAGCGGTCGAAGGCGCTGACCCTGATGGGCCAGATCTCGGCGTCGCGCGGCGATCTCGACGGAGCGCTTCGCCGCTATCGGGAGGCCCTAGCCGGTACGGCGGAAGCGCTGCGGCGCGAACCGGGCGATCCGCAGCGGATGTTCAACCACGCGCAAAGCGTGTTCTTTGTCGGCGAAACCGCCCGCCTGCGCGGCGACCTCAACGAGGCCGGGACTCGATTCCGGGAGTATCGCCGCCTTGCCGACCGGATGGTCGCCAAAGAACCCGAAAATGAGAAGTACCAACTCGAAGTTCTCTATGCTTCCACCAACCTGGGTCGCGTCGAATATGCCCAAGCCCATTATGCGGAAGCCGCTGCGACCTTTCAGGCGTCGGTCGCTGCCATCGAGCCATTCATCGCGGCCCAGCCGGGTAACCCCGAGTACCTTAGCCTGATGCTCGAAGCCTTAGGCGACCGCGCCGATGCACTGGCCGGAGCAGGCGAGATCGACGACGCCATCGGCCAGCGCGAGGAACAGCTGCGATTGCTCCGTCCTTATCTGGCGCTCGATCGGCCCGACGCGCAGCTTCGCCAAAAGGCAATGATTGCCCATATGGGGTTGTCGTGGATGCGCTTCGTGAAAGGCGAGACGAAGGTCGCGCTGGACCAGGCGGCCACGGCGGTCGACATCGGCAATCAACTGATCGCGTTGGAGCCGGCCAATAAGGATTGGTTGAGCCGTAGCGCCAACACGCAGATCAACCAAGCGATGCTACTCCTTCGCTCCGGCAGGGCGGTGGAAGCTGGGGCGGTCGCGGTCGAAGGTTGTGCCAGGATGGATTCGCTCATGGTACGCGACCCGACGGTGATCGCATGGCGCGATCAGGCCAGGCTTTGTTTGCAGCTGCGCGCCGAATTGGCGCTGGGCGATGGCGGAGGTGCCGATGCGGTCAGACTTGCCCGCCAACTGCTCGACGACATCCGCTCCGACAGGATCCTGATCGCCAAGGACCGGTTCGCGTTGAGCCAGGGATATAAGCTGGTTGGCGACATGATGTGGCGCAGCGGCGACCGGGCCGGAGCAAGAGCCGCATGGCAAGCCGGGCTTGCCGCCTGGCCGAAGGGCGTCACCGAAACGCCCCGCCAGATGGCGGAGCGCGGCGAAATGTTGCGGGGAATTGGTCAGCGTACTGAAGGGATGGGGATCGGATCGCAGCTGGCGGTAATGGGTTACCGCCAATCGCTCAGCAATCGAGCGAGAGTGTAAAAGAAGAAGGGGGCAAATCATGGCAAAACCGCGGACTAAGAACGTCAACGTTGTCTATAACCCGGGCACAGTCCCTCCCTTTGGGTTGCAAGACAGCGCCAATCATCCACTCAAGCATGAGATTAGCTTCCATAACGGCGGCTGCCCCGGCGTCATGGTCTATTTCAACCTCCTGGATCCTACTAACACCGGCATCGAGTTCAAGGAGGCGCCGAATGACGCACTGTGGGTACAAGCGGCCGCACAGGGCATGCCGCCGCCGCCATGTCCAATCCCATGCTCAACATGGGAAGGATTTGTGCCCTTAAGCGTCGAAGAGGACCAAACTGGGAGGCGAACGCAACTCATTGTCTACTGCCGCAATCGGCTGCAGCAGCAGAAGTTCAGATTTACGCTTTGGTTCCGGCAGCCGGCTGCTGGCGGAGGGTGGCAAGACATCGACTACGATCCGATCGGCGACGGAAATAACGGTCTAAGACTTTAGGTGCTGACGGTTCGGCGTCCGGCTGGATTGGCAACAGCCGCTAACCGGACACCCCGGGGTTCGGACATAGCCAACCAAGTGGATTAAACAGGGAGGGCGAAATGGGAAACAAACTGACCGTAAACATCTACGCGGAGCCAAAGCTCGGTGGCGGCTACTCATTTACGATGCATGATGGGAAGGGCAGTACCAACGAACTGACCTTCAACAAGACCAAGGATAATATGAAACGATGGGAAGACTATGAAATCTCGTTCGAACTCAACAACCTGGACGGTGCCAACCTCAAGTTCTCGCATGACATAAACAAGGTGTTATGGGCGGAGCCCACTGAGGATCCCAATCCGCCCTGCCCAACCAGCCAGCAGATGGACGGCATTTTTTACGTGGCATCACCAAATGACATCAAGGATCTGAAGCTGAGGGTCACCAACACTGATCCGGACCACCAGCGGTTTGTGTTCGGCTTCAATTTCCTGCCGGCGACCGAGAATGACGGGCCGAATGCCAACTATGTGCTCTACGACCCGATCGGCAACAATCAGAACGGCGGCTATCCGCGCAGCTACGCGATGCTCGAACCCGCCACGATCGGCGGGGCGGCCGCCGGAGCGGTGGTCGGGGGACTGGCAACTATGCTGCTTATGTCCCAAGCGACGACCATGGCCATCATCTGGGGAGCGGTGATCGGGGCAGCGGTTGGCTTTGCCGTTGGACTATTTTTCGGCAAGCCCGGTGGAGGGTCGGTGCGAAGCGCACCGCCCGCCTGAGCCACGTGACCGCGCCGCAGCAGCTTGATGTCGCCGGCTCGGCTGCCGCTGTCCCGCCACGCCCGCCGTTCGCATTCCGGCTGGGCGTGACGGGTCATCGGTCGGGGTCGCTCGGACCGGGGGCACAAACCGTCACGGACCGTATTGCGGACGCGGTCCGCGACATCACCAGCGCGGCGCTGGACCAATATTCTTCGAACCGCGGCTGGTACTCCCAGTCGCCGCCGCAACTGCTGATGGTGTCGCCTCTTGCCGACGGAGCCGATCAGATTGCCGCGAATGCAGCCCTCGCCAATGGCTATGCCCTGCACGTGGTGCTGCCATTCACTCGGAAACAGACTTGCGCCGAGGTGGCGGAGCCGTTCCGCGGCGAGTTCGACCGGCTGGCCGATGCCGCCGGATGCCTGCTCGAACTGCCCGGAAATCCTGCCGACCCGCTTGAGGCCTATGTCATGGCAGGCCGCGCCACGCTGGCGCATTGCGACGTGCTGATTGCGGTTTGGGACGGCCAGGTGCCGCGCGGGCGTGGCGGCACCGGCGAGGTGGTCGAGCTGGCCATGGCCCGGGGAATTCCGATCATCCACATCCCGGTCGACCCGGACAAGCCGGTGACCCTGCTGTGGAGCGCCTACGACCCCGCGGTTCTGACGCTGCATAGCGACGACATCGATCGCCGTCCGTTCGACGGCAAGCACCTGGCCGAGTTGGTCAGCCTGTTGCTTTCGCCCCCGGTCGATGAGCGCGAGCGGGGCTATCTGACCACCTATTTCAGCGAGCGGCCGCGCCGGTTCCGGGCACGGGTCGAGTATCCGCTGCTGTTGGCCACCGCCGGGATCAGCCGCTTCGGCGCCAAGGATTTCCAGGCGACCAGCGCCGCAGCCACTCGCGAGGAAGAGTGGCGCCGCTATCGGGAGAGCTGTGCGGAGCGCCACGGAGTCAGCTTGCACCTCGACCTGCTGGGCGAGGCGCATCGCTGGAGCGGCGGCCTGGCGACCTATTTCGCGCAAAATTACCGCAGCGGGCATGTGCTGAATTTCGTCCTCGCGGCGCTAGCGGTCATCATGGGGCTCGCAGGCTTCCTGCTGCCGGCGTCGAAGCTTGAGCTGGCGGCGCTCGAGTTTGTGCTGGCGCTGATCATCATCCTCAACACCCGGTTCGGCGTGCGCCATGAATGGCACCGCCGCTGGCTCGACTATCGCCAGCTGGCCGAGCGGCTGCGGCCGCTGAGGAGCCTGAAGTTGCTGGGGCTCGCCTCGCCCGACCCGCCGGGGAGCGCCGCAAACCCCACCCCGCGGCGCTGGGTCGAATGGTATGCTGCATCAATCTGGCGAGCGAGCGGATGCCTGTCCGGCAAGATCATTGCCGATGCGGTGCCGGCATTGGCTCAATCGATCGCCGCCCATGAGGTCGATCCGCAGGTCGCCTATCACCGTGCCCACAGCCGCCAGATCATGCTCTTGGACCATCGGCTCGAAATGATCAGCGCGGGCGCGTTCTGGACGACGCTGCTCGCCTCGGCGGGGACCATTGCCGCGTTGGTGTGGGCGCCGGACCTGGTCGACCGGTGGGGCCATTGGCTGACGCTAGTGTCGGCCGGCCTGCCGACTATCGGCGCGGCGGTTTTCGGAATCCGCTTCCAGGGCGACTTCGGCGGAAGCGCGCTTCGCTCCGACGCGACGGCCGCTTCGCTCGGCAGGCTGGGCGAGGAGCTTCGCGCCGAAGGAATTTCGCTGATGCGGGCGGCGGACCTTGGCGAGCAGGCGGCCCGGGCAATGCTTGCCGACCTCGCCGAATGGCGGCTGGTCAACCAGCAGCACGATCTTTCGATCACCGGCTAAAGTTAGCGCGATTTTCCGCTAAGGAACGCGCATGTCGAATCGTTTTCTTGCCGCCATCTGCGGATTTCTTGCCCTTTTCTCCTTCGCTGCCCCCGCCCAGGCCTATTGGGAATATGGGCATGAAAGCGTTGCCCGGGTCGCCTGGCTGCAGATGCGGCCCGACACGCGCGCCAAGGTCGCGGCGCTGCTTCGCCAGGGCCGCTTGCTCGAAACGCCCGAATGCCCGGTGGCGACCATCGAACAGGCCAGCGTCTGGGCGGACTGCATCAAGCCGTTGGGCGACCGCTTCACCTATGCCTACAGCTGGCATTACCAGAACGTCGACGTGTGCAAGCCGTTCGATTTGAAGGCCGCCTGCAAGGACGGCAATTGCGTGTCGGCGCAGATCGAGCGGAATGCGCGGCTGCTGGCCGACAAGAGCGTGCCGGTGCGCGAGAAGTTGATGGCGCTGGCCTTCCTCACCCATTTCGTCGGCGACCTCCACCAGCCGATGCATGCCGGCGACCATGCCGACCTTGGCGGCAACAAGGTTGCGGCGACCTATGGGATCATTGCCGGCCGCACCAACCTCCACAGCATCTGGGACGGCTGGCTGGCCGAGCGGGCCATTTCCACACCTCCCGCCGGTCCCGCGGCGCTGCTCGCCCAGGTTTCACCGGCCGATCGCCAGCGGATTGCAAGCGGCAGCGTCGAGGACTGGAGCCGGGAGATGTGGGCCAAGGCCCGCGACCTCGCCTATCAAACGCTGGTCGGCGATCCGTGCGGCGCGGCGCCGGTCGAACGGCCGGTCATGGACGAGGCAAGGGTCCGCTCGCTGATTCCGGCGGTGCGGCAGGACGTGGTCGAAGGCGGGATCAGGCTGGCGAAGCTGCTCGACGATGCGCTTGGACCGGAGGCCAGGGCACCCGGCCAGAAACGCGTCTAGCCTTTCACGAACCGGGCAATTGCTTCGACCACCGCCGGAGCGATCGGAAGCGCCGGGTCGGCGTAGGCCCGGAGGTTGGCGGCGCGATCGTCGCCTGCGGGCATTTTCAGGACATGATTGACCCCCGGCAGCAGGGCCAGGCTGGCCTTGGGCTGGGCCGCGGCCAGCGCCTTTGCGTCATCGACCGTCACCTGGATGTCCTGGTCGCCCTGGACAATCAGCAGCGGCAGCTTGAGTCCTGCCGCGAGCCCGGCGGGATCCTCGGC
The DNA here is from genome assembly GCA_035494075.1 of Sphingomicrobium sp. Taxonomy (GTDB): domain Bacteria; phylum Pseudomonadota; class Alphaproteobacteria; order Sphingomonadales; family Sphingomonadaceae; genus Sphingomicrobium. The sequence continues at coordinate 164,052 of DATJHF010000004.1, read as the reverse complement.
GAAAAGGTTGATGATGAAGGGCTGGACGTCGTCGGCGAACAGGGTTCGCAGTGCAACCGGCAAGGTGGCGGCAGCGACCTTCTTGCCGGCTTCCAGCGAATCGATCGTCTTGAGGGCGGCATCGAGGATCGGCGCGTTGGCCGGGTTGGCCCGCAATTGCTCGCGCATCACGGCGCCGAATTTTCGGCCGACCGCTGCGATTGTGATCACGCCGCAAATGCCGTTCGGATGCTGGGCGGCGCTGAGGGCGACCAGCCCGCCCTCGCTATGGCCGATCAGCCAGACGCATTTGGCGCCCGTCGCCTTGCGAATGCTGGAAACCCAGGATGCGGTGTCCGCGGCATAGTCGGCGATGGTTACCTTGTTGGCGTCGGCAACTGCCGCCTTGCTGCCGAACATGCCGCGCTTGTCGATGCGGACGCTCGACACGCCTTGCGCCGCGAGGCCTTCCGCCAACAGCCGATAGGTCGACGCCTTGACTCCGAGCGGGCTGTTGCCGTCGCGGTCCGTCGGGCCGGATCCGGGAATGATCAGCACGACGGGCGATTTCGGGCCGGCGTCGGTCAGCGTACCGGAAAGCGCCGCCGAGGGCCCCGGCGCGGTGATCGTTCGTTCCACTGGCTGCACTGCGAGCATCCCCGAGAGAAGGATTATCATTCCTCACCACCCCATCGCCAGCGCATGCCGCCCTTGGTCGTTTTGGCGGCAACCACCAGGAGTATGACCGTCGCCGGGAAGATGATGGACAGCAGGATCAGCGGACGCTTGGCGAACAGGAAGGCGCTTCCGATCGCGATGAAGAAATAGAAGGCCGTCACCAGCCAGCCCTGCCAGCTGATCGGCAGGGCGGTGCCATGGCCGTAGCGCTTGGCGGAAAACCATTCGGGCCGATCATCCATCAGCTTGTCCCTTTGGCGGCCGGCCGCGGCGGGCGGGCGTCGGCGCGCTGAGTTTCACGCCCCTGGTCTTCAATGCTTCGCGCAGCAGGCATTCGACCTGGGCGTTCACCGAGCGAAGGTCGGCCGCGGCAGCGCGCTCGACCGCCGCCCACAGGGCGGGATCGACCCTCAGCGGGTAGGCCTTGCGTTCGCCGCCGGCCACGCCGCGCCTACGAGTACAAGGTTCCGGTGTTGACGACCGGCTGGGTATCGCGCTCGCCGCACAGCACCACCATCAGGTTGGACACCATTGCCGCGCGGCGCTCATCGTCGAGATGGACGACATTCTTCTCGCTCAGCGCTGCAAGCGCCATTTCGACCATGCCGACCGCGCCATCGACCAGGGTACGGCGGGCGGCGACGATCGCCTGGGCCTGCTGCCGGCGAAGCATCGCGCCGGCGATTTCCGTGGCGTAGGCGAGGTGGGTGAAGCCGCACTCGTCGATGGTGATGCCGGCCACCGAAAGCCGGGCGATCAGCTCCTTGCGAAGTTCGGCGCCAACCTCGTCATGATGGCCGCGCAGCGTGACCTCAAGATGCTCGAAATCGTCGTACGGATAGCGCGAGCCGATGGTGCGGATTGCCGCCTCGACCTGGACCCGGACGAATTCCTTATAATCGTCGACGTCGAACAGGGCCTGGGCGGTATCGACCACCCGCCAGACGATCTGCGCCGCCATTTCGATCGGGTTGCCGCGCAAGTCGTTGACCTTGATCTTGTCGGAAATGAAGTTGTTGGCGCGGACCGACACTTTCTTGCGCGTCAACCACGGCAGCACCCAGCGAAGGCCGGTGGTGCGGTCGGTGCCCTGGTAGTCGCCGAACAAGGTGATCGCGGCGGCCTGGTTCGGCTGGAGCATATAGAAGCCGCAAGCGATGAAGATCAGCACCAGCGGCGCGCCGATGACGGTGGTGAACGCCAGCACGCCGGGCCGGTCGTTGGCCAGCTGGACGATCGCCCACACCTGGGCGAGGATCGCCGCCAGCAGCAGGAGCAGCATCACATAGCCGCTGGCCGTCGAGGCTGTCCGCTCGCGGCTCATGTTCAAGGCAATGACATTCGACTCGGTCATTTATCCCTCCCGTTAATTGATATCATATTTATATCGTCTTCCATTTCCGTCAACTGGAATCGAACAGCACGGCGCGCTAGGGCGGGGCCATGAGCTGGAAACTGGTGATCCACGGCGGATCGGGATCGATGAAGCGCGGCGGCCTGGCGGCCGAACTGGACGAGGCCGGCCGCGCAGGACTCAACGCCGCATTGGATGCAGGCGAAGCGATCCTCGCCGGCGGCGGAAGCGCGCTCGATGCGGTCGAGGCGGCGACGCGGGTGCTGGAGGAAGATCCTTGCTTCAATGCCGGGCGCGGAAGCGTGCTTGCTTACGACGGCCATGTCGAACTGGACGCGTCGATCATGGCCGGCCGCGACCGCCGCTGCGGCGCGGTTGCCGGGTTGCGCTCGACCCGTGCCCCGATCAGCGCCGCCCGGGCCGTGATGGAGCAAAGCCCGCATGTGCTGATGAGCTATGAGGGGGCCGACGACTTCGCCTGCGAGGCCGGGCTGGAGCAGGTTCCCAATCGCTGGTTCGTAACTCCAGAACGGCGGCGGCAGCTCGACGAGCTTCTCGCGCAGGGCGGCGCGGCGTTCGATGCCGACATCAAATATGGCACGGTCGGCGCGGTGGCGTTCGATAGTCACGGGCATGTTGCGGCTGCGACCTCGACCGGCGGGCTGACCGCCAAGCGCTGGGGACGGATCGGCGATTCTCCGTTAATCGGCGCGGGCACTTATGCCGATGACCGGGCGGCCGCGGTCAGCGCGACGGGGCTTGGCGAGGTCTTTATCAGGGCCGCTGCCGCGCATGAGCTATGCGCGCGTGTTCGCCTCGGCGGGGCCGGCATCCAGGATGCGCTCGATGGCGTGCTGGCCGAGGTCAAGGAGTTGGGCGGCAATGGCGGCCTGATCGCTGTGTCGCCGACCGGCGAGGCGGCCTGGGGCTTTACGACGCCGGGCATGTACCGCGGACTTGCCGGTCCGAACGGCCGCATGGTGGGGATTTACGACGACGAGGAATCCGAGCGGTAGGGCAGCGCTGCCTTGGCCCATTCCAGTTCGAGCCGGATTGCCTCGCGTTCCTGCACCAGGAAATGGGCCACGGCGCGGCGGAAACCCGTGTCGGGCAGGAAGTGGACCGAGGGCGTGACGACCGGCTCATAGCCCCGGGCCAGCTTGTGCTCACCCTGCGCCCCTGCCTGGATTGTCTTCAGACGCTGCTCGATCACCCAGTCGATCGCGCGGTAATAGCTGAGCTCAAAATGGAGGAACGGCCGTTCCTCGATCGCACCCCAGTAGCGCCCGTAAAGCGTATCCTCGCCGATAAAGTTGAGCGCCCCGGCGATCGGACGGCCGCCCTCCAGGGCAAGGAACATCAGTGCCGCTTCGCCCATCGCCGCTCCTGCACCGTCGAACCAGGCGCGGGTCAGATAGGACCGGCCCCATTTGCGCGCGCCGGTGTGCTGGTAGAAATTCCACATCGCTTCCCAATGGACCGGTTCGATCTCCTCGCCACGTAACGTCACGATCTCCAGCCCCTCGACCGCAGCAGCCCGTTCCTTGCGGATCGACTTGCGCTTGCGGCTCGATAGGGCGCCAAGGAACTCGTCGAAGGTTGAATAGCCGCGGTTGAACCAATGGAATTGCAGGCCGTCCCGGCGCAGCCAGCCGCGGGCTTCGGCAGCCTTGGCTTCGTCATCGGTGAGGAACGTAATGTGGGCCGATGACAGGACGTTCTGAACGGTGACCGTTTCGAGCGCCGCGAGCAGCGCGTTGCGATCCTGCCCAAGCAGGCGGGCCCCGACACAGGGCGTGAACGGTACCGCTACCTGGAGCTTGGGGTAATAGGCCCCGCCGGCCCGCTCCCAGGCGTCTGCCCAGCCATGGTCGAACACATATTCGCCCTGGCTGTGGCTCTTGAGATAGGCCGGAGCCGCCGCAGTGACGCGTCCTTCGCGCTCGACCATGATCGGCAGCGGCGTCCAGCCGCTCGCTTCGCCGACGCTGTTGGACTGTTCGAGCAGGGTCATGAAGGCATGGCTGAGGAAGGGATCCCTCGTTCCGGCCAATGCATTCCACTGTCCCGCGGGCAGGTCAGCCACGCCTCGGGCGATCCGCGCGACAATTTCAGCTTCCCGGTCGGCCATCGCCTTCCCAGATAAGCGCGTCGGCGTGAATTTCAGCTGTCTGGCGATCGGCTTCCGACCGGATCGTCCAGCTATAGACCCATTTCGTCTTCCGCTCCCTGGCGACCCATGGCCGCGCAAGCGCGCCGAAGTCGATCGCCAGGAACTGCGCCGAACTGGCCCTAAGGCAGCGCCAGCGGTCCAAGGCCGACGCATTGCGCGAAATGACCAGGCCGCGGCGGATATGCGGTGCGTGTCGCGCCAGCCATTTGCCGGCGGCGGGCTCGAAGCTCATCACTCCGGCCGGTCCGCTGTAAGCCGCGAGGTTCGTCGCCACGGCCTCGGCGAGCTTCGCGGCGTTACCTCCTCGGCATTTCAACTCGATCAACAAGGGCACCTTGCCGCGCTCCAAGTCCAGCAACATGTGCAGGGACGGGATGTGCTCGTTAGTGCCGAGCAGTCTTTGACCGGTCAGCAGCGCGGCAGACGTCGCCTCGATCGTCAGGGCGGAAGCGCAAAGCCGCTGGAGATCATGGTCATGGAAGACCACGACCTCGCCGTCGGCGGAGAGGCGCACGTCGCACTCGATGCCCGCGCCCGCGTCGATCGCGGCGCGGAAGGCCGCGAGGCTATTTTCGGGAACGCCCGAACCATGGAGCCCGCGATGCGCGAACCCCATCGGGCCGGGATCTAGCGGATCAGGATTTGACCTGGACGACCGCATCCACCTCGACCGCGCAGCCGAGCGGGAGGACCGGCACACCGACCGCCGAGCGGGCATGGCGCCCGGCTTCGCCGAACACGTCCTGCATCAATTCGGACGCGCCATTGGCGACCTTCGGCTGGTCAGTGAAATCGCCATTGCTGTTGACGAACACCCCGAGCTTGACGACGCGCTCGACCCGGTCGAGCGAGCCGAGCGCCGCCTTGAGCTGGGCGAGCAGCATGATGCCACAGCGGCGCGCCGCCGCCTGCCCAGCTTCGAGGTCCATATTCTCCCCGAGCCGGCCTTTGATTAGGTTGCCATCCTCGCCGAAGCTGACCTGGCCCGAGACGTGCATCAGGCCGTTGGCCTCGACGGTCGGGACATAGGCCGCCACCGGGGCGGCGGGTTCGGGAAGGGTGACGCCGAGTTCGGCGAGGCGCTGTTCGATGCTCATGGCGCGCGCTTGGCGCTCAACATGCCCAACGTCAACCCTCGCGGCGATGCACCGCGAAGCCGCCCCAGCTCTGGTTGACCGGCATCAGCTCGAGCGCATTGATGTTGAGGTGCGGCGGCAGGCTCGCCACCCACCAGATCGTCGCGGCGATATCCTCGGCGGTCATCGGGTCCATATTGGCATATAGCGCGTCGCTCGCCGCCTGGTCGCCGCCGGTCCGGACCAGGGTGAATTCAGTCTCGACCATGCCCGGTTCGATCGAGGTCACCCGCACCCCGGTGCCCTGCAGGTCGCAGCGCAGGCCGAGCGAGAATTGGCGGACGAAGGCCTTGGTCCCGGCGTAGACCGCGCCGCCGCGGTAGGGATAGGTAGCCGCCACCGACGCCAGGTTGATGATCGCCCCCTTGCGCCCGATCAGCCGCGGCAGCAGCGCGCGAGTCAGTGCAACCAGACCGGTGACATTGGTGTCGATCGCGACGTCGAGCGGGTCCTGCTCCGCATCCTGCAAATTGCTCATCGGCGGGGCCAGGCCGGCATTGTTGAGCAAGAGGTCGATCTCCCGATAACGCTCCGGCAGCGCGGCGAGCGCTGAGTCGAAATCGCCCGGCGCGCGCATGTCGAGCACCAGCGGATGGAAGAAATCGCCCAGTTCCGCAGCCAGTGCGTCGAGCCTGTCGCGTCGGCGGCCGGTCCCGACCACCTGCCAGCCCTCGCTAACAAATTTGCGCGCCGCGGCCTCGCCAATGCCGGCGGTCACGCCGGTGATGAAGGCGGTCTTGGTCATTCGCTCGTCAGCCTTTCCAATATCCAGGGCGTTGCAGTCGGCCAGTCGTCAATCCGTGCATGGGCGTGCTCGGCGGTAGGCACGGCCGGAGCCAGCAGCGGTTCCGCGACCATGTGCAGCCGGTAAACGCCAGGCGCATGCTCCGCCACCGAGGCATGGTGCACCGGCAAATCGTCGACGAACACTGTTGCCCCTGCCCCGTAGCGGTCGATGATCGCCTTGGCCGGGACGCCCTTGCCGCCCCGGTTGCAGGCCACTTCGTGGCGAATGCCATGGCTGGCGAGCTGGTCGACCCGCCACGGGTGGGCCTCGTCGCCCAAATTGGTCAGGATGACGATGTCGGCGACCTCGCCAATCCGCCCAAGCGCCTCCAGCGCACCAGGCACCAGCGTCTGCCGGTGCATCTCGCCCTGGAAGAACTCGGTCAGCAGCGGCCAGACCCGGTCCTCGGCAACCAGCTCGCCCGTTTCCCGGTAGGTCAGGGCTTCGCGGAACTGGCCGGTCTCGAAGGCGAAGCGAATGTCGTGCGCCTCGCCCAGCCAGGCGTCAAAATGGGACACCATGTGCAGCAGCACTTCGTCGCAGTCGGTTATCAGCAACGGACGCTTCACCGCTCCAACTCCGAACGGATGGAAACAAGTCTTTCTGGTTTGATTCCAATCGCTTGGGCGACGTCGACCAAGTCGGGCTCATGGCCCTCGAGAAAGCCCAGCAGCGCCGCCAGCAGGCCTCTTTCACCGGCCCTTGCGCGAAGCTCCTCCGCATCCAGCCCGGTGAGGTCGAGGAACCTCCGCGCGCGCCGTTCGTCAGTCAGCGTCGCGGCCAGCGCCGCAAGTGCCAGCGCTTCCGCGTCGACGGGTTCATCGTTTGTCCTGTGGCTTAACATCGCTTACTGCGGTTTCTGAGCATTTCGGGGGGTGATTGATTGGCCAAGATCCTGGTTGTCGAGGACAACGCCCTCAACATCAAGTTGTTCTGCGACTTGCTGACGGCGCACGGCCACGAAACCGAGGCGGTTACCGACAGCCGCGATGCGCTGGCGACGGCGCGCTCGTTCAAGCCCGACCTGGTCATCACCGACATCCAGCTCCCCTACATCACCGGCATCGAGCTGATGGAGATGCTGCGCGCCGACGACGAATTGAAGAATGTGCCGATCATGGCCGTCACCGCCTATGCCGCCGCCGGCGATGACGAGCGGTTCAAGGCCGCGGGCGCGCAGGCCTATGTCTCCAAGCCTATTTCGGTGATGCGGTTCGCCGAAACGGTCGACCAGTTGCTGGCCGAGGGCAGCGGCGTCGCAGGATCGAGCCAGGACAGCCACTGATCCGGCCGCGGCAGGACGATCTGCCGGTTGTGAATTTCCGCCACCTCGGGACTTGGTTCGGCCGTCAGCAGGCTGAACGCCTCACCGACGTTGGGGTGAGTCTGGGTGACGGCGGCAATGCCGAGCAGCCCGCCTTCGACCGGTGAGAACAGCCATTTGTTCTTGCGTTTGGCCTTGGGGTCATCGGGCGCGGTGAACTCGTAGAAGCCGTCCGCGATCGCCAGGCAGCGCTTGGAGAAGTTCCGGCCTTCGGACCGGAGGTTGAACACTGGCTTGCCGTGGGTCCCGGGCCAGCTCCAGCGGCGGACGACCATTTCCAGCCCGCCGTCGCTGCCCATCCGAACGATCGGCGCGGGGTCGGTAATGCGAATGTCCGTGGGCTGGAGGTTGGGAATACCCTCGGGGAAGCTGAGCTGCACGCCCTGGTTGGCGAACAGCTGGCGGATCGCGTCGGCGCCCTTGTGCAGTCGGTAGAGATTGCACATCGGGCGACGACCTAGTCGAACAGGCTTGAAACTGACGTTTCGTCGGCGATGCGATGGATCGCCTCGCCGAACAGCGGGGCAATGGTCAGGCGGCGAAGCTTGCCGCCCTCCTTCACGCCCTCGCCGTAGATGGAATCGGTGACCACCAGTTCGGTCAGCACGCTGGCGGCGACGCGCGCCACGGCCGCGCCCGACAGCACGCCATGGCTGCAATAGGCGATGACCTCGGTCGCACCCTGTTCTTTGAGGGCGGCAGCGGCGTTGCACAGCGTCCCGGCGCTGTCGACGATGTCGTCGACCAGGATGCAGCAATGACCCTCGACGTCGCCGATGATGTTCATCACCTCCGATTCGCCGGCCCGTTCGCGGCGCTTGTCGACGATCGCCAGCGGTGCGTTGTCGAGCCGCTTGGCGAGGCTGCGGGCGCGGACCACGCCGCCGACGTCGGGCGACACCACCATCAGATTCTTGTTGGCGTACCGCGCCTGGATATCGGCCGCCATCACCGGCGCAGCCCACAGATTGTCGGTCGGAATGTCGAAGAAGCCCTGGATCTGGCCGGCGTGCAGATCCATCGTCAGCACCCGGTCGGCGCCTGCGACGGTGATCAGGTTGGCGACCAGCTTGGCCGAAATCGGCGTGCGAGGGCCGGGTTTGCGGTCCTGCCGGGCATAACCGAAATAGGGGATTACCGCCGTGATCCGCTTGGCCGAGGCGCGCTTCAGCGCGTCGATGCAGATCAGCAGCTCCATCAGATTGTCGTTGGTCGGAAAGCTGGTCGACTGGACCACGAACACATCCTCGCCGCGCACATTCTCCTGGATTTCGACGAACACTTCCTCGTCGGCGAAGCGCCGGACGCTGGCGTCGGTCAGCGGCAATTCGAGATAATCGGCGATCGCTCGCGCTAGCGGCAGGTTCGAATTCCCGGCGAGCAATTTCATGCGTGAGGATCCCGTGACGATTGGCCAGTTCGCGCCCCTTAGGAAGCGGCGGACAAAGGCGCAAGGTTGCGTAAGGATGGTTCAGCGCTAAATCGGGACTGCCGTGACCGACCGCCTCCGCATCGCGCTTTGCCAGCTTAACCAGCGGATCGGCGACCTTTCCGCCAACGCCGAAGCGATGCTCGAGTGGCGCGCAAAGGCGGCTGCCGAAGGGGCGGACCTGGTGATGGTGCCCGAGCTGCAGCTGATCGGCTACCCGCCGGAGGACCTGGTGCTGAAGCCGGAATTCGTCCGCCAGGCGATGGAAGCGGCCGAACGCCTGATCGATGCGACGGCGGATGGCGGACCGGCGCTGCTGTTCGGTACAATTCATTCCGACGAAGGGGTGAATTACAACGCGGTGGTCCTGGCCGAAGGCGGCAAGCTGGTCGGCCGGACGCTGAAGCATGAGCTGCCCAACTACGGCACTTTCGACGAAAAGCGGATCTTCGCCCAAGGGCCGCTGCCCGAACCGATCCAGATCGGAAGCGTGAAGCTGGGCGTGCCGATCTGCGAGGATATCTGGCTGGAGTCGGTTTGCCAGCACCTGGCGGATGCCGGTGCGGACATGCTGCTGGTGCCCAACGGCAGCCCATATGAAACCGACAAGGACGACCAGCGGCAGCGGCTGGTGCGGGAGCGCGCGATCGAGACCGGGCTTCCGATCGTTTACCTCAACCGGGTCGGCGGACAGGACGAGCTGGTGTTCGACGGGTCGAGCTTCGTCACCAACGACGACGGCGGAATCGCAGTGCAGATGCCGGATTTCGAAGAAGCCATGGCGATCACGGACTGGGTCCGGACGCCCAACGGCTGGCACTGCGAGCCTGGCGAGCGCGCGATCCTCTCGCCCTATCCCGAGGACATGTACCGGGCGATGATGGTAGCGCTGCGCGACTATGTCTGCACCAATGGCTTTCCCGGCGTGATCCTCGGCCTGTCGGGCGGCATCGACAGCGCCCTGTCGGCCGCGGTGGCGGTCGATGCGCTCGGCGCCGACAAGGTGTGGTGCGTGATGCTGCCGTCCAAATATACTTCGGATGACAGCCTGGAGGACGCCGCCGAATGCGCCCGGCTGCTCGGTGTACGCCATGACGTCATCCCGATCGTTCCCGGCGTCGGCGCGCTCGACGAGATGCTGGCGGCCTGCTTCGAGGGCGACAACAGCGGCATCGCCGCCGAAAATATCCAGTCGCGGCTGCGCATGGTGACCCTGATGGGGCTCAGCAACAAGTTCGGCCATATGCTGCTGACGACCGGCAACAAGAGCGAGATGTCGGTCGGTTACGCCACCCTCTATGGCGACATGGCCGGCGGCTATTCGGTGCTGAAGGACGCCTACAAGACGACCTGCTTCGCTTTGTCCCGCTGGCGCAACGCCAACCGCCCGAAAGGGGGGCTCGGTCCGGAAGGGCCGGTGATGCCGCAGCGGGTGATCGACAAGCCGCCCACCGCCGAGCTTCGCCCGAACCAGAAGGATGAGGATTCGCTGCCGCCCTATGCCATGCTCGACCGGATCCTCGAGGCTTTGGTCGAAAAGGAACTGTCGGTGCGCGAGGCCGTGACAGTGACCGGCGCCGATCCCGACGTGGTCGCCGACATCGAAAAGAAGCTCCTCCGCGCCGAATATAAGCGCCGCCAGGCGCCCCCCGGGGTCAAGCTCGGCACCCGCAACTTCGGCCGCGACCGGCGCTATCCAATCACCAACTCATTCCACACCAGCTGACGAGGGCCCTCATGCGCGTTTTGACCAGTGTTGCGTTGCTGCTTGTTGCCGGCTGCTCCCAGCAGTCGGAGCAGACCCAAGCTACCGGGAATGAAGCTGAGGCCAACGCGGCGACCGAAGTTGCGAAGCCGGAAGTTCCGGCCCTCGACGGAGCGTGGCAGCTGACCAAGGTAGACGGGCGGCCGGTCGACGGCGGCGCAATTGCCGCCACATTCGGCGATGGCAAGCTCAGCATCACTGCCGGCTGCACCCGCCGTGCCTGGACCTTCACCCAGAAGCGCAACATCGTCGCCTTCACCGCCGACGCGGGCGGCAGCTCCAATTGCCAGAGCCCGCCGAATGGGGAGCAGGAAGCGGCCATCCATGCGCTGGACCGGGCGGCCATGGCCATATTCACCAATGAGGGCCGCGAGGCGAACCTTTCGGGCGATGGCGGCAACGTCACGCTGGTGCGCCGCTAGCTTTTATTGCGTCACGGGTGATAGGGGCTGCGGCTGATGACCATCGTCACTCGCTTCGCTCCGTCGCCGACCGGCAGGCTCCATGTCGGCAATATCCGCACCGCGCTCCATAATGCGCTGTTCGCGCTGAAGAACGGCGGGCGGTTCCTGCTCAGAATCGACGACACCGACCTCGAGCGGTCGCGGGAAGAATATGTCGAGGCGATCGTCGAGGACTTGGGCTGGCTCGGCATCAAGACTGACGTCATGGTGCGCCAGTCGCAGCGGTTCGACCTGTACGAGCGCGAATTCGAGCGGCTGAAACAGGCCGGCCGGGTCTACCCCTGCTACGAAACGCCCGAGGAACTTGAGGTCCGCCGCAAGGTGCTGCTGGGGCGCGGCTTGCCGCCGGTCTATGAACGCAAGCCCGAAGGCTCGCCGGTTCCCGACGGCGTCGCGCCGCACTGGCGGTTCAGGCTCGACCATCAGGCCGGAATCGAATTCGACGACCTCATCCGCGGCCATCAGAAATTCGATCCGAACCTGATCAGCGATCCGGTGATCCGGCGCGCCGACGGCAGCTGGCTGTACCTGCTGCCGAGCGTGATCGACGACATCGATCTTGGCGTCACCCATATCGTCCGCGGCGAGGACCATGTCTCGAACAGCGCGGTGCAATTGCAGATGTTCGACGCGCTGGGCGCGCCGCATCCCCATTTCGCCCATGAGGCATTGCTCGTCGCGGCGGAAGGAAAGCTGTCGAAGCGTCTGGGTTCGACCGGGGTCGACGCGCTGAGAGAGGCGGGGATCGAGCCGATGGCGCTCCTGTCTTTGCTCGCCCGGCTGGGCACGTCGCAACCGGTCGAGGCGCGGGCGCATCTTGGCGAGCTGGCCGCAGGATTCGATTTTGCGACCTTCGGCCGGGCACCGGCGCATTTCGATTTAACTGAGGTCGAGCAGCTTAACAGCAAGCTGCTTCACCACCTCGAATATGCCGACGTCAGCGACCGGCTGCCGGAAGCGATCGGCGAGGCCGAATGGCTCGTGCTGCGCGGCAATCTGGCGCATCTCGACGAAGCCGCGGAATGGGTGCCGGTCCTGCATTGCCTGATTGCACCGCCTGAAGTCGTGCCAGACGACAAAGGGCTGATCGAGGAAGCGGCCCGGCTGGCTGAAACGGTCGACTGGTCGGCCGACCCCTGGCACGCGCTGACCGACGCGTTGAAGCAAAGCACCGGGCGAAAGGGACGCGCCCTGTTCCGGCCGCTTCGACTTGCGCTTACAGCGCGCGAATCGGGCCCTGAAATGGGTCCGCTGCTCAAGCTGATCGGCAAGGACCGGGCGCTCGAACGGCTCACCGCCGCCGCAGGATAATCTTGAGAAATCTCGCATAACTGGTGCTTGCCAATCTTATGTAATGATGTAACATTGCATGTCTCTATGGTGGGAGAGATTTCATGCTTGCCTATGCCGCCAACTTGCCGAGAACCGCCGGCCGGGATCGGTCACCCAAAGCGCTGACACTGATCATTGCCGGCCATGCGCTGGTGCTTGCCGCGGTGCTGACCGCCAAGCCCGAACTGATTGGCCTCAACCCTGACACGCCGCCTGTGGTGATCAATATCCCCAACGACCCGCCGCCGCCCAGGCCTCAGCCCCAGGTCGAGAGGCAACAACGGCAAAGGCCCACTCAGCCCCCGTTAATCGACCAGGAGCGACCAATCATCGATATGGAACGGCAGGATCCGATCGACATCGCCACTGGGCCCAGTCTCAAGGATATTGAGACGGTAATCGGCAGCGGGACGACAACGATATTGGATCCGCCCAGGCACGTGCCGGTCAGGGTTGCCGCGCGTTGGGCGACGTCCGAGAGCGCGCTCAAGCCGCCCTATCCGGCGGACAAGATCCGTAGCGAGGAAGAGGCAACGCTGCGCCTGAAGCTGACCATCGATCCCCGCGGCCGGGTGATCGCGGTCGATCCCGTCGGCGCCGCCGACCCCTCTTTCCTGGAGGCGGCTCGACGTCATATTCTCAAAGCCTGGCGCTACCAGCCGGCGACGGAGGACGGCGTTGCGGTGCCGTCGATCACGGTGATCAGCCTCAGCTTCCGACTGGAGGATGTGTGACCATATCCATCGCCCGAGGCTGGTCCCCAGCGGCAGCATTGCCTGCCGGGGGCTGGCCCCGGGCGGTTGGGGCTCCTACATATGGGGCCATGGCAGTTCTTCCTCCGACGGTCGGCCCGCGCGCGGCGCTCAGGGACCTGACCGCGTTCCTGCGCCAGCGCAGCCGCGAACAGATCATCGCCGCCGCCCTGGCCGTGCTGGTGACGATCATCATCCTCATCATTTTCTTCGTCGATTCGAAGATCAACACCGCCCCGCCGCCGCAAGTAATCTTCGTCGAGAGTTACGGCCCGGGCCGGACCGACGCCGACATCATCCGCGACCAGAAGAAAGCCTCGGAAGATCGCCGCAAGGCGGAGGAAGCCCGGCGCAAGGAATATCAGAAGCTCGAGAAGCAATTCGGCATTGAGTGACCGGCGGTACATGCTGGAGGCCTCCCGGCTCGGCGACGCCGCCCGCGGCCGATCCGCCCCCAATCCCAACGTCGGCTGCATTATCGTCAAGGATGGCGAAATCGTCGGCCGCGGCTCGACTGGCCCGGGAGGGCGGCCACACGCCGAAGCGATCGCGCTGAAGCAAGCCGGCAGACAGGCGAAGGGTGCAACGCTCTACACCACGCTGGAGCCCTGCGCCCATGCCAGTGAGCGCGGTCCGACCTGCGCTGCGCTCATCCCCGCCGCCGGCATCGCCCGCGTTGTCATCGGCCTCAAAGATCCCGATCCGCGCACCGCAGGCCGAGGCATCAATATGCTGAAGAAAGCCGGAATCGAGGTGACGGCCGGTGTCGCCAAGGAGATCGCGCGCGCCAGCATGTCAGGTTACTTGAGCCGGATCGAGCGCGGCCGGCCGCGCATCACGCTGAAGCTTGCCCTGTCGATCGACGGCAAGATCGCGCTCCCCTCCGGGGAGAGCAAATGGATCAGCGGCGAGGATGCGCGCGCCCATGTCCACCTGGAGCGATCGCACAGCGACATGATCCTGGTCGGGCGGGGCACTTATCTTGCCGACGCGCCCAAGCTCGACGTCCGCCTGCCGGGCCTTGAGCAATGGTCGCCGCGTCGCGCGTTGCTGACCAGCGGCGAGGCGGTCGACGGGTGGGAAATCCTTAAATCTCCGCAAGATGTCTATCGACTTCATGACGTCAACGACCTGCTGGTCGAAGGCGGATCGGCGACCGCGACGGCCTTCCTGTCTGCCGATTTGGTTGACCGGATCCTGATCTACCGCGCGCCGATCCTGGTCGGAGAGGGCAAGCAGAGCGTCGGCTATATCGGGCTCGACGCGATCGCCGATGCGCATGGCCGCTGGCAAGCGAGCGACGGCGCCCGGCTTGGCATCGACCGGCTCGAAGTCTACGAGCGGGTGCGCTGAGCTAACCCAATTGCCGCTCATCCTGGGTAGGGGACTGAGCGGAGGCGAAGGCCCCGTAGCGAAGGACCCGACCGAAAGACATGTTCACCGGCATCATCACCGACATCGGCACCGTGAGAAGCGTCGAGCAGAAGGGCGATGTGCGCCTGCTGGTTGGCTGCGGCTATGACATGGCCGGTGTCGACATGGGCGCGTCGATCAGCTGTTCGGGCGCCTGCCTCACAGTGGTCGACAAGGGCGAGGACTGGTTCGCGGTCGATGTGTCGCAGGAAACGGTGTCGAAGACAGCGCCCGGCCTGTGGTCCGAGGGCGCCCGGCTAAACCTGGAGCGTGCGCTGCGGGTCGGCGACGAGATCGGCGGGCATATCGTTACCGGCCATGTCGATGCCGTCGCCACGGTGACCAGGGCCGACGAGGTCGGTGGCAGCGTCGACGTTACCATCGAAGCTCCGCGCGTCCTGGGCAGCGGCATCGCGCCGAAGGGATCGATCTGCCTCGACGGCGTGTCGCTGACCGTCAACGAGGTCGAGGATTCGGGCGATATTACCCGCTTCACGATCAACCTTATTCCCCACACCGCCGATCACACTACCTTGGGCGCCATCGCGGTTGGGCGGAAGCTCAACCTCGAGATCGACGTGCTGGCGCGCTATTTGAAGCGGATGGCCGAAGCGCGGGGGTAAGGTCGCAATAGCTGGCAATCTGCTTGCGCGCACTTGACCCTTAGCTTTTGGCCGCCGGCTCCAATATGCTGGGCGCAAAGCCATGGAGGCGGTATGGCGCAATTTCTTTGCTGCACACTTCAGTCGAACAAGGATGGCGGCGGCGAGCCGGTCTGGATCAACATCGAACTGGTTACTGCCATCCAGGTCGACCAGTTTGGGCTGGGATCCAAGATCAGCTTCGCGGGCGATTCCTCGCCCCAGCTCTACATCCAGGAAAAGCCGCACCAGATATTCGAGCGGCCAAGGCTGACCGCCAACACGTCCCCGCGGCCCTAGACGGAAGGCCGGCCATGATCCCCACTATCACTGCCTTTGAAAGCTCGCCCGACCGCGGCCGGGGACTGGCGCGCGACATGGCGGTTCGCTGGGCGCTCGAGGAAGTCGGGCAGCCCTACGACGTTCGCCTGGTCTCGTTCGCGGAGATGAAGCAGCCGGCGCACCTGGCGCTCCAGCCGTTCGGGCAGATCCCGACCTATGAGGAAGAAGGACTTGCCCTGTTCGAATCCGGCGCGATCGTGCTGCATATCGCCGAGCGCCATCCTGGGCTGCTGCCGGACGATGCCGACGGCCGGGCGCGCGCCATCGCCTGGATGTTCGCCGCCAAGAGCACGGTCGAACCGGTGATCGTCGAAAACGAGGTCGCCAGGCTGATCGAAGGGGACAAGGGCTGGACCGCGGAGCGGCTGCCGATGATCCAGGACCGCATCCGCAACCGGCTGGCCGCCCTTTCGAAGCGGCTCGGCGATGCCGAGTGGCTCGACGGCGAGTTCAGCGCCGGTGACCTGCTGATGATCAACGTGCTGCGCCGGCCGAGCGCATTGGCGCTGCTGGAGGAATTCCCGAACCTCGCCGCCTATGTCGCCCGGGGCGAGGCGCGGCCGGCATTCAAGCGCGCCTTTGCGGACCAGTTGGCGGTGTTCGAGGCGGCAACCAGCTAGTTTCCAGCCAAGCGGCGGAAGCGATAGCGGCCGTTGACCGGCTTGGCCTGGAAGGATTGCCCTGACGAGCAGGTGACCTTGTAGATGCCTGCAGTGCCTTCGATCGGCGTGGCCGAAGCAACGCTCCCGCAGGAATAACCGATCCGGTCGATGGTGCGGGCGACGGTCCTGTGCGGCAGCGGCATGGCCGAAGCGGCCGCCGGGGCTGGGGCCGCGGCAGCTTCGGGCGCGAGCGGGTCGGATGGCGTCGGCTCAGCCAGGTCCTGCGGCGGCTGAACCAGCTGGCGCTCCGCCTCCGTTGAGACAAGCTGCGTCCGTCGAGGGGCGGGCTCGCCCCGGGGCCTGGCCCGGGCAGTTCCGCGCGGCTGGAAGGTTCGAGTTTCCACGGCGCTCGAAGCTGGCTCCGGCCAAAGCTCGGAGAAGCTGGGCGGCGGCTTGTCCTGCGGCGCGGTGGCGGCGGGCTTGGCCTGCTCGGGCTCGGCGGCGCTGCTTCCGGACCACCAGCCGGCGAGGGCGCCTACGAAGACAGCCGCGGCGACCAGTCCCCCGACCACCAGGCCGGTCCGCTTCCATTCAATCGGGCTGATGCCGCCGCTTACCTCATTGTAGGTGGGCTGAAACTGGATTGGAGCGACGGACGGTTCCGGCGGCAGATCGATCCGCGGGGCTGGCCGCGGCTCAGAATTCGCCGGCGGTGCGGGCAGCGGAGGGGATATGTCGGGCCGCTGCATGAAATGGGCCGAGGCCGGCCTCGAGACGGGAGGAATAGTGTCCTTCGGAACCAGGCCGAGCGACGCGTCATAGGCGCGGCGCTTGATCGGGTCGCGCAGCGTTTCGAAGGCGACGCAGATTTCGGTGATGCTGCCGAACGCGTGCGGCCGGAACACGCTGGTGGCCCTGGCAAATGCCTGGGCGACCGCATCGCCGGCGGCTCCCGGAGCAAGCCCCAGAAGTTCATAATAGTTGGGCCGAGACTTGACCGTGCTGACCACGCGCACCCCCTGCTTACTCGCTCGCCTGATGAGTTAAGCCACGGACGATGCTTGCCTTTTCGGGAGAATCCCAGTTCGTCCCGCCGCAGATTCGAGCCCGTTCATGGCTACCGGCACCGGATTTTCGCGAGTTTAATGGGCGCAATCGAGTCTGTAATGTGATTTCTCGGCGGAAGGCGGTATTTTCGAGCTGGAATATCACATTTGAGTGTGATAGCGGCGCAGTCATGTCTACCACGCTTATCGATCGCCTGACCGCCCTGGTCGACTCCGGCGAGGCGAGTCGCAGCGGGCTCGCGCGCGCCGCCGGCCTTCACCCCAACTCTTTACGCAAGCTTGGCTCGACCGATTGGAACCCGACCGCCGACACGCTGGTGCGGCTGGAGAAATTGCTCGACGGCGGAGTCCAGGATGTGCTGGTCGGTGCCGAAGCGATCATCGACGAGGCGCGCAACGGGCGCATGTTCATCCTCGTCGACGACGACGACCGGGAGAATGAGGGCGACCTGGTTATTCCGGCGCAGATGGCGACGCCCGATGCGATCAATTTCATGGCCCGTCACGGCCGCGGACTGATCTGCCTTGCGCTGGGCAAGGAGCGCGTCGACCAGCTTGGGCTGGAGCCGATGGCGCGGGTCAACGCCACAAGGATGGAGACCGCCTTTACCGTGTCGATCGAGGCGCGCGACGGCGTCACGACCGGCATTTCGGCGGCGGATCGGGCGCGGACCATCGCCGTTGCGATCGATTCCAACAACGGCCCGGACGCGATCGTCTCACCCGGCCATGTGTTCCCGCTAGTCGCGCGGCCGGGCGGCGTGCTGGTCCGCGCCGGCCATACCGAGGCGGCGGTCGATGTTGCGCGGCTGGCCGGGCTCAACCCGAGCGGCGTGATCTGCGAGATCATGCGCGAGGACGGGACCATGGCCCGGCTCGACGACCTGATGGAGTTCGCGCGCGTCCATGGCCTCAAGATCGGCACGATCCGCGACCTGATCGCCTACCGGCTGAAGAAGGATCATATGGTCGAGCGGGTCGCCGAAACCCGCTTCACTTCGCTGTCCGGGGCGAACTGGACGGCCCAGGTGTTCCGCGACAAGGCCAGCGGCGAGGAGCAGCTGGCGCTGGTCCACGGCGGGATCGAGCCGGAGCGGCCGACCTTGGTCCGGATGCATTCGATCGACCTGTTCGCGGACGTACTCGGCGAGCAGTCGCAGCGGTCGGGCCTTCTGCATGGCGCCATGGCGATGATTGAGGAGGAAGGGGCGGGCGTGGTCGTTGCGCTGCACGCTGCCGCACCCGGATCGCTCAGCCTGGCCACCAATTTTCGCTCTGGAAAGCCGGCGGAGGGCGGACCGGCGCTGCGTGCTTATGGAATTGGCGCTCAGATCCTCGCCGCGCTCGGCATCCACGACATGATCCTGCTGTCGAACACGCGCCATGCGCCGGTCGGCCTCAGTGCCTATGGGCTGGCGATCGTCGAGGAGCGATGCATCGGCGCGGCCAATGAACTAGAGGCGGCGTCCTGAGATGGCCCGCGTCCTGATCGCCGAGGCGCGCTTTTACGCGCATTTGAACGACATGCTGCTGGCGGGCGCGCGGACGGCGATCGAAAAGGCCGGCCATACCCATGAGACGATCACCGTGCCGGGCGCGCTTGAACTGCCCGGCGCAATCGCGCTGGCGGACGAGAGCGGCAGGTATGACGCCTTTGTCGCGCTCGGTGTGGTGATCCGCGGCGAAACCTATCATTTCGAGATCGTCGCCGCGGAAAGCGCGCGCGGGCTGATGGCGCTGACCATGGACGGAATCGCGGTCGGGAACGGCATATTGACCGTCGAGAATGAGGAGCAGGCAATCGTCCGCGCCGACCCCGGGCAGGGTGACAAGGGCGGCGGCGCGGCCGAGGCAGCGCTGGCGCTTCTTGAGCTGAAGACCAGGTTCAATCAAACTGCTCGCTAGTCTCCCGGATTAGCTGCGCTCTACGATAGCGCCAGCCACACCTCGTTGCGGCGCAGCGGGCCCGGGATCATCGGCGAATTGTAAAAGGCATATTCGGGCTCGCCGCCGGCTTTCACGCCGCGCTTGGCGAGCCAGCCGCGCAGGCGGTCCTCCTGCTCGGCGAGCAATCGATCGTTGGCCCGCCCAGCAAAGCTGACCACTGCGACTTTCCGCGCCGGCAGCTGGACCAGCTCAATCCCTTCGGGGGGTTCGGGGAGGTCATCGGCATCGCGGCCTTCCGGCATGACGAAGCGGGTCCGCCAGGCGCCTTCCAACTCGTCATCGAAGAAAGGCGGATCGCTGGCCATGGGATCGCCGCCGTCCTGCATTACCGGGACGGTCATGGCGAGCTTCTCGCCGTCGCGCGATTTGGCGAACAGATAATCGGCGAGGATCCGGAAGCCTTGGTCGAGGGCATTGCGGCGCGGGCCGTTGACCACCGTTTCCGCCACGGTCAGTGGCGGATAGTCGCGGATCTGGTGATCGCCGTCGGTCTCGAGCGGGCGGAAGCCGGGCTCCTCGGTGGCGCGCTCCTTCAAATAATAGAAGGCCGCGCCGCCGAGCACTGCCGCCGCAACGCCGACGCCGGCCAATAAATCCTTGCGCATCATGGTCCTCCTGCTGCCAAGCAGGAGAAAGCCTCAGGCGGCGACCTGTTCCCCCAGCATCGGGTAATCGACGTAACCCTGGGCACCACCCGAATAGAATGTGCGCTGGTCGCCGTAATTGAGCGGCGCGTCGAGCGCCATGCGGGTGACCAGGTCGGGATTGGCGATGAATAGCCGGCCGATGCTGACCGCGTCCGCGGTTCCGCCCTCGATCCGATGACGGGCGTCGGTCCAGTCATGGTCGCTGTTGATGGCGATCGTGCCGCCATAGTGCCGGCGCATCGCCGGACTGACGGGCGCGGTCGGGACCGAGCCGGACGAGGTCGGCTTATAGGGCTCGCGAAGCTCGATCCAGGGGACCTTCAGCTCCTCGAGCAGCTTGGCCAGTTCGACGTAAAGCGGGATCGGGTCGCTATCCTCGACACCTTGCACCAGGATATTGGGCGAGAAGCGAATGCCGACGCGGTCGATGCCGATCGCGGCGCCCACCGCTTCGAGCACCCGCCGCACGAAGCGGAGCCGGTTCTCGATCGCCCCGCCATAATCATCGTCGCGAAGATTGGCGGAATCGCGCAGGAACTGGTCGACCAGATAGCCATTGGCGCCGTGGATCTGGATGCCGTCGAACCCGGCCTCGATCGCATTGCGAGCGGCCTTGGCATATTCATCGACGATGCGGTCGATGTCGGCCTCGGTAAGCGCGCGCGCCTCTTCATATGGCTTCTTGCCCTCGTAGGTATGGGCGAAATCCGGCGCGGTGGTGGCCGACGAGGAGACCGGCTGCCCGCCGCCGAGATCGGAATGGACCAAGCGCCCCATATGCCACAGCTGTGCGACGATCCGTCCGCCTTCGCGATGGACGGCGCGGGTCACGGCCTTCCAGCCGTCGACCTGGTCCCGGTTCCACAGGCCCGGCGCGTTCGGCCAGCCGAGGCCTTCGCGACTGATGCCCGTAGCCTCGGAGATGATCAGGCCGGCGCCGGCGCGCTGCGCATAGTAGCGTGCCATCAATTCGTTGGGCACGGCGTCGCGCCCGGCGCGGGCACGGGTAAGCGGGGCCATCAAAATCCTGTTGGGAAGCTCAAGCGCGCCAAGCTGGAGCGGGGTGAAGAGACTGGCCATTAAAGTCCTTTCAAAATAGCCGCTTCTTCCCCTGCGACTTGGCCCGGAGAAATAATTGCCGGCCAACGTCCCTTCAATATTGGAACTTCGGCGGAGATCATAAATAGAACTTATGGGTTGGGGCCTGCTTGCCGCTTCCATCCGCATCCCATCCGCCCTAGGGGCGGGCGGTGACCCATCGCAAATCGGAGCCCCTTGCCTTCGCGGCCCTGCTGATCGGCAATCTCGCCCTCGCCGGCGGGCCGTTCCTCGTGCGCCACAGCGGAGTCGGCCCGGTAGCGGCGGGGTTCTGGCGGCTGGCGTTGGCGGTGCCCTTCTTGTGGGCGATTGCCTGGATGTTCCGCCAGCCGGTGCATATGCCGCGCAGGGCCCTGACAATCGCGATTGCCATCGCCGCTTTCTTTTTCGCCGCCGACCTCGCCAGCTGGCATGCCGGTATCCTGCTGACCAAGCTCGGCAACGCTACCCTGTTCGGCAATATCTCCAGCTTCTTCTTCGCGGCCTGGGGCCTGTGGCTGGCGCGCAAATGGCCTTCGACCCTGCAAGGGCTGGCGCTCGCCTTGGCCGCGGCCGGATGCGGCCTGCTGATGTGGGGAAGCGCCGAACTGTCCGCCGCAAACCTGCGCGGAGACCTGCTCGCCGCCTTCGCCGGCCTGCTCTACACTGGCTATTTGATCCTGGTCGAACGCACCCGCGGTCAGCTCCAGCCACTGCCCCTGCTGTTCCTGGCCAGCCTGTTTGGCGCCCTGTTCCTGCTGCCGGCCTCGCTGGCTGCGGGCGAACGGATCATTCCCGCCGACTGGACTGGCCTGTTCGCCCTCGCGCTGTGCAGCCAGGTAATCGGCCAGGGCTTGCTGGTTTATGCGCTCGGCCATGTTCAGCCGCTGGTGGTCGGGGTGGCCATGCTGACCCAGCCGGCGCTCTCTTCGCTGCTCGGGTGGCTCTATTATGGCGAGGCCTTCACGCCCCGCGACTGGACCGGAGCGGCGATGATTGTGGCCGCACTCATCTTGGTGCGGATGAAGGAGCGTGGCGCGCCGCGCTTGCATGAGCCGGTCGCCCAGCCCAATTAGCGCACCATGCCGACTCCGCTGGAAACGCTGCGCCTCAAAGTGGCCCTTGCCGTTGGTGAGCACGCTGCATTCGACGGCTGGACCCAAAAGGCAGTCGATAGCGCGGCCGGCCAAATCGGCATTGACCAGGCGCAAGCGCGCCTCGCCTTTCCCAAGAGCCCGGCGGAGATGGTCGACGCCTACATCCAAGGCGTCGATGCGGCGATGGAAGCGCAATTCACGCCGGAGCGGATTGCCAAATTAAAGATCCGCGATCGCATCCGAGCGCTGGTCTGGTTTCGCCTGGAGGCAATGGCGCCGGCACGCGAAGCGGTGCGCACCGGCCTGTCGATCCTCGCCATGCCGCAGAACCTGGCGTTTGGCGCCAGGATCGCCTGGCGCTCGGCCGACCTGATGTGGCGCATCGCGGGCGACACGGCGACGGACTATAATCATTATTCGAAGCGGCTGATCTTGTCGGGTGTTTATGGCTCGACACTGCTCGCCTGGCTCGACGACCAGAGCGAGGACTGGAGCGAAACAAGCGCGTTTCTCGACCGTCGCCTGGCCGGGGTCATGCGCTTCGAAAAATGGAAGGCGGCATGGCGCGGCAACGACCTGCATCGGCCCAGCCTGACCCGTTTCCTGGGGCGCCTGCGCTATCCGGCGCGCTGAATCTGCTTCCCTCCCGCTACTGTTATTGATAATCGCTTGCAAATGACCGGCCCGATGATTCCGCTCGACCAGCTGAAGCTCGGTACACGCGCGCGCATTGCGGCGATCGACTGGGCCGTGCTCGGCGAGAGTGAGGCCAACCGCCTGAAGCAGTTCGGCTTTGACGAGGGCGTTTCGATCGAGCCGCTCCATCTCGGGCCGTTCGGCAAGGACCCGCTGGCGGTCAAGGTCGGCCGGATGACCGTCGCTATTCGCAAGGCCCAGGCCAAGGCGGTCAAAGTCACGACCGAGGCCGCATGAACCCGCTTCCGCTGGTTGCAGTCGCCGGCAACCCCAATGCCGGCAAGAGCGCGCTGTTCAACGCGCTGACCGGCGCCCGGCAGAAGGTCGGCAACTATCCGGGGGTTACGGTAGAACGCCACGTCGGCCGGGCAACGCTGCCCGATGGCGCGCCGGTCGAGTTCGTCGACCTTCCCGGCGCTTATGGACTCGACCCGTCCAGCCCTGACGAAGCGGTGACCCGTGACGTGCTGCTGGGCAAGCAAAAGGGCGAGCGGTTGCCACAGGCGCTGCTGATCGTGGTCGACGCTTCCAATCTCGACAATCATTTGCGCTTTGCATTGCAGCTGATCGACCTCGGCCTGCCGACAGTGATTGCCCTGAACATGATCGACCTCGCCAAGCGCGACGGGCTCGAGCTCGATTCCCGGAAGCTCGAGGAAGAGCTGGGCGTGCCGGTGGTCGAGACGGTGGCGGTCCGCAAGCGCGGCATGGACGAGATCATGTCGCGCCTCAACGAGCTGCTGCTCCAGCCGCGCAAGATCCGGGCTGGCGATGGCCCGAGCCACGACCTGCTGACGCTGCAGCGCCGGGCGCGGGAAATCGCGATGGGCGCGATCGTCCGCGAGACGCCGGTGCGGCGCATCACCCACCGGCTCGACGGCGTATTGCTCCATCCGGTTGCCGGGCCAATCATTCTGGCCGCCGTGATGTTCCTGATGTTCCAGGCGGTCTTCTCCTGGTCGAAGATCCCGGCCGATGCGCTCGGTGCGGCGACGCTCGATTTGGGCAATGTGATCGGCCAGGCTCTGCCACTCGGCGCCATCCGCTCGCTGATCGTCGATGGCGTGTTCGCCGGCGTCGGCGCGGTGATCGTTTTCCTGCCGCAGATCCTGATCCTGTTCGGGTTCATCCTGGTGCTGGAGTCGACCGGCTATATGGTCCGCGCCGCCTTCATCATGGATCGGCTGATGAGTCATGCCGGCCTGTCGGGGCGGGCCTTCATTCCCTTGCTGTCGAGCTTCGCCTGCGCCGTACCCGGGATCATGGCGACACGGACGATCGACGATCCCAAGGACCGGCTGACGACCATTCTCGTCGCGCCTTTGATGACCTGCTCGGCACGGCTTCCGGTTTACACTCTGATCATCGCCGCCTTCATCCCGGCAATCACCGTCGGCCCCGGCATCGGCCTGCAGGGGCTGATCCTGTTCGGCCTCTATATCTCCGGGATCGTCAGCGCGTTGCTCGCCGCGATCGTGCTCAGCAAGACGGCGGTCAAAGGCGGCGGCGGGGCGTTCATGATGGAGCTGCCCAAATACCAGCTGCCGCGTCTCAATGACGTGATGATCGGCCTGTGGCAGCGGGCGATGATCTTCCTGAAGCGCGCCGGCACGATTATCCTCGGCACCACCATCATCCTGTGGGCGCTGGCCAGCTTTCCCCAGGCCGGGCCGGGCGAGAAGCAATCGGACGTCTCGATCGCAGGCCATATTGCCGACGGCATCCACGCCGTGGTCGCCCCGATCGGCTTCAACAAGGACATCAGCATGGCGTTGCTGCCGGCGATGGCCGCGCGCGAAGTCGCCGTGGCGGCGATCGGCACCGTCTATTCGCTAGACGCGACCAGCGACCAGGGTGTCCAATCGCTCGAGCAAAGGCTGGCCGGCCGATGGAGCCTGGCGACCGCGCTGGCCTTCCTCGCCTGGTTCGTGTTCGCCCCGCAGTGCATCTCGACCATTGCTGTCACCCGCCGTGAAACCAATGGCTGGAAGTGGCCGCTGTTCATGGTCTCCTACCTGTTCGTGCTAGCCTATATCGCCGCCGGTGCGACCTATTGGACGGCGGTCGCGTTCGGCCTTGGCTAATCGCCGTGCCCGTCCTAACGCTATCTTCGACGAGAAATTGAGGAGAGTGACATGGCGGGCGTGAACAAGGTGATTTTGGTCGGCAATCTGGGCGCCGATCCGGAAGCCCGTTCGCTCAACAATGGCGGCGAAGTCGTCAATATGCGGGTCG
Organism: Sphingomicrobium sp.; assembly: GCA_035494075.1. Taxonomy (GTDB): domain Bacteria; phylum Pseudomonadota; class Alphaproteobacteria; order Sphingomonadales; family Sphingomonadaceae; genus Sphingomicrobium. The sequence goes on along the minus strand of DATJHF010000004.1, from coordinate 139,115 downwards.
CCACGTCCGAAAGCTGGAAAGACCGCGACGGCAACCGCCAGGAGCGGACCGAGTGGCACAATGTGGTGATCTTCAACGAGAATCTGGGCCGCGTCGCCAAAAGCTATTTGAAGAAGGGCAGCAAGGTCTATCTCGAAGGCCAGATCCAGACCCGCAAATGGACCGACCAGTCGGGCAACGATCGCTACACCACCGAAATCGTACTTCAGCGCTTCCGCGGCGAGCTGGTGCTGCTCGACAGCCGTGAAGGCTCGGGAGGCGGCTTTGGCGGCGGTGGCAGCGGCAGCTACGGCGACGACGATTTCGGCGGCGGCGGATCGGGCGGCGGATTTGCCGGCGGCGGGTCCAAGCCGCAACAGCGCCCGCAGCCGGCGGCGTTCGACACCGACCTCGATGACGACGTACCGTTCTAAGTCCGTCTAGGGCCCGTTGCCGCCAAGCTTTTCCTTGAGCGCAGCCAGGGCCGCGAAGGGTCCGGCTTCTTCCTCGCTAAGGACCCCGGCCTCCTTGAGGGCGGCGTCGGCCCCGGCGCTGCGAGGATAGGGATCGAGCGACAGCGCCAGCGAGTCGACGATCGCGCTGCCAAGCTCGATCGCCGATCCATCATGGAACATGGCATCGAGGTCGTTGGCGCCCAGCTCAATCTCGTCTTCGGGGCCTCCAGCCCGCGGCTCGGGCAGGAATGTAATGTCAAAGGCTTCGTCGACATGGGCCGGGACGGGCTCGCCGGTGGCGACGCAGGCCTGCTCGAGCGCGGCCTTGACCCGGCCCGTCGCGCGGATCCTCTGCCCTTCCCGGCATAGCACCGCATGCGCCTCAAGCCGGTCGAGCGACAGCAGGCCGAGTCGTTCCGCGATCGAGCCGCATTCGGCCTCGTCGGCGCTAAGGTCGAGGCGGTCGCCGTCGCGGATCCGGTCGAGTTGCAACCGGTGGTCGAAATCGCTCACCCGACCCTGCCCCCGATCACCGCGCGGTCGTCAAAACCGCTTAAGCCTTCATTGAACCGGCGCAGCGCTTCGCTGGAAAAGGTCACCGCCGATTCCATCACCGGCGGGTCGTCGCGGTAGATGCTGAATCGGACCGCGTCCGCCCAGTCCATTTCGCCGCTCCGGGTACGACGCCACCAGTCGACTCGAGTCGCCAGCGCCCCGACCAGCAGCCGCACCTGCTTGCCGATCGAAGGGTCGCCGAATCCCTCTTCGCGCATCTGCGCATCCATGTCCGCAATGAAGCTTTCGGTCAGCGCCACCGAATGGCGCACCGCATCCTCGTCGCCGTCCTCAAGCCGCAGGATGGCAAGCGCGGCAAGCGTGGAAAGCACCGCAAATCGGCCATCCATCGTGTCCGCTACTGCTCCCTCCCGGTACCAGGCCGGGCGACGGGCTTCGGCGACAATGGCATGATAAAGCGCTCCGGCGTCGGCCCCTTTCGGACGCAACATCGCCATTAATGAGCGCATTGCCATTCTCCTTTTGCCGACAGCGGCTTGCGCGAGCCGTGCGCTAACGCATATTGAGCCTCGCCGCGCCAGTGAACAAGCGCGATCCAACGGAGATTACATAGATGGTCAAGCGCAGTGTCGCAGCAATTATCGGACTGGGAATTGCGCTCAGTGCCTGCTCCGGGCTTCGCGAGCACAAGGGGTTCGTGATCGACCCGACGCTGGCCGAAGGAATCCAGGTCGGAGTCGACAATAAGGATTCGGTCACTCGCGCGATGGGCCGGCCGACCTTTACCGGCCAGTTCGACCCCAATGACTGGTATTATGTGTCGCGGGACACGACCCAGCTGGCGTTCCGCGACCCCAAGGTCGTCGAGCAGACCGTGTTGCGCGTCCAGTTTGACCAGGCGGGCAATGTCACTGCCGTTCAAAAAACCGGCAAGGAGCTGATCGCGAAGGTCGACCCCTCGGGTGACAAGACCCCGACCCTGGGCCGCGAGAAGAGCTTCTTCCAGGAGCTGTTCGGCAACATCGGCACCATCTCCCAGCCGGGCCTCCCGGGTTCGAGGCAGTAGCCAAAGCATAAGCAGCGGCTTAAGTCGGCGCCCATGACCGCGACGCCTGCCGGCATGACCTATGCCGATTATCTGAAGCTCGACACCTTGCTGTCGGCTCAGCAGCCTTTGTCCACGCTCCACGACGAAATGCTGTTTATCGTCATCCACCAGACCAAGGAACTGTGGATGAAGCAGATGCTGCACGAGCTGCGGCTGGCCATTTCGCTGCTTGGCGAAGACCGGTTCGGGGAAAGCCTCAAGGCGATGGCGCGGATCACGCGGATCCAGTCGGTGATGACGCTGTCGTGGGACGTGCTGTCGACCCTGACCCCGGTCGACTATTTGAAATTCCGCGACGTGCTTGGCACATCGTCGGGCTTCCAGTCGGCCCAGTTCCGCGAGATCGAGTATCGCCTCGGTCTCAAGGACGCGAGCTTCGTCAACCATTATGCCGAGGGCAGCGAGGAGCGTGCCCGCCTGGAGCAGGCGCTGGCCGAGCCGAGCCTGCGCGAGGCAGCCCAGGGCGCGCTCGAACGGGCTGGCTTCGACATCAAGGACAAGTCGGTTGAGGCGCTCGCCGCCGCCTGGCTGGAAGTCTATCGCGACGCCGACCGCTGGTTCGATCTCTACGAGCTGGCGGAGAAGCTGGTCGATATCGACGACGCGTTGGCCGCCTGGCGGCATAAGCATGTGCTGACAGTCGAGCGGATCATCGGCAACAAGCCGGGCACCGGCGGATCGGCGGGCGCGCCCTATCTGCGCAAGACGCTCGAGAAGCGGGTATTTCCGGAACTTTGGGCGCTCAGGACGGAACTTTGAGCTTCAAGCCGCTGTTCGCGAAGACTCTCGGAGCGGCACCAGAGCGGCTGCACTTCGCCGCGCACAGCCATCATCTCTGGCCGGACGCCAGTTTCGAGGGCCAGGTCGAATGCTGGGAGGATGCGGCGGCCCAGGCGGACCATAAGTGGGACAAGGTGATGGGTGAGGTTTGGCCCGAAGCCCAGGGCCATGTCGCCGCTGAGCTCGGCACCGGCGATCCGTCCGCGATCCTGTTCGCTTCAAACACCCATGATTTCCTGATCCGCCTGGCGGCCGCCTGTCCGCGCCGCGGCGGCAGCGCGCTCCGGGTGCTGACCAGCGACGGCGAATTCCATAGCGCGCGACGGCAGCTGGCCCGCTGGGACGAGACCGGCGAAGTCAAGCTTCACAAGGTCCCGGCCGAGCCCTTCGACGATTTTTCCGGGCGCTTCCTGTCGGCCGCCACAAGCGGCGAACACGACCTGATCCTGGTCAGCCAGGTGTTGTTTAACAGCGGGCGGCTGTTCGACGGCGTGGACCAGCTGGCGGCCTTGGCCATGCCTGGGGGACCTTGGGTGGCGATCGACAGCTACCACGCATTCATGGCGATCGACGCGCCGATCAGCCGCACTGCCGCGGCATCGGCGTTCGTGCTCGGTGGCGGCTATAAATATGCCATGGCCGGGGAGGGAATGGGGTTCATGCATTGTCCGTCCGGCTTCGGCGAGCGGCCGCCGGTCACCGGCTGGTTCGCCGAGTTTGGCGAGCTCACCGCACCGCCGGGCAGCAGCGTCGGCTACACGCGCGACGCGATGCGCTTCATGGGCGCCACATTCGATTCATCGGCGCTGTACCGGTTCAACGCCATCCAGCGCATGTTGAAGGAGAATGGGATCACCACTGCGCGCGTGGCCGCACGGATCGATGGCCTGCAGCGCCAGTTGCTGGACGGATTTTCGGACACCGCGTTGGGCGAGGCGCAATTGCTCAATCCGATCCACGGCGGACCGCACGCCCGCTTCCTCGCCTTTCGCGACACCCGCGCCCAGCGATGGTGCAATGAGCTCGACGCCCAGGGCGTCGTCACCGACGTTCGCGGCGACGTATTGCGCATCGGCTTCGGGCTCTATCATGACGAGGAAGATGTCGAGGCGCTGCTGGGCGCCCTCAATCGGCTGACCTAGCGCTCCAAGCCCTTGCGCAGCATGGCGTTGGCATGGGTGGCAACCAGCTCGGCATCCTGGCGGCCCCATACGCCGAAGCGCAAACCAAGGAAGACGTTCATTCCCATGATCGCCCAGGCGCGGACTTCCGTGGCCAGCGGCCCGTCGTCGCGCATCTGGCCCTTCGCCACTGCATCCTCGAGCCGGGTGGCGATGCGCGCCGCAGCGGTTTCATAATGGGTGCGGAAGCCGGCCGGATCGACGAACTCCGCTTCGTCGATGATCCGGTAAACCTCCTTATGCTCGAACACGAACCTGAGGTAGGAAGCGAGCGCCCGGCGCTCGCGGTCGATTTCGTCGAGCGATCCTTCGATGTCCGGCGCGACATGGTCGCGCACCTGCCGCGACATGTCTCGGACCAGCGCGGCGAACACCGCCTCCTTGCTGTCGAAGTAGGTGTAGAAAGTTCCGAGCGCGACCTTGGCGCGGCTGGTGATGCCGACGATCGAGCTGTCGTGAAAGCCGCGCTGGCCGAACTCGAGCAGAGCCGCATCGAGAATCTTGCGAAGCGTCTTCTCACCGCGCGCGGTGCGCGGGGCCTTGCCCTTGCTGGCCGGAGAGATCGTTCTTGCCACGGAACCATCCGCTACCGCCCCGGGGCGGGAATTGTCCACTAATCCCCCCATTGACGGTCAATATCTCACAAGTTGAAACTCGGTTCAACTTTCATTATGGTCGCATGCAAGGCCACAGACCGGGTGCACCGGCAGGCTCGACTAACGGAGGGGAATCAATGTCATATCGGAACGTACTCGCGACTCGTGCCTTGTTGCTGGCCGGGGTCGCGGCCTTGCTTGGCACACCGGCGTCCGCGTTTGCCTATCAGGACGAACAGCCCGCGCCGGCGGATGCGGCCGCAGCCGCGCAAGATAACGCCGCCACCGGCGAGACCGGCGAGATCGTGGTCACTGCTCGGCGCCGCAACGAAGCGCTGCTTGACGTTCCGATCGCCGTCACTGCCTATTCCGGCGAGCAGCTTGAGCGCGAGGGCGCCGTCGACATCACCGACGTCGCCGACACCACGCCGAACGTCACGCTGGAAGTGTCGCGCGGTACCAACTCGACCCTGACCGCATTCATCCGCGGCATCGGCCAGCAGGACCCGGTCGCCGGGTTCGAACAGGGCGTCGGCATCTATCTCGACGACGTCTATCTCAACCGGCCGCAAGGTTCGGTGCTCGATATTTACGATGTCGAGCGGATCGAGATCCTGCGCGGCCCGCAAGGCACGCTCTATGGCCGCAACACGATCGGCGGCGCCGTCAAATATGTAACCCGGCGGCTGTCCGACGATCCGGAAGTTCGCGCCCGCGTCACCGTCGGCAATTATGCCGAGTTCGACGGGGTCGTTACCGCTTCCTATCCGATTGCGGATATGTTCCGGGTCGGTGCGTCGGTAGCAAGGCTGCGGCACGACGGGTTCGGCCGGAATTTCACGACCCACGCCGACAATTATGACAAGGACATTGTTGCCGCGCGGGTCTCGGCGGAGATCGGCCGCGACGAAAGCGCGATGCTGCGCCTCAGTGCCGACTGGACCAAGGACAACAGCAGCGCACGCGGCGGGCATCGCCTGATTCCGAGCCTCTGCGATGCCCCATGCGGGCAACCGCATTTCCCGGTTACCGACGATGTGTTCAACAGCTTTGGCGGCCAGAGGGACCCCAAACAGGAAGTGACGAACAAAGGCGCCGCTGCCCATGCCCAGGTAGAGGTCGCCGACGGCTTCACGCTCAAGTCGATCACCGCATACCGCAAGGACAAGAGCTCAACGCCGATTGACTTCGACGCGCTGCCCGCAGTCGACCTGGACGTTCCCGGACTCTACAAGAACAAGCAGTTCAGCCAGGAAGTGCAGCTGGAGGTCGACCGCGGTCCGCTGGCCGGCGTCGTCGGGGCATATTATCTCGACGCCAACGCCGAGACGATCTTCGACGTTCGCCTGTTCACCAGTCTCAACGGCTTCACTGCCTTCACCGACGCCGACGTCGACACCAAGACCTGGGCGCTGTTCGGCGATTTCACCTACGACATCAACGACCAGTTCGCCGTGTCGGCCGGAGCTCGCTACACCAGCGACAAGCGGCATACGACAGTGTTCCGCCAATCCTATCTGGGCGGTGGATCGACCATCTTCGGCGGATTGGGCATTCCGGTCGGCGGACCGACCTCGAACTTCGAAGGCAAGCGCAAGGACACGGCGTTCACGCCCCGCGTGTCGGTCAGCTACAAGCCGAACGAAGACCACCATATCTATGTCAGCTGGTCGAAGGGCTTTAAGGGCGGTGGCTTCGACCCGCGCGGCCAGTCGACCCAGTCACCCGACCTCAATGGCGACCATATCGTCGATGCCGACGAGATCTTCGACTATATGACGTTCGAGCCCGAAAAGGTGACCAGCTATGAATTGGGCTGGAAAGGCAATTTGTTCGACAATCGCGTCTACGCCGGGCTGGCTCTGTTCCATGCCAAATATAAGGACATGCAGATTCCGGCGTCGGTGCCCTGCATCGTCAGCGGCATCAACAGCTTTTGCGGCCTGACCAGCAACGCCGGCAAGGCGCGGATCCAGGGCATTGAATTCGAAGGCAATGCCCGGCTGTTCGGCAACCCCGGCGGATCGCGGATGAACTTCGCCTGGTCACTCGGCTACCTCAATGCCGACTTCAAGGAATTCCTGACGCTCCTCAACGTCGACGAGAACCTGAATCCCTTCCCCGGTGGCGCAATTCGGGAGGTCGATGTCGCCGACTTCCGCAAGATCCAGAACACACCGGAATGGACCGCCAGCGGCACGCTCAGCTACACCGCGCCGCTGGCCGAAGGCCGGCTCGATATCAATTCGACCCTAAGCTACCGCAGCAAGAGCCAGCAGTTCGAGATCGCCAGTCCGGGGCTCGACCAGAAGGGCTTCTCGCTCCTCGACGCCAACATCGTTTACGAGTTGCCCCATGGCCACTGGACGGTCGGCCTGCACGGCAAGAACCTGCTCAACAAGAAGTACATCAGCGCAGGATATAACTTCCTGAACGTCAACCCCTACACCGGCGAATACATCAAGAACGGGACGACGCCAGGAGCTGCGTTCGGCGTGCCCGGGCTCGAATCCGCGCTTGGCCGGGAAGGCGTGCTGACCGCCTATTACGGCAACCCGCGGCAGATCATGTTCACCGTCGGCTACAAGCTCTGAACGGGGGATGGCGCGGGAGCCGGCCGGGGAAACCGGCTTCCGCGCCTCATCACCATGGATAATCCAACTTCATTCCAGGAGCGGCGATGGACGTCGCGCGACGGCCTCAGCCTCTATGCGCGGGACTATCCGGCCAGGACCGTTGAATCCGGCTTGCCGGTCATCTGCCTGCACGGCCTGACCCGCAACTCCAAGGATTTCGAGTATATTGCGCCGGTCATTGCAGGCTGGGGGCGCAGGGTCGTCGCCGCTGACGTGCGCGGACGAGGCCAATCCGATCGCGATTCCGACCCCGGCAACTACCAGCCGAAAATCTATGCCCGCGACGTCGTCGAGATGATGGCCGCGCTGGACATCGAGCGTGCCATATTCCTCGGCACGTCGATGGGCGGGATCATCACCATGACGATGATGGCGGTGCGCCCGAAAGCGGTTGCGGCCGCCATCCTCAACGACGTCGGCCCGGCAATTTCCCCCGAAGGCGTAGCCCGCATTCTCGGCTATGCCGGCAAGCCGGTTGAAATCGGCGACTGGAACGGCGCAGCTGACTATGTGCGCCGGACCAACGCGGTCGCCTTTCCCCATTTCAGTGACGAGGACTGGCATCGTTTCGCCCAGCGCACCTTCCGGCAAGGCAGCGACGGGCCGGAGCTCGATTATGATCCGGCCATCAAGGGGGTCATCAGCAAGCCGCCTTCGCGGATCCTGCTGTGGCTCACCCGGCAGTTGTTCAAAAGGCTCGCACGCAAGCGGCCGACGCTCCTGGTCCGCGGCATGCTTTCCGACCTCATCTCCGCCGACATCGCCGATCAGATGCAGCGCATGGCGCCCGGCATGTTGCGGGTCGATGTACCGGGCGTCGGCCATGCGCCGATGCTCATCGAGCCGGAAGCGGTTGACGCCATAGAGCAGTTCCTGCGAACGGTACCTTGATATTGGCTTGAGGGGATCGGGGCATGAGTAGTGAGCGTGTCGTGGCCCCACCCGCACGGGCCAATGTCGTGCTGGCCCTGTTGCTGCTCGCCTACATCTTCAATTTCCTCGACCGGCAGATCCTTGGCATCTTGGCCAAGCCGATCAAGGCCGACCTGCACCTTAGCGACGCCCAGTTCGGCGCAATCGGCGGGCTTGCCTTCGCCCTGCTCTATTCGGTGCTCGGCATACCTCTGGCGATGCTGGCCGACCGGACTCGCCGGAGCTGGGTGATTGCCGGCGCCTTGACGGTGTGGAGCGGTTTCACCGCGCTGTGCGGCACGGCGGCCAGCTACGCCCAGCTGTTCGTCTTCCGCCTTGGAGTCGGTGTCGGAGAAGCCGGCGGGGTCGCGCCATCCTATGCGCTGATCGCCGACTATTTCGAGCCGAAGCGGCGAGCCCGAGCGCTCGCCATTTATTCGCTTGGCGTCCCATTGGGCCTGGCGGGCGGAACGATGGCGGGAGCCTATATCGCAACCTGGGTCAGCTGGCGCGCTGCTTTCGTGGTGATGGGTGTGGCCGGAATCCTGCTGGCCCCTGTCATGCTGATGTTCGTCCGCGACCTGCCTCGAGCGGCGAAGCCAGTGGACGCCGAGCCTCTGCGCCGAACGTTTCCGATGGTCGCTCGCAAGCCGACCTTTTGGCTGATGGCCGCCAGCGCGTCGTGCAGTTCCCTGTGCGGCTATGGCCTGGCGCTGTGGACCCCGTCGATCATGATCCGCAGCTTCGGCTTCGATTTGCTCGAGACCGCTCACTTCTTCGCGTCGCTGGTGCTGATCGGCGGCACCGTCGGCGTGTTCGCCGGTGGCTGGCTGGCCGACCGCCTCGGCCAGGCCGACCGCAGCTGGTACGCCAAATTGCCGGCGATCGCCTGGCTGATCACCGCCCCCACCTTCTTCTTCGGCCTGTTGTCGCCCAGCGCCTGGATGGCGTGGCCGCTGCTGCTCATTCCCAATGCGCTCAATATCCTGTGGCTGGGCCCAGTGACGACGGCGGTGCAGCATTTGGTGCCCCGTCACTTGCGCTCGACGGCATCGGCCAGCTTCCTGCTGATCAACAACTTCATCGGCCTCGGGGTCGGCCCGTTGCTGATGGGCGCATTGTCCGATGCCTACAAACAACGGTTCGGCGACGATGCCCTTCGTTACGCAGCCGTTTCCTGTCTCGGCTTCTACCTGCTGGCCGCCCTGCTCATGCTGATGGCGGCGCGCCGCCTTCGCGGCGATTGGGTTGAAGATGATGCACAGGGCTAAGATGAACGCCAGCTAAACGGCGGAACGCACACCCTTTTTGGCCGTTGGGAAGGTTAAGAAGGAGAGATTCCATGATGAAATGGATGCTTGCCGCCGGCGCGGCCGCGCTGGCAATCGCCTCGCCTGTCAGCGCCGAAAAGGGCGGGCACGGCGGAAAGGGCCAGGGTGGCCAACAGGTTCGCGCCGACCGCGGTGGCGGCGGGGGCGGCCAAAAGCAGGCCCGCGCCGATCGCGGAGGCGGTGAACGCCAGCAGCATATGAATGGCGGCGGTGGAAACCGTGAGGTCCACTCCGCCAACTTCGATCGCGGCGGGGGCGGAGGTCATCGTGAGTTCCGCACTGCCAACGTCAACCGTGGCGGCGACAAGGGCCATGCCCGGCAGACCCGCTTCGTCCAGAATGACAATAAGGGAGGCGGGCACGATCGAGTCCGCAACAACCAGGCCAGGTTCGAAGGCCGTCAGGCCAACAATCACCAGGACCGCCGTCAGGCGATGTTCGAAAATCGTGGCGGCGACCATGTCCGCGCCGCGCAATTCGATGGCGATCGCATTCATGGCAATGGCCGCTTCGCCGACTTGAGCGGCGACAAGGTATTCCGCGTGCGCGATGTCGATCGCCACGGGGTTCGCTTCCGCGATGTCGACCGTGACGAGCTGTTCGGCCGCCGCCTCGGATATGGCGTCGGCGGCTGCCCGCCGGGCCTTGCCAAGAAGGGCAATGGTTGCATGCCTCCGGGCCAGGCGGCCAAGTTCATCGGTCAGCCGCTGGTTACGGCAACGCGCTTCGGCGTGCTCGAGCCGCTGCCGAGGTCATTCAACAGCCTGTTTTATGACAACAACGATTATTATTACCGCTACGGCGGCGGCTATGTGTACCGGGTCGATCGCCATGACGACCTGATTTCGGGGCTCGTTCCCCTGTTCGGGGCGGCGCTGGTCGGCCAGCCGCTCAATCCCTACTTTGTGAACAATTACAACCAGCCCCCATATTATAGCGCCTTCTATCCGGACTCGCCGTACGACTGTCACCGCTACGGCTATGGCTATGTGTATGAGACGGACTGCATGACCGGCCTCGTCGAGGACGTCATCCCGACCTACGATTATGGCTATGGCGTGGGGCAGATCATGCCTGCCAGCTACAGCTATTATAACGTGCCCTATGCGTACCGGAGCTACTACACGGACAATAACGACTATTATTACCGCTACGCTCCGGGCGCGATCTACCAGGTCGATCGCGGCACGGCGCTGATTTCGGCGGTCGCGGCCTTGCTTACCGGCGGCCTCAGTGTCGGCCAGCAGCTGCCAGTCGGGTACAGCGCCTATAATGTGCCGCTCGCGTACCGGTCGACCTATTACGACACGCCGGACGCCTGGTACCGCTACGACAATGGCTACATTTACGCTGTCGATCCGGGCACGCAGATGGTGAGGTCGATCGTCTATACCGTCTGAGCCGATTGCAAAAATTGGGATCGCAAATGGCCCGGTGCGCGTTGCCGGGCCATTTCGCGGCAAAGATTCAAGGGAGTATATGACATGAAACGGAGCCTAATCCCGCTCGCCGTGGCCGCCGGAGCGCTGGCCCTGACGGCCTGCAACACGCAGAACCAGGCCCATAAGGATGAAGCCGACAAGGGAACGGAAGCGGTCCAGAAGGCCGGCGACAAGACGATCGCCGCCGGACTTGACCAGAACAGCAGCTTCTTCAAGGCGACCAAGGCCGCCGGCCTCGATGCCACGCTGGCAGGGCCCGGGCCCTACACCGTAATCGTCCCCGACGACGCTGCATTCGCCAAGCTGCCACAGGGCACGCTCGACGGCTGGATGAAGCCGGAGTCACGCACCGAACTGACCCGGGTGCTGACCTATCACATCCTCCCGGGCACGGTGCTGGCATCGGACATCGGCAAGGCGATCGATGCCGGCAAGGGCAAGGCGGTGCTGGCGACCATGGGCGGCGGCACGCTGACGGCGACGCGCGAGGGTGATAAGATCGTCCTCACCGACGGCGACGGTCACAAGGCGACCATGGCGGGATCCGACGAAACGCTGGCCAACGGCGTGATTCACCGGGTCGACGGCGTCCTGATGCCCGGCAAGAAGGCCTAGTCACCTACTATATATTGGTGGCCGGTCGTTATCTCGCCGCAACCGGTATCAATTCGCGCATTACCCCTTCCGCGTGGTTGCAGCCTCGCTATAACAAGCTGCAATTACGCGCGAAGGGGCGACAATGAAGGCGACGATCGAACGGGCGACCCTCCTCAAGAGCCTGGGCCATGTCCAGTCGGTGGTCGAGCGCCGCAACACCATTCCCATCCTCAGCAACGTGCTGATCGAAGCCCGGGAGGACGGCTCGCTTCGGTTGATGGCGACCGATCTCGACTTGCAGGTCGACGAAAGCGTTCCGGCCCAGGTCAGCCAGGCGGGCGCCACCACCGTTTCGGCCCACACTTTCTTCGACATCGTTCGCAAACTGCCTGAAGGAAGCCAGGTCGAGATCTCCGCGTCCGAGGGCAAGATGCAGGTCGTCGCCGGGCGCGCCCGCTTCAACCTCTCGACCCTGCCTCGCGACGATTTCCCGGTCATCGCCGAGGGCGAACTGCCGACCAGGTTCGAGCTTCCGGCCCAGACTCTCCGCCAGATCATCGACAAGACCCGTTTCGCCATCTCCAGCGAAGAGACGCGCTATTATCTGATGGGCATCTTCATCCATGTCGCGGACGACAAGCTCAAGGCCGCGGCGACCGATGGACACCGGCTGGCCCGAGTGACCGTCGACAAGCCCGAGGGCGCGGACGGAATGCCGGATGTGATCATCCCCAAGAAGTGCGTCAACGAACTCCGGAAGCTGCTCGACGAGGTCGAGGGCACCGTCGAAGTCTCCCTGTCGCCGACCAAGGTCCGCTTCGGTCTCGGTAACGCCGTCCTGACCAGCAAGCTGATCGACGGCACCTTCCCCGACTACAACCGCGTCATTCCGACCGGGAACGACAAGCTGCTGAAGCTCGACCCGAAAAGCTTCATGGCCGGAGTCGACCGCGTATCGACCATCGCCAGTGAGAAGACCCGCGCGGTCAAGATGGCGGTCGACCGCGACAAGGTCACGCTCAGCGTGACCAGCCCGGAAAATGGGCTGGCGGTCGAGGAGCTGGCGGCCGACTATGGCTCCGACGGGCTCGAGATCGGCTTCAACGCCCGCTACCTGATGGACATCCTTGACGAGATTGAGGGCGACACCGTCGAGGTCCATCTCGCCGACGCCGCGGCGCCGACGCTGCTTAGGGAAAACGACAAGAGTGCTGCCCTTTACGTACTGATGCCGATGCGGGTGTGATGATCTGCCGCCTGTGGCGCGGATGGACCACGGCGGAGAATGCCGATGCCTATGAACGGATCGTTCGCGGCGAAGTGATTCCGGGCATCGAGGCGCGGCGAATCCCCGGCTTCCGCCATATCGACCTGATGCGCAGGGTTACCGATGACGAGGTCGAGTTCCAGACATTGATGTGGTTCGACAGTCTCGATGCGATCATCGCCTTCATGGGCCAGGATTATTCCGTGAGCCATGTGCCGCCAGCGGCGCAGGCCGTGCTGAAGCGGTTCGAGAGTCATGCCGCCCATTTCGAAGTGATCGACCGGCGCGAGCAGCGCGGCTAAGCGCATCCGGCTTATGCCCGCCGTCAGCCGCCTGTCTCTCACCGATTTTCGCAATCATCGCGACGCTCTGGTCGAGCCCGGCGACGGCTTCGTGCTGCTCAGCGGACCCAACGGCGCCGGCAAGACCAATGTGCTCGAGGCAGTATCGCTGCTGACGCCCGGACGCGGCCTCAGGCAGGTGCCGATCGCCGACATGGCGCGAAGTAACGGGCCGGGCAGTTTTGCAGTCGCGGCCCGGCTCGACGATGGCACCGACATCGGGACCGGAACGGCGGCAACCGCGCCAGACCGGCGGCAGGTGCGGATCAACGGTGCTCCAACCGCGGTCAATTCGTTGGGCGAGCGGCTGGCCGTGCTTTGGCTGACCCCGGCGATGGACCGGCTGTTCACCGAAAGCGCCGGCGGAAGGCGGCGCTTTCTCGACCGACTGGCGCTGGCGCTGGAGCCCGGCCATGCCCACCATGCTGCCCGCTACGAAGCCGCCATGCGGTCGCGCAACAAGCTGCTCGGCGAAAGCCCCGATGCCGATCCCGACTGGCTGTCCGCACTCGAGGCGCAGATGGCGGAGCATGGAGCAGCGTTGCATGGCGCGCGAACGCGCACGGTCGAAGCCCTGACCGAACAGCTGGAGAGGCTTGCGGATGGCGATTTTCCCCGCGCTTCGCTAGCCTTGGAAGGCTGGAACGCCGGAGACCTGGCCGAAACCCTCAGGGCCAACCGAACCAGGGACGCAAGCGCAGGACGAACGACGGAAGGGCCGCACCGGCAGGACCTGGCGGTTGCCCACATCGCCAAAGGCCAGCCCGCATTCCGCAGCTCGACCGGCGAGCAAAAGGCACTGCTGCTGGGCCTGGTCCTGGCACATGCCGAATTGGTTGCCGAACGGCGCCGCGCTCCGCCGATCATCCTGCTCGACGAGGTTGCTGCGCATCTCGATCCCGGCCGGCGCGCCGCGCTGTTCGAACGGCTCGAGGAGCGCGGCCAAGTTTGGATGACCGCGACCGAGGCAGCGCTGTTCGATCCAATCGGCGCTTCTGCGACCCGTTTCCATGTCGAGGCCGGAACGATTTCGCCCGCCTGACTGGACTTTCTTTACTTTCTCGCTATATTGCACTGCAACACGAGACGCCTTGCAAGCGGCGTGATCGGTCTCTCGCCCGACAGGCACAGAGGTCCCGGCCCGCGTCTCGACCCAGCTTAAACGCTCTCCTTTTCACGCGGGGTGCTCAACCAAACCCCGGCGGGTCCGTGCCAATCAGGCGCGGACGTTCGCCTTGCATATTGGACTTTCATCTTGACCAAATTTACCGACCTCGGGCTGTCACAGCCCCTCCTCGACGCGCTCGCGGCTAAAAACTACGCCGTGCCGACGCCGATCCAGGCGCAAGCCATCCCGACCGTCCTCACCGGCCGCGATCTCCTGGGCATCGCCCAGACCGGAACCGGCAAGACGGCGGCGTTCATGTTGCCGTCGCTCGACCGGCTCGCAAATCCGCGGGTTCACCCGATCGCCAAGCGCGTTCGAATGCTCGTCCTCGCACCGACCCGCGAGCTCGCCTCGCAAATCGCCGAGAGCGCCCGGACCTACGCCCGCAACATGCACCTTACCACCGGCGTCATCTTCGGCGGAACCGCGCCGATGAAGAGCGTGCGCGAGGTGTCGCGCGGGCTCGACGTGCTTGTCGCCACCCCTGGCCGCCTTCTCGACCTGGTCGACCAGCGCGCGGTCGACCTGTCGCGGCTCGAGATCCTCGTCCTCGACGAGGCCGACCAGATGCTCGACCTCGGCTTCATCCACGCGCTGAAGCGGATCGTCCAGCTCGTCCCCAAGACGCGCCAGACCCTATTTTTCTCGGCCACCATGCCGAAGGCCATCAAGCAGCTCGCCGACGCCTATCTGACCAATCCGGCCGAAGTGTCGGTCACCCCGGCTGCGACCACGGTCGAGCGGATCGACCAGAGCGTTACCCATGTGAACCAGGCCGAGAAGTCGGCTCTGCTTACCCTCTTCCTGCAGAAGACCGGGTTGGAGCGGACTTTGGTGTTCAGCCGGACCAAGCATGGCGCCGACAAGATCGTCCGCCAGCTGGCCGCCGCTGGTATCTCCGCCGCCGCTATCCACGGCAACAAGTCGCAGCCCCAACGCGAGCGCGCCATTGCCGCGTTCAAGACCGGCCAGGCGCCGGTGCTGATCGCGACCGATATCGCGGCGCGCGGGATCGACATCCCGGGCGTCGCCCATGTCGTCAATTTCGACCTGCCCGACGTACCGGAACAATATGTCCACCGCATCGGCCGCACGGCCCGCGCCGGCGCCGACGGAGCGGCGATTGCCTTTTGCAGTCCTGACGAGCGGATCAACCTGCGCGATATCGAACGGCTGATTCGTCAGCCGCTGCCGGTGACGCCGCTGCCGGAAGGCTTTGTGGCCGCCGCGCAGGCGCTGAAGGCGCTCAAGCTGCCGACCCCCGAGCGCCAGGAGCGTGGCGGACACGGCCGTGGCGGCTTTGGCGCCAAAGACAACGGGCGCCGCCGGGATGGCGGACATCGTCATGGGCGCCCAGCCGCTCCCCGCGCCGCAATCCAGCCGACTGGCGCCAATGGCGGCGAGCGTCGCCGGGACGACCAGCGGCCCGTGCATGGCCAGCAACGCCGCGACGACGGACCCCGTGCCGCTAATGGCGAGCGCAACGGTCCGCGTCGCGACGGCGCCCTCCGCCAGGATGGCCAGCGGCACCCGCAACGGGCCGGCGGACATCCCGCTCATCGTCCAGAAGGCACGGGCGGCAAGCGGCCGTTCAAGGGCGGCCGTCGCGGCGGCCCCGGCCGTTTCCAGCGCGCCCAGGGCTGACGCGCTTTGCAAATCTGGAATTCGTCTGCCAGGGCCGGGACCGATGGTCCCGGCCTGAAAAAGGGCAGGCGAATTCCTATATCTGAATAAGCCTTCTCGCGCGCGTGCGCGTACGCGCGCGTTTGGGTGAGACTTTTGTGACTTTTCCCCCTATCGAAAGACCTATGGCTACTGATCCGAACCAGAGTGAATATGGCGCCGACAGCATCAAGGTCCTCAAGGGCCTCGACGCGGTGCGCAAGCGCCCCGGCATGTACATCGGCGACACCGACGACGGGTCGGGCCTGCACCATATGGTGTTCGAGGTCAGCGACAATGCCATCGACGAAGCGCTGGCCGGTCATTGCGACCGGATCCTGATCACGCTGAATCCCGACGGTTCGGTCAGCGTCGAGGACAATGGCCGCGGGATCCCGACCGGCATCCACGCCGAGGAAGGCGTGTCGGCGGCCGAAGTCATCATGACCCAGCTGCATGCCGGCGGAAAGTTCGAGAACACCAGCGACGACAATGCCTATAAAGTGTCCGGCGGCCTTCACGGCGTCGGCGTCAGCGTGGTCAACGCACTGAGCGAATGGCTCGACCTGACGATCTGGCGCGATGGCGAGGAGCATTACATGCGCTTCCGCCACGGCGACGCCGAGGCGCCCCTGAAGGTCGTCGGCAAGGCCGATGGCAGGAAGGGCACCCGCGTTACCTTCCTGCCTAGCCCCGACACCTTCAAGATCACCGAGTTCGACTTCGAGCGCCTGGAGCATCGCTTCCGCGAGCTGGCGTTCCTGAATTCGGGCGTACGGCTGATCCTGGCCGATGCCCGGCATTCCGACCGGGTCGAGCACGAGCTGTTCTATGAAGGCGGCATCGCGGCCTTCGTCAAATATCTCGACCGCGCCAAGACACCGCTGTTTCCCGATCCGATCGCGATTCACGGGCAGCGCGACGACGTCGGCATCGATGTCGCGCTGGAGTGGAACGACAGCTATTACGAAAACGTCCTTTGCTTCACCAACAACATCCCGCAGCGCGATGGCGGCACGCATCTTGCCGCATTTCGCGCGGCGCTGACCCGCACGCTCAACAATTATGCCGACAAGTCAGGCATATTGAAGCGCGAGAAGATCAACCTCCAGGGTGAGGACATGCGCGAGGGACTGACCGCCATCGTCTCGGTCAAGCTGCCCGACCCCAAATTCGGTTCGCAGACCAAGGACAAGCTGGTCAGCTCCGAAGTGCGCCAGCCGCTGGAAAGCCTGATGGCCGACAAGCTGGCCGAGTGGCTGGAAGAAAATCCGGCCCACTCTCGCGCAATCGTCCAGAAGATCATCGATGCCGCCGCGGCACGCGAAGCGGCGCGCAAGGCGCGTGAAGCCAGCCGCAAGTCGGTAATGGGCATCGCTTCCCTGCCGGGCAAGCTGCACGACTGCGCCGAGAAGGATCCGGCGCTCAGCGAGCTGTTCCTGGTCGAGGGCGATAGCGCCGGCGGCTCCGCCAAGCAGGGCCGCAACAGCAAGTACCAAGCGATTCTTCCGCTTCGCGGCAAGATCCTGAATGTCGAGCGGGCCCGCTTCGACCGGATGCTGTCGTCGAAGGAAATCGGCACCATCATCCAGGCGCTCGGCACCGGCATCGGCCGCGAGGAGTTCAACCTAGAGAAGCTGCGCTATCACAAGATCGTGATCATGACCGACGCCGACGTCGACGGCGCCCATATCCGTACGCTGCTCCTGACCTTCTTCTACCGGCAGATGCCCGAACTGATCGAGAAGGGGCATCTGATGATCGCCCAGCCGCCGCTCTACAAAGTGTCGCGCGGCCGGTCGGAAGTGTACCTCAAGGACGATGCGGCGCTCGACGATTATCTCGAAGAGGCCGGCCTCGAGGGCATGGTTCTGGAGACCGCCGAGGGCCACCGGTCGGGACGCGATCTCAAGACACTGGTCGACCATGCCCGCCGCATCCGGACGCTGATGCGCTATGCGCCCAAGCGCTACGATCCGGCGATGCTGGAGGCGCTCGCAATCAACGGCGCGCTCGATCCGGCGCTGGACCAGGCCAAGCGGGCCAAGGCAATTGCCTGGGTCGCCGAATGGCTGGGCCGCGGCGATCCCGAAGGCCAATGGAGCGGCGAGCCCTCCGTCGACGGCGGCTATCTGCTCAGGCGGCTGTGGCGCGGCGTGACCGACGCTTTCGTCATCGAGCCCTCGTTCATCGCCTCGACCGAAGCGCGCAAGCTCCACGCGCTGGCCGCCGAACAGGCCACCACCTATGCCGTGCCGGCGCTGCTCAAGGCAGTGAAGCAGTCGGCCGCCCAGGAAGCCCCTTCGGAAGAGGGCGAAGAGGCCGCCGAGGAGCAGGACACCAAGGGCAAGACGATCCAGATTACCCGCCCGTCGGAACTGCTCGATGCCGTGCTGGCCGCCGGGCGCAGGGGACTGAAGTTCCAGCGCTACAAAGGCCTTGGCGAAATGAACGCCGAGCAATTGTGGGAAACCACGCTCGATCCGTCGAACCGCTCGCTGCTCCGGGTCGAGGCCGACCAGGCCGATGTCGCCGACGAAATCTTTACGCGGCTGATGGGCGACGTGGTCGAACCGCGCCGCGAGTTCATCCAGGAGAATGCCCTCTCCGTCGCCAACCTCGACGTTTGAGGAACCGGTCAATGTGGTGGGGGTTGGCAGCGTAGTGACCGCAACCCCCACCATAACCGTTGCGAGCTACAACATGCGCAAGGCGATTGGGACCGACCGGCGACGGCGGCCCGACCGGGTGCTCCACGTCCTGCAGGAAATCGATGCCGACGTGGTCGCGCTGCAGGAGGCCGACAAGCGCATCGGCGGCCGCGGGGCGGCGGTCCCGCACGAACTGATCGACGATCATGGGCTGTACAAGGCCGTGGCATTTCGTGTGCGGCACAAGCGTACGCTGGAGGGCCTGCCGGGCGGCAAGCAAGCCGAAAAGCTGCTCAAGCTCAATACCCGCAACCTCGGCTGGCACGGCAATGCCCTGCTGGTGAAGAAGCATGTCGACGTGATGGATGTCGCCGCGCTGGACCTGCCGATGCTTGAGCCGCGCGGCGCGGTGATGGCCGAACTGTTGATCGGCGACCGCCCGGTGCGGGTGATCGGGATGCACCTCGACCTTAGCGGCCTGTGGCGCCGGCGGCAGATGCGGGCGATCCTGGAGGCGATTCACCAACGGCCGCAGAAAATGCCGACGATCATGATGGGCGATACCAACGAATGGCGCGACGCCGGCGGATTCCACCGGGAGCTCAATGGCAGCTACCGAATCGCCCCAACCGGTCCCAGCTTCCATTCGCGCCGGCCGATCGCGGCGCTCGACCGGATTTTCGTCGACCAGGAACTGGCGATCGAGGCGGCCGGAGTCCATGCGAGCGCCGAGGCTCGCAAGGCCAGCGACCATTTGCCGATCTGGGCCAGAGTGGCGCTCTAACCGGCTACCATTTTGCGCTGGCGGCGGCGCTGGATCGATGAACCGATCCCCATCGCTTCCCGATATTTGACGACGGTCCTGCGGGCGACATCCATGCCCTTGGCCTTGAGCATGACGGCGATGGCATCGTCGCTCAACACCTCGGTTTCGTCATCGATGATGTCCTTGATTGCGGCCTTGACCGCCTCCGCCGCGGCACCTTCCCCGCCCTCGCTGGCAACGCCCGATCCGAAGAAATATTTGAGTTCGAACAGGCCCCGGTCGCAGGCCAGATATTTGTTCGACGTCACCCGGCTGACGGTCGATTCGTGCATCTCGATCGCCTCGGCGACCTTGGCCAAAGTCAGCGGCCGGAGAGCCGACACTCCTCGCTCGAAGAAGCCCTGCTGCTGCTTGACGATCTCGGTCGCTACCTTGACGATCGTCCGGGCGCGCTGGTCGAGTGCCTTCACCAGCCAGTTCGCGCTGGCCAGGCAGTCGCCAAGCCAGGCCTTCGATCCCTTGTCCTGCGGGCCTCGCTTCAATTCCGCATGATAGCGGCGATTGACCAGCACCTTGGGCAGGGCGGCATTGTTGAGCTCGACGATCCACCCGGTCCCGCTGCGCCGGACGAAAACGTCGGGCGTAATCGCGTCGGGTTCCTTGCTGACAAAGCGGCAGCCGGGTTTGGGATCATAGGCCCGAAGCTCCCGGACCATGTCGGCAAGATCCTCCTCATCGACCCCGCAAATACGGCGGAGATCCGCCATGCGGCCCTTGGCCAGGAGATCGAGATTGGCGATCAGCCGGGCCATCGCCGGGTCATAGCGGTCGGCCGCCCTGGCCTGCAGGGCAATGCATTCCTCCAGGCTGCGTGCGGCTATGCCGGGCGGGTCGAGGGACTGGACCAGGGCCAGGGCCTCCTCGGCCTCCTTGCCGCTTGCCTCGCATTCCTCGGCTATCAATTTGAGCGAAGTATCGAGGTACCCGGTCTCTTCCAGCTCATTGACGATCGCTTCGGCCAATCGGCCAAGCGTGCCGCCAATCCCGCGAAGTTGGGACAGCAAATGCTCGGACAGGCCGGACTCGCCGCCTTCCAGCCGATCGAAATCGAACGCCTCGTCGCTGCCCGAACTGCCACCGACGTCGGCATAGCTGTCGACTTCAAGCGCGGCGGCCTGCCAGTCCATGTCGACCGGCGAATCTTCGGTCCCCAGCTTGTTGCCGATCAGCTCGTCGGACCCGCTCGGCTCCGCAGCCTCGTCGCCATATTCGCGATCCTCGCGGACGATCGTGTCGCTGGTGTTGCCGCCTTCGCCCGGCAGCGCTTCCAGTAGCGGGTTTTTGGCCAGCTCCTCGGCGATCACGGCTTCAAGTTCCAGGTTCGACAACGCCAGCAGCTTGATCGCCTGCTGCAGCTGCTGGGTCATTACCAGCTGCTGCGATACGCGAATGTCGATACGCGGGCCGAGCCCCATGATGATCAGGCTCTTCCGTTAGAGGGCGAAGCTTTCGCCAAGATAGAGCCTCCGCACATTTTCGTCGGCGACCAGCGCCTGCGGGGTCCCTTCGAACAGCACCTGGCCATCGTAGATGATGCAGGCGCGGTCGACGATGTCGAGCGTCTCGCGGACATTATGGTCGGTGATCAGAACGCCGATGTCGCGCTGTTTCAGCTCCATCACCAATTGGCGGATGTCGCTGATCGAAATCGGATCGATGCCCGCAAACGGTTCGTCCAACAGCATGATCGTCGGCTCGGCGGCCAGCGACCGGGCGATTTCGCAGCGGCGCCGCTCGCCGCCTGACAGGGCCATCGCTGGGGAGTCGCGCAAGTGAGCGAGGCCGAACTCGCCAAGCAACTGCTCAAGACGCGCCTCCCGTTCCTGCCGGTCGGGTTCGTCCACTTCGAGCACCGCGCGGATGTTCTGTTCGACGGTCAGCCCGCGAAAGATCGACGTTTCCTGCGGCAGATAACCAAGACCGAGGATCGCCCGCCGGTACATGGGGAGGTTGGTAATGTCTCGCCCGTCGAGGAAAATCCGCCCTGCGTCGGGCCGGACCAGGCCCATTACCGAATAGAAGCTGGTCGTCTTGCCGGCGCCGTTCGGGCCGAGCAGGCCGACCACTTCGCCGCGTTCGACGTGAAGCGACACGTCATGCAGCACCGCCCGCCGGTCATAGCTCTTGGCGATCGAGCGCACTTCAAGGCCGCGCATGGTCGTGCCGGCCGGTCCTACCTGGGCGTCGAGGGGCGCCGCGTCGTTCATTGCGGCCGATTATTGCGTTGGGGAACGGTGAAGCGCCCGGTCACTCGGCCGCCGCCGCCCTGGTTGATGCCGCGCAGTCCTCCGTCCATCACCGCCCGGCCGCTGTCGAGATCGATCGTCAGACGCCCGCCGGTGAGGAACGAACCTCCCCGCTCCAGCCGCACATTGCCGACCATGGTAATCAGGCCCTGGTCGAGATCGTAGACGGCGAAATCGCCGGTCGCGGTCTCGCTCGGACTGACGACCGTCACGCCGCCGCTGGCGTCGATCCGGTTGATGTCGATCCCATTCTGGCTCGCATATGCAACCGTGAGCCGCGCCGTGCGCAGCGTCAGTTCGCCCTGCTTGACCACAACATTGCCGGAAAAGATCGCCCGGTCGGCGCGATCCTGGGCCTCCGCCTGGTCCGCCGACAAGTCGATCGGGGCCCTGCTGTCATGACCCTTGAGCGCTGAAACTCCCTGCTGGGCGACGGCCGATCCGGCGGTGATCAGGGCAAGTGCCGCGATCGGGATGAAACGCTTTGACTTCATAAGCTTCATCTGACCGCCCCCTGCACGATTTTCAAGCGAACTCCACGGTCCAGGCGCACCGTGCGCTCGTCGAGATCGGCGCTTAGTTGGCCGGCCTGGAACTGGCCAAGCTTCATTGTGCCGCTGACGGCGCCGCGCGATTGCATGGTGCGCTTGTCGAGATCGACCTGCACGTCGCGCGTCAACAAGCTGTATCCATCGGGCCCGACGACGTGGACAGGCCCATCAACCGACACTGCCTCGCCCTCCAGATCGTAGCGCCCTTTCAAGGCGGCGATGTTGAGCGGCCCGCGAGACAGGTTGAGCCGCGCCCGCACGCCCTCGATATTGACGACCGGTACGTTGCTCGATTGCTGGACCGCCCGGTCGGCGACGATTTCGAACTTCTGGCCCTTATTGTCCTCGCCGACGTAACGCGCCTGTTCGACCCGCATTCGCTCCTTGGCTTCGGCGACCTTGTTCTTGTCGAGGATGAAGCCGACGTCGCCGCGCCGCTCGAACGGCGCAATCGCCAACAGGATCAGCAACACCAGGATGATCACCGGCAAACCATATTTGGTGGCGCGGATAACGGCATCGTGGCGTCCGCCGGGCTCGGCCCAGTGGCGCTTGATTTCATGCTTTCTGGCGGCTGCCTCGGACACGTCGCTCAGCCATCATGGGCAAAGATGTCGGCCTCGGCCCAACCGGCCAAGTCGAGCAGCGCCCGGGCGGGAATGAAGTCGAAACAGGCTTGGGCGAGATCCTCGCGATTCTCGCGGGCGAGGCGCACGTCCAGCTGCTCCTTCAACCGATGCAGGTAGCGGACGTCGCTGGCGGCATATTCGCGCTGGGCGTCATTGATCTCCGCAGCGCCCCAGTCGCTGGTCTGCTGCTGCTTCGAAAGATCGGTCCCGATCAATTCCTTGACGAGTTCCTTGAGGCCGTGCCGGTCGGTGTAGGTCCGCACCAGCCGCGAGGCGGTCCTTGTGCAATAGAGCGGCGCGGCCATGATTCCGAGATAGGCGCGAATGATCGCCACGTCGAACCGAGCGAAGTGATAGAGTTTGAGCCGGTCGGGATCCGCCAGCAGCGCCTTCAGGTTTGGCGCGGCGAAATCGCTGTCGGGAGCGAACCGCACCAGATGCTCGTCGCCGGATCCGTCGGATAGCTGCACCAGGCATAGCCGGTCGCGGCCCGGCACGAGTCCCATCGCCTCGGTATCCACCGCAATTGCCGCCTCCGCATTGAACAGATTGGCCGACGGCAAGTCTTCTTCATGAAAATGGATCGCCATGACAGTCCCGGTCGCTGTTTACCGGCACCGCCTGAACCGGCAGTGACGGCATGTATTTCCTACCCCTCTAGTCGCATCGGGGTGGCGCTTGCCAGCCTTAACCATGGAGTCTCTAGGATATGCGCCATTTTTCCTGTAGGGACTGTGGCGTACGTGTAGATGATTCTGCGCGTTCTGCCGGTTGCGCCACAGGCCCAGCGCGTTGGTTATTGATTTTGAGGGGCACAAGAGAGTTTGAATTTTTATGGGTTTCGATCGAGGGCGTAAGGGTGACCGCGGTGGACGCGGCCGTGACAAGCGCGACAGTTTCGGTGGTGGCGAGGAATTCGGAGGATTCGACCGCGGTCCTAGCGACCGTGGCGGCTTCGGCGGTGGCTTTGGCGACCGCGGCGGCGGCGGCGGCGGGTATCGCGCCGGCGGCGGCGGAGGCTTCGGCGGCGGCGGCGGCGGTGGATATCGCGGCGGCGGCGGTGGCGGCTTCGGCGGCGGCGGCGGCGGCGGCGGCGGTTTCCGCGGCGGCGCGGGTGGCGGTATGCCTCCCCAGGTCGTTGGCGAAGGCAAGGGCGTCGTCAAATTCTTCAACCCGCAGAAGGGCTTTGGCTTTATTGTTCGCGACGATGGCGGCGAAGATGTGTTCGTTCACATTTCCGCGGTCGAGCAGGCCGGTCTGACCGACCTTGCCGACGGCCAGCCGCTGGACTTCACGCTGGTCGATCGCGGTGGCCGAATTTCGGCGACCAACCTCAAGATTGAGGGTGAGCCGATGGAAGTCGTTCGCTCGGCCGCTCCGCGCGAAGGCGGCGCCGGCGGCGGTTTCGGCGGCGGCCCTCAGCGGCAGCTAACCGGCGAAAAGGCCCAGGGCACCGTCAAGTTCTTCAACTCGATGAAGGGCTTCGGCTTTATCAGCCGTGATGACGGGCAGCCTGACGCATTCGTACACATTTCGGCGGTCGAGCGCGCCGGCCTGCCGACGATCAACGAAGGCGACCGGTTCGAGTTCGACATCGAAGTCGACCGGCGCGGCAAATATGCAGCGGTGAACCTGCAGCCGCTCGCCTAACCGCCTAACTGAGCGGGGACAGATGGGCCCGCCCGGAGCAATCCGGGCGGGCTTTTCAGTGGTTGGCCGTCACTGCATCGGGATCGGCTTGCCCATCACCATCACATAGCCGACGTGGGTTACGGCAGCGGGATCGGCCAGCGGATCGCCGTCGACCGCGATTAGGTCGGCGGACTTGCCGGGTTCGAGCGTGCCGGTTTCATTCTTTAGGTCGAGCAGGTCCGCGCCGCCCTTGGTCGCAGCAATGAGGGCGTCGCGCGGGGTCATGCCGCCCTTGCTCACCATCAGTCCGAGCTCGCGATTGGCAAGATTGTGCGGTGCGACCGCACTATCCGTCCCAAGCGCGATCTTGACCCCGGTGCGATAGGCGAGATTGAGGCCCTTGCCCCAGACATCGAACGTCATCTTCGCTTTCGCCTCGGATTCCGGCGCGAGTTTGCCGGTGCCGATCAGGCCCTGCACGCCGCTAAAGGCCATCAAGGTGGCGGAGTAATAGGTTCCCCGCGCCTTCATCGCATTGGCGCCGGCCTGGTCGATAAACGTACCATGTTCGATCGAATCGACGCCGGCCAACGTCGCGCCGAGAATGCCGCGCGCACCATGGGCGTGAGCGGCAACCTTCAGCCCCAATGAGTGGGCCATGTCGCAAATGGCCTTCATCTCGGCATCGGTGAAATGCTGCTCCAGTCCGCTTGCGCCGGGATCCAGGACGCCGCCCGTTGCCATGATCTTGATGACGTCGACACCCGCCGCGGCGAGCTGGCGAACCACCTTCTGGCATTCCTCCGCGCCGGTGCAGACCGATGGATTGAGGTGCGCCTCATTCACCGCCTCCGCCATTTCCGGCGGCAGGCCTGTCGCCTCGTCAGCGTGACCTCCGATGATCGAAAGCGGCGCGCCGGATACCTTGATGCGCGGGCCCGGAAACCGGCCTTCCCCAACCGCATCGCGCATCGCAATCACCGCGCTCGTTTCGCCACCCAGATCGCGCACCGTAGTGAATCCGGCGCGCGCCATATCGAGCGCATGCGTCAGGCCGAGCGTGGTCGAATAGGCATTCGAGTATTTCTTGGTGAAGCCGATGTACCAGGGCTCGCCGCTGTTTTGGGTAAGATGGACATGGACATCGATCAGGCCGGGCAGGACGGTACGGCCGCGCTGGTCGACGACGATGGCACCCGCGGGCGTGGTGAATCCGTCCTCGATCCGCGCGATGCGCCCGTTTGCGACGACGACAGTCGACGGCCCGCGTTCGGGGCTTGCGGCGTCGACAATCAGCCGGCCGGCCTGGACGGCATAAGTTTCGGCATTGGCTGATGCGCCAGCCAGCAAGGCGGCGATGAATGCGGCCGAACGAAACATGGATTTCCTCCCCGAAAGTTGCCGCAACCTAACTGGTCGGAGTCAGGTGGCAAGTGCCAGCAGCGTAGCAATATGGTCGGCCTCGTTTGCTGGTTTGTCGGTGCGGATCCGGCTTATCCGCGGGAAGCGCATGGCGAGACCCGATTTGTGCCGCGTCGAGCGGTGAATGGAATCGAACGCCACTTCCAAGACCAGGCTCCTGTCGACCTCGCGGACTGGTCCGAACCGGTTGACGGTGTGATTGCGGACGTGGCGATCGAGCCATTTCAACTCGTCGTCGGTAAAGCCGAAATAGGCCTTTCCGACCGGCAGCAGCTCGCCGCCATCGGTCCAGCAGCCGAAGGTGAAGTCGCTATAGTAGCTGGACCGCTTGCCCGAGCCTCGCTGGGCATACATCAACACGCAGTCGGCCGTGAGCGGGTCGCGCTTCCACTTGTACCACAGGCCGGTCTTGCGTCCCGCGACATAGGGCGAGTCGCGGCGTTTCAGCATCATGCCCTCGACACCTTCGCTCCGTACGCCGAGCCGCATTTCCTCCAGCGCCTCGAAGCTGCCGGCCTCTATCAGCATCGACAAGTCGAAGCGTAACTGGTCGAGCCTGCCGGCCAGGGATTCGAGCCGCGCGCGCCGGTCGGCCCATGGCAGCGGCCGCAGATCCTCATCGCCGTCGAACAATATGTCGTACAGCCGGACGAATGCAGGATATTGGCCCTGCATCTTGACGCTGACATTCTTTCTCCCCAGCCGCTGCTGAAGTGCGTTAAAGCTGGCTGCGGCGCCGCCATGGGCGTCCGCGCCTTGCGCTTCGCCCCGCACCAGCAGTTCACCGTCAAGCACCGCGGGCAACGCGAAAGCGGACGCGACGTCTGGGAAGCTCGCACTGATGTCGTCGCCCGTACGGCTGTAAAGCCGGGTCTGTCCGCCGGCATGAACCAGCTGGACGCGTATGCCGTCCCACTTCCACTCGGCAGCAAAATCATCGAGGCTGACCCGCGCTTCTTCCAGCGGATGAGCGAGCATGAACGGCCGAAACACGGGGATGTCGCGCGACGTCGGCTGCGGCGCCCTGCCTTCGCCCCAGTCGAACAGCTCGCGGTAGGGAGGTTTCAGCCCATGCCATACCTCTTCGACCTGCTCGACCTCGAGCCCGAACGCGTTGGCCAGTGCCTGCTTTGCGAGGCGCGCGGAAATGCCGACGCGCAGCGCGCCGGTGGCGAGCTTTAGCAGCGCGAACCGGCCCGACACGTCGAGATGATCCAGCATGTTCGCCAGAATGGCAGGCGCGTCGGCACGGCTGGCCAGGCGCAGCCGGTCAACCGCGTCCGAAATACGGATCGTGCCGTCGTCGAGTGCACAATCCTCACCGTCCGGCGCCGGCCACAACAGTGAAACCGTTTCGGCCATGTCGCCGACATAGTCGCGGCTCATATAGAGCAGGACGTGATCGACCCGTGCTTCCGCCAGCTGCCGGACCTGCGATGGCTTGACCGCGGGTATGTCGAGGGTTCCGGTCAGTGCGGCCAGCGCTATGCCGCGATCGGGATCGGGCGTTTCCTTAAGATAGTCGCCGATCAGCTTGAGCTTGGAATTGCGCGACCTGGTATAGACGAGGTCATCGAGTAGCTGGGAAAAGGCGCGCATCGCGCCCTAGAATGCTCGAAACCGGGTGCTGGTGCCTAGTGCAACCGGATGGCAAGCGCAGCGAGGATCGATTCGCGGTCGTGAAGTCCGCCGTCGCTGAACATCGCTTCCCCCATATGTTCAAGGCAGGCGCGGGTCGCGGCGACATGGCCGGGCATCAGCGCATGATGCGCGCCATAGTCGGCCAGTCCCTCCATCGCCGCCATGCCATGCTCGGCGGCAAGGGTGCGAATTGCTTCCATCTTGGCGCAAATGTCGACTGGCTTGAGCCGCGCGACACGGTCCTCAATCTCGGCAATGCGCTCGCCGAGCCGCAAGCGGACGATGTTGAGCGAATCGAGGGCATCCATCAGTGATTCTCCGTTCACCGGGCAAGGCTCGCTGAAAATGGTTAACGGGGAGTCAAAGGGGACCAGGGCCTTTCACTTGACAGAATCGGCCCCAATCGCCATTGGGGCGCGGTTCGGGCGGTGCCTTACGGCCCGCCTTCATTTTTTCTAGCGCTACAGGATTTTCGCGATGGCCAAGCCGGCAACCATCAAGATCAAGCTGGTCAGCACGGCTGACACCGGCTTTTTCTATGTGACCAAGAAGAACCCGCGCAACCAGACCGAGAAGATGTCGTTCCGCAAGTACGACCCGGTCGCGCGCAAGCATGTCGAGTTCAAGGAAGCCAAGATCAAGTGACCCGTTAGGGTTCTCCCGGCGAAGGCCGGGATCCAGATCTGCGGCTCATGCGGGGCTGTTCCGGAGACGGGGCGGCCCCGATGCTTTTCTAGGGTTGGTTGCGCCCTTCGAGACATTTCGTCCCACTTTCTTCTTCTCTCCGCCACGCGCCGTTTGCATTGAACCGCGGGTCTGGGCATTTCCGGCGTCGATGACCTCGACGATTATCGACCGCGTACTGGCGTTCCGCAGGCAGTGGGCTGGCCGACGATTGGATCGCCGCCTCGGAATTGAGACGAACGAAAAGATCGGCCGTCAGGGTCTCACCGGAATGTCGACGGAGCTTCGCGAACACGCCGGCGAATACGCGCCGACCAATCCGGCCCTGTTTAGGCGAATGGTCAGGAAATCGGGCGTCGATCCCAACAGCTTTACGTTCATCGATCTGGGTTGTGGCAAGGGGCGGATCTTGATTGCTGCGGCGGACTATCCGTTCAAGGAAATTATCGGTGTCGAGGCCGACCTCGCATTGTGTCGCGTGGCGAAGCAGAATCTGAGGCGATGGGCGGAGGGTCGCTCGGACGGGCGACTGAAAGTTGTTCATGCCGATGCGCGTAAGTTTGGATGGCCGAAGGGCAACCTGTTCGTCTTCATGTACAGCCCATTCTCCGGCCCGGTCTTTCAACAAGTGGCTGAGCGCCTCGCCGCGGCGGCCGGCCAGCCCGATCGAGCAGTCGTGATCGCTTATTCGGCGGACTGGGAGGCCGGGGCACTCGAGCGAGCGGGCGGTTTCATTCGCGTACGTATGCGGCGGAGGAAATTCTGGGCGGCTTCGACGGTATCATTTTTCTACAATGATTTGGCCAACCGGTTTGTCGCCAACAGGCAGCGAGGGCTCAATTGGACTCGGCGGTGAGCAATCCCTTGCACCCTAGTCGATCGCTTCGGCTACTTGGGCCTGCGGATTAGGGGTGTTTCTACCTTCGACATATTGAATGAAGCGCGCGGTGAGCAGAGCTGCGGGAACAGCCAATGCCGGGCCATGCGTTTTCTGGTGATCGGTTTCACCCTCCGCGGGCCAGTTTTCAATTGCTGCGCGAAGGCGAGGGATATCCAGCATGGACCCGATTCTGTCGTCGTCTTCCAGACGTTTGAGTTCGTCGAGAAACTCTTTGCGCCTCGGGCCTAGCCGAATGCGCCAGTCGGTATCCCAATAGCCGTCGAGCTGGTTCACTCGCTGCTCCTCGGGCATGATTCCCTTGGCCATTTGCCTTGCGAGCCATCGCAGCTCGCCATCGCGCATGAACATTTTTGTCGGAAGACCGAGGCAATATTCAACGAACGGCCGATATGCGGTCGGGTCGCGCAAGGGAATCCCATACATTTGCTCGAACGCTTGATAGACATCCGCCAGCCAGTCTTCGTCATTAAACATGAATTTGCGCAAATGACGGCGGCTCCATGGCTGATGCCGCCCTGGAAATCGTCCCGACTTCTTCAAGCGCGTCCTTGCGCCCGATGAGGCGAGAAAGCTGGCCGAAAATGGCTGCATCAATTCGATCAAGTGCAAGCGCCTGGTCAGCATTGGCCGCAACGAGTGCCAGGCGGAGAGAGGCAGGAATGCCGACAGCGTGCGCACGACAAACCTTTGCGCAATCCCCCCCTGATGGATCGCCGGCCGAGTGAGCGCCAGCCAGAGCTGACGCCACCGTCCCTTGAGAAAATATTCGACGAAGCCGTTCAACCCCTTGTCGCTGAACGTTCGATTGCCGTTGTCCGCCAAAAGAAGCAGATCGCACGATTGTTTTGATGCTTCGGCCAAGATGCCATGAAAGACGTACATGGTACCTTGATAGGGCGCCGCGCAGCCCGCCAGGTGGAACATCTCGCTCTGGCGATAAAGGGGATCATACCCTTCGTTTGAGGTAAAATGGGGCTCCAGTCCCGGATGAAGGGCTGCGAATGCCTCGACCATCGGGCGCTCGTCTCCATTCTTCCAGCGCGGAGCACGATCAAAGCCTGTTTGCGGATGAAAGGTGAAGGTCGGCAACTTTTGGCCCGCAGGCAGACAGGCCAATGCGCGAACGGCCACCTGCGGTGAGTCTAGGCCACTCGAAAGCGTCGCACCGGGTTTGCTAAAACCGGCAAGGCACACCCGGACGCCCTGATCCAGCAG
This sequence comes from Sphingomicrobium sp., assembly GCA_035494075.1. GTDB lineage: Bacteria > Pseudomonadota > Alphaproteobacteria > Sphingomonadales > Sphingomonadaceae > Sphingomicrobium. The sequence goes on along the minus strand of DATJHF010000004.1, from coordinate 108,746 downwards.
CTCGCCAACTTTGCTGATGACTTCTGCATCGCTTGGAACCGGCTGCTGGGGGATGTTCAAAACATCGTAAGTCTCGGTGATCTCGCGGGGCCTGCCGCGGTGGAGCTCGACGGTGCAGCCTAGCGGAACACGAAAGATGTCATTGAAGCAGCTCGCTTCCCGGTCCGAGAAGTTGAAGAAGCCCAGGTCCGCATAGTTTGAGTCATTCAGTTGTTTCGGAGCGCCTGCGGAAAATAACGCCCGCGGCACCGATGCCACGGCAGAAAGGTGATCATTGTGGTGATAATAAAGCGGCGGCGCTCTGATGGGGCTTCGCGATAGCCGAAGTGATGAGTTCATTGGGTTGACGATCGCCGCACAATAATTGCCGATGATCCGGTTTTCGGCCTCATCCGCCCAGCGCTCGACTGCCAACCCGTAGAGCAGGGACCAGTCTCTGCTCTCCACCTCCAGGGCGGAAGCAATCTCCACTGCATTGTCGAAATAGCCATGAAAAACGGCAATCTGGCCGCTGGGCAGCGTCGCAGGGCGCCATGCCCGGCTCAAAGCTTCAGTTGAACGAAGGGGCCGATAGGCGAAATGGAAGCCGCCAACTTCAGCGCTGCCGGCATGACCGCCGATTCCGGCGCAGAGTGACGATGCGAGGCGCGCCGCGAGGTTTTTCTGATCTTTGTGCTCGCCCGACTTCCACGGGCAGGCAAGCGCCAGCATCTAATGTCAGCTGGTCATGGTGACGGATTGCAACAGCTACGAACGTCCCCGAAGATTTACGACATCGACCCGTTGGCGGAAGCCGGGTTGGTGCCTGCGCGAACGTCCTTCAGCTCGCCAAGGCGCTTGAGCTCCGGTTTGGTCCATTTCTGCTTGGATATTTTCTTGGTCACGCCTTACTCCTCCAAGACTGGTTGGCGGCACGCTTGTTAACACGTCTAAACCGATGTTGTTGAATTTGGATGCATTTGCAACCCGAATTAGCTCATTTGCCGGAAGCAATTGCCTGGTCGTTGGCTTTAGGCGCCGAGGCGCAAGGTATCGATCCACGGACCCGGCAGGTCGCCGAGTATCTTTTGGCCGTCGATTTCCACCCAAGCATGCAGCGCCTCGGCCGATTCGCGAGAATCGGCGGGCCGGACCGCGAAAACGACCGAGTGTTCGATCTTTTTTCGCCGCAACGTCCAGCTAAGCGCCATGGCGCGCGGCAGGCACTTGGTTTTGAACGGTAGCCGCCTTGCGGCCCATTCGACATCGGCCGCTTGGCTCCTGGCCGCGACATGGTCCACCAACTGTTTCCCTTGCGCCGCCAAGCCAAGCCGGCTTCGCCAATGTCGGAAGGGAACCAGACTGACCAGCAGTTGCGCCCAGCACAGACGCATCATTGCCGTCGCGGTGCGAAGCTTCGGTTGCCAGAAACTACTCCTCGGCAAGAAGTCCCGCTTCCTTGAGCTGATACAGAAGGTCGCCGACGTCTTGTGCGATTTGCTCGTCGTCGGCCGCATATTCGGCCTTGAGCGCGGCGACCAGCGCCGCACGGTCCCGCCGGCCATCGATCAGCCGCCAGATCGCCGCAGCCGAATCGACCAGGGACAGCAGCTCGCCGTTGTCGAGCCGCATGATGATGATCTCCTCATCGATGTCGGCTTCGGTGAAATTGCCGGTCAGCTTATGAACAGCGTTCATTGCTGCTCCACTGCCGTGACATGCCGCCGAGCGAGTGCGACTCCGCCGTGGAAACGGGCCCTGTCCCAGGGGCGAACAAAGCGCGCCATGGCAATTTGCCTTGCCAGCCGCGCCCGGTGCGCGAACTGCTCAGCCCGATCGAACTGGCGCGCCACGGCGAACAAATGGGCGGTATAGTGATCGTCCTGGGTTCGAAGGAATCGCTCGCCCCCGGACAAGCGCTCGATCGCCGGCTGCGTGCCCTCCTCGAGGAAAATCAATTCCGCCAGCGGCAGTGGGGTCATGACGTCACCAGCCGGCGCCTCGGCATAAAATTTATCGATGCCGGTCCCGACCGGCTCTTCCGCTCGGGCTCCGGTAAGTTCCAATGCTTCCGGGGTGAGCTTGAGGCGCTTGTGGCCCGGCAGGCAGGTGACAACGTCTGGGTCGCCGAGGTCGAGAACCAGCGTATCGTCGCAGAACATCGGCAGGCCAAGCTGGCCAAGCGCGGCGATCAGGGTCGACTTGCCCGAGCCGCTCGGGCCGGTAAATGCGAACGCCTTGCCGTCGTGGGCAACCGCCGATGCGTGGATCGGAACCAGGCCGTTAATGCAGGCCACTGCCGAATAGACGCTGCCATTGAGCCAGAGCTGCTCTTCCGACGCGTCGGCCGCCGAATCCCGGCAAATGGTGATGCCCTCCCCCTTGCGATAGAAATAGCGGAGCCCGTCAGCCGTGTGGAGCAGATAGCTATCCGCCTCGAGATGGCTGTGGCCAGGTTCCAGACGGCCGCCCAGCCGGTCAAGGTCGACCGGTCCATGGCGGACGCGAGTCTCGCGCTCCATCAGCAACTGGGCAGCGCTCTTCATCGTCCATGGAGATGTCGCCGCAAGCCCGCCGCGTCAATCTGCGATACGAGAATCTGGAGCGGGCGAAGGGATTCGAACCCTCGACCCCAACCTTGGCAAGGTTGTGCTCTACCCCTGAGCTACGCCCGCTCTGGCGCTGAACCGGAGGGCCGGCCCGCTCCATGCGGGTTGGCCAACGGCTAGGGTGGAGCGGGCGCCTAGCATTGCGATGGAGGCCACGCAACCCCCAAGCGGTCGACTTGCCGCCCTCGCCGCCGAAGCCCATATGCGGGGCCATCGGCGAGGAGAGATATGTGGCAACACTGGGCGTGAACGAGGCCGAACGCGCGGCGATCGAGCGCTTCCAGCGCGAGGTGATCGAGCCGTCGATGACCAGCCTCGTGATTCTCGATTTCTGGGCGGAATGGTGCGGGCCGTGCAAGCAGCTGGGACCGGTGCTCGACAAGGTAGCCGCCGACTATGCCGACAAGGGCGTCATCCTGGCCAAGATCGATGTCGACCAGGACAAGCTGGTTGCCGCTCAGTTCCGCATCCAGTCGATTCCGACCGTCTATGCGCTGTTCCAGGGGCAGCCGGTCGCCGATCTCACCAACTACCGCACCGAGGCGCAGCTGAAGCGAGTCCTCGACCAATTGCTGGCGCAGCTGCCGGTCAAGGGAGAAGCCCAGGACCTTGCCGCTGAAGTGGAGCCGCTGATTGCAATGGCCGAACAGGTGCTGGCCGATGGCGACGCCGCTCGAGCCGAGAATATCTTCAACCAGATCCGCGCAATGGACCCGGACAATCCCGTCGTTATCGGCGGCCTCGCCCGAACGATGGTGGAAGCCGGCAGGACCGATGAAGCAAGGCAGCTGCTCGATCCGCTGGCCGATGAATTGAAGAAGCATCCGGCTGTCTCCAGGGCGATCGCGGCCCTCGATGTGGCTTCGGCGCCGGCCGCGGATGTTTCCGCGGAAGAGGCGCGCCTTGCGGCCAATCCGGATGATCATGAAGCGCGCTTTGCAATTGCCCAGGCGCGCCTGGCCGCAGGTGACCGCGAAGCCGCCGCCGACGAACTGCTGGAGATCATCGCTCGCGACAAGGAATGGAACGAGGGTGCCGCCCGGACACGTTTCCTGCAGATGCTTGAGGCGGCGGGCCTGGAGGACGCCTGGGCGCGGGCGCAGCGCCGCCGGCTGTCGGCGCTATTATTCACATGATGGGCGCGAACCCGGCGCGAATCCCCTTGTTCCCGCTGGCCGGGGCCATTTTGCTGCCCCGCGCGCAACTGCCGCTGCATATCTTCGAGCCTCGCTATCGCGACATGGTCCGGGACGCGCTTGCCGGGCAGGGGCGAATCGGCATGATCCAGCCCCGCTTGGCCTCGATCGACAACGAGGTCGTGGAGCCGGTGGAGCTGTTCCATGCCGGATGCCTCGGCGAGATCGTTGCCGCCGAAGAATTGGATGATGGCCGGTTCAACATCGTCCTGCATGGGTCCAATCGATTTCGGCTTATTGCCGAACGCGACCTCGGTACCGCCTACCGGCAGGCGGATGTCGACTTGGCTGCATTTGACGATAGCGAGCCGCCACCCCTGGCACTTGTCCAGCGGGCGGAGGTCGAACGCGAGGCCCGGCGCTTCGGCGATGCGCTTGGCCTGGCAGTCGACTGGGATGCGGTCGGCCAGTTGGATGACGAGATGCTGGTCAACGCCATCGCCCAGGTCGCGCCATTCGATGTCGGCGCCAAGCAGGCCTTGCTGGAGGAATCAACCTTGGCCGGGAGAGCCGACCTGGTCGTACAGTTGATGCAATTCCAGCGCCTGGCGCCCGGCGGGGCCGACGTCGGGCAGACCCTTCAATAGGCTCGCGCGCAGGATTGCCGGGGCGGCGGTCCGAGCAAGGGCCTAGATCGGCAAGCCCCGGAGCAACAGCGGAAGGTCGCCGCTGGTACCGCGAGCCTCGGCCATCAGCCGATCCTTGACCGGGCCGATCCGGTTGATCAGGCCCATGCCGAACCGGCGGACCGTCGACGCCGTCCGTCCTGGAATCCCGTAGATCCGGGTCAGGCTGTCCGTCGCCAGGCTGACCATGAACGTATCGAGTCCCCGCCAGCGCTGGTAGCGAGTCAGCAACTGCTGGTCGCCAAGGTCGAGGCCGAGCCGTGCGCCTTCGACGAGCACCTGCGCCAGTGCGGCCGCGTCGCGGTAGCCGAGATTGACCCCCTGCCCGGCGATTGGATGAATGCCGTGCGCCGCGTCGCCGACGAGCGCCAAGCGATCGTCGGTAATCCGGGCGGCATGGTGGAAGCCAAGCGGGTAGGTTGAGCGCGGCGCGAGTTGTTCGACCTTGCCGAGGAAGCCGCCCATCGCGGCTTCAGCCTCGGCGGCGAAATCGGCTTCACTCAGCGATATGAAACCGGCGGCGTCCTCGGCCTTGACCGACCAGACGATGGCCGAGCGGTGCCCGTCCGCGTCGTCAGTCATCGGCAGCAGCGCGAACGGTCCCGACGGATAGAAGATTTCATAGGCGACATTGTCATGCGGCCGTTCGTGCCGAAGCGTCGAGACAATCGCGCTATGGTCATATTTCCATCGGGCAATGCGGATTTCGGCCGCTTCGCGCATCGGTGAGTTGCGGCCCTCGGCGGCGACCAGCAGCGGCGCGCCGATGACCCTGCCGTCTTCCAGCCTGACAGTGACTCCATGATCGCCGCGCTCGACCGCTGCCGGCTTGGCTTTCCACATCAGCCAGATATTCTTGCCTGCCTCGGCCCGGGCAAGCAACGCGGCGCGCAAGTGACGATTCTCGTTCATCCATCCGAGCGGCTCGTCATCGTCGCCGGGATCAAATGCCAATCCTCCGGGATCGAGCCCGTCGGCCACTTCGATCCGCCGGATCGGGCAGCCCGGCACGGGGAAATGGTCGCTGATGCCGATTATGTCGAACATCCGCTTCGACGAGGAGCTGAGCGCGCTAGTCCGGCCGTCGAACGCGACCGACTTGCGCGTGCCGGGGTCTGCGGGGTCGACCACGATCGAGCTTAGGCCGCTGGCGTCCAGCGCCGCCGCTAGGGCCAGCCCGACAAGCCCGCCGCCCAGGATGATCACGTCTGCCCGGTCCATCGGCCCCTCCCTAGTCGTCGCATTTGCAGGATGGAAGCCTTGCCCCGGACTCCGGTGACAGGCACAATGGCGACCGACTGAAAAGCCGGGGGAATTGACGTCATGGCGACGGCCGCGCAGCGCGCGCAAAAGAAGGATCTGGGGCCCCACTGGCGAGATACGCTGGCGGCTTCGATCCGCGGCTTCGTCCGCAAGACGATCGGCGTCGCGCTGGTGGGCATGTCGATTGCGTTGGCGATCGCACTCGTCACCCATAGCAGCACCGATCCCAGCTTCACGACCGCGGCCGGCGGACCTCCGGCCAATTGGCTGGGGGCTTTCGGTGCCTATGCCAGCGATGCGCTGTTGTTCCTGTTCGGGCCTGCCGCAGGACTGTTCCTGCCACTGGTCGCCCTGGTTGGCCTCAGGATGGTGCGAGGCGTCGATACCGGGTCAATGCGCCGCGCGCTGCTGGTAGCGGCATTGGGCGTGGCGCTAATCGGCATTGCCCTCGGCCTTTACGCCGGGTCAGCCGTCTCCGGCCTTCCCGCCGGATATGGCGGTGCGCTGGGCCTGGCCGGCGCCTATGGCGTCGATTCCGCGGTCGGACTGGTCGGCAACCCGCAGGTAGAGGGTCCGCTTCGGCTGGCGCTGATGGCGATCCTAGCGCTGGGCGGCTTCGTCACCGGCTGGTTCGCGCTCGGTATCCGGCCGGAAGAGAAACAGTGGGCCGCGGAGCGGTTCCGGCGGGATGCCAGCCCGTCGCCCCGCCCCCGGCGCCGCGAGACGCAGGGCGAAGACGACGACCGGGCGGCGACACCTCCCCGTTCGCGGCCTGCAGTGGCGGTGGCGGACCCTGCCCGGCAAATTGCACCGGCGGCCAAGCCCAACCCGAAAAAGGGCAAGGGCGCGCTCCCCGGTCAGGCCAGCCTGGCCTTGGGGGACAACTACCAGCTGCCCGCGCTCGACCTGCTTGCCCCGGCACCGGACAAGCCAAAAGGCAATATCGACCGTGCGGGCCTGGAGCGAAACGCCCGCTTGCTGGAAAGCGTGCTTGAAGACTTCCACGTCCGCGGCGACATCGTCGAAGTCCGACCGGGGCCGGTCGTCACCATGTATGAGCTGGAACCGGCCAGCGGGATCAAGGCCAGCCGCGTCATCCAGCTGGCAGACGACATCGCCCGCAACATGTCCGCCCTATCGGCTCGCGTTGCGACGATTCCGGGCCGCAGCGTCATCGGAATCGAGCTCCCCAACGCCAAGCGCGAGATGGTTTCGTTGAGCGAGCTGATCGGCAGCCAGGCATTCGAAGACCAGAACATGTCGCTGCCCCTGATCCTCGGCAAGAATATCTCCGGGGACCCGGTCATCGCCGACATTGCGCCGATGCCGCACCTGCTGGTCGCCGGCACAACCGGATCGGGTAAATCGGTCGGCCTCAACTGCATGATCCTGTCGCTGCTTTACCGGATGAGCCCGGACGAATGCCGGATGATCATGATCGACCCGAAGATGCTCGAGCTCAGCATCTATGACGACATCCCGCACCTCCTGGCCCCGGTCGTGACCGAACCGGGCAAGGCAATCCGCGCGCTCAAATGGACCGTCGAGCAGATGGAGGAGCGCTATCGGATGATGGCCAGCCTCGGCGTCCGCCAGCTTGCAAGCTTCAATGCCAAGATTCGTGACTCCAAGGCCAAGGGCGCCAAGCTCGGCCGCCGGGTCCAGACCGGCTACGACGCCGACAGCGGCCAGCCGGTTTATGAGACCGAAGAGCTGGAATATGAGGTGCTGCCGCAAATCGTGGTGGTGGTCGACGAACTGGCCGACCTGATGATGACCGCCGGCAAGGAGGTCGAGTTCCTGATCCAGCGGCTCGCTCAAAAGGCGCGTGCCGCCGGAATCCACCTGATCATGGCCACGCAGCGGCCGTCGGTCGACGTCATCACCGGCGTGATCAAGGCCAATTTGCCGACCCGGATCAGCTTCCAGGTCACCAGCAAGATCGACAGCCGCACCATTCTCGGCGAGCAGGGCGCCGAGCAGCTGCTCGGCAAGGGCGATATGCTCTACATGCCCGGCGGCAAGCAGATCATCCGCGTCCACGGACCGTTCGTTTCCGACGAGGAAGTCCGGGCAGTCGCCGACCATTGGCGCAAGCAGGGCGTCCCCGACTATGTCCAGGCGGTGACCGAGGAGCCGGAGGATGGCGGCTACCTGTTCGACGGCCAGCCGGTCGGCGACGACGATCCCGAGACCCAGCTTTACCGCAAGGCAATCCAGATCGTTGCCGAAAGCCAGAAGGCATCTACCAGCTACCTCCAGCGCCAGCTGCGCGTCGGCTACAACAGCGCCGCGAGGCTGATCGAGCGGATGGAGAAGGATGGGCTAGTTGGCCAGCCCGATCATGTCGGCCGCCGCGAAGTGTTGATCGACACCGACGGGCACCCGATCTGAGGCTGAACAGGGGGGAACCGGCGGGTTCACGGGGCATTCAAACCTGAAACGCCATATCCGGCGGCAGGTTTTCGGGAGTTTTGTAATGAATTTGATGAGCATCGTTGCGCGCGCCCTGGCACCAGTGGCGCTAATAGCGACAGTCTCCACAGCAGCCCCGGCCGCGACGTCGGGCGAGCTGAAGGCGGTCGAGACGAGCCTCTCCGCCACCCAGTCGATGACCGCCGACTTCCTCCAGACCGACGGCAAGGGCCGGCAGATGGCCGGTACGCTGAGCCTGAAGCGCCCGGGCAAGATCCGCTTTGCCTATGGCGGCGGGGTCAACGCCCTGCTGGTCGCCGACGGGAAAACCCTCCACTATCTGGATTATGACGTCGCCCAGCACAGCAAATGGGCCATCGGCAGCTCGCCGCTGGCGGTGCTGCTGGCGCCAAATCCGGACCTCGGCCGTATCGCCCGGATCGTTCCGAGCAATAATGCCCAGGTGGTGGTGGTCCGCGCCCGCGATGCGCGCCGCCCCGAATTCGGCACGCTGGTGCTTGCATTCGTTCGCAGCGGCGGCGCCCCGGGCGGCCTTCGGCTTGAAGGCTGGACGGCGATCGATGCCCAGAACAAGAAGACCACCGTGCGCCTCAGCAACCAGCGGTTCAATGTCGCGGTGCCGGACAGCGCCTTCAGCTTTACCGAGCCGAAGCGCAAAAAAGCGTAGCAATCAAAAACTGTTAAGCTTGGCGACAGCTTGGCCAATATATACATTAGGTTAGATCGGCGCTTACCGGGGTTTCCCCCTGTTACCCGGGTCCGCGACGATCACCTTGCGTGACGAACGCTTGGTCGGCCCTTGCTCCATGCCCCCGGAGCAAGGGCCTTTTCGTGTCAGTCTCGGGCCTGACATGAAAAGGCCCTCCTTCACACAGCCGTGAAGGGCGCTACAGGAAATTCCGTGACCAAGCTCAAGATCGCTTCGTGGAACATCAACTCGATCCGCGCCCGCGCGCAGATTGTCGAACGGCTGCTCGACGAGGAGCAGCCCGACATCCTCTGCCTGCAGGAGACCAAGGCGCAGGATCATGTGTTCCCGGCCGAGCTGTTTCATTCACGGGGCTATGTGCACCACGAACTCAATGGCCAGAAAATGCATCATGGCGTCGCCATATTGTCGCGGGTGCCGCTGGGCGATCCCGGCCGGCACGACTGGCAGGACAACGGCGAGGCGCGCCATGTCGGCGCTCGGCTGCCGTGCGGGATCCGGTTGGAGAATGTCTATATCCCGGCCGGAGGCGATGTTCCCGACCGCACGCAAAACCCCAAGTTCGGCCAGAAACTCGATTTCCTGGACCGGATGACCCGCTGGTCGGAAAAGTTGGCTGAGCCGACTTTGATTGTCGGCGACTTCAACATCGCCCCACTGGAATGCGACGTGTGGAACCACAAGGCGCTGCTTGACGTCGTCAGCCACACGCCGATCGAGGTCGAGACTTTGGCGAGGCTCCAAGCGGCCCACGACTGGGTCGACCTTGGCCGCAAGTTCATCCCGGCTCCGGAGCGCAACTTCACCTGGTGGAGCTACCGCGCCCAGGATTGGGCTGCGAGCGATCGCGGCCGCCGCCTCGATCATATGTGGTGCTCGCCGATACTTGCGCCGCAGGTCACCGCACACCGGGTCCTGGAACCCTGCCGCGGCTGGGAGCGGCCCTCGGACCATGTCCCGCTGATCCTCGAGCTGTCTGTGTGACGGCACCATCGCCAATCGAACGGGCGATCGCCGCGCTGCAGGCAGGCAGGCCGGTACGGATCGGCAAGGCGATGGTCTTGTCGGTCGAGACCGCCAGCCGGGCGATGGTCGAGCTGCTCGATCCCGAGGGATGTGCGCCGTTGCTGCTCAGCGGCCCGCGCGCGGCGGCTCTAGGGCTCGCCAATGAGCGGGAAGCCGCCAGCCCGGATGAGCCGGTCGAGGTTAGCCATTGCGAATGGCTGGACCGTGATGCGGCGAGGGCGCTGGCCGACCCGGCGCGCGACTTCGACCGCGGCCTCATCGGGCCGCTACAGGCAGTTCCAGTCGACCATCCCGATTGCGCAAGGGCAGCGCTGACCCTGGCTCGCCTTGCCGGCTTGCTGCCAGCGTTGTGGCTGGTCGAGGCCGACACCGAAACGTCGATCGATCCGGCCGACATCGCGGCGGCTACCACGTCCCCCGACGCGACGATCGTTGCCCGGGCCAAGCTGCCGCTGGACGATCTGCCGCCCAGCCAGATGGTCGCCTTTCGCGACCCGGCCAGCGGCGAGGAGCACGTCGCGCTGGTGATTGGTGCGTTCGGTGGAAAACCACCATTGATCCGGCTGCATAGCGAATGCCTTACGGGGGATGTGTTTGGCAGCCTCAAATGCGACTGCGGCCCGCAGCTCAAGGAAGCGCTCCATATTCTTGGTGCGGAGGGCGGCGGGATCCTGCTCTACCTTCGCCAGGAAGGGCGCGGCATTGGGCTCGCCAACAAATTGCGGGCTTATGCGCTGCAGGATCGCGGGCTCGACACGGTCGACGCCAATCGACGTCTCGGCTTTGCCGACGACGAGCGCAATTATGGCATGGCTGCCGCCATGCTCCGGGCGCTGGGCGTCGAGCGAGTGAGGGTACTGACCAACAATCCAAACAAGATCGCCGGCCTCAGCCAGGAGGGAATCGAGGTCGTCGAGCGGGTCGCTCATCATATGCCGGCCAACCCGCACAATGCCGACTATCTGGCGACCAAGCGCAAGAAAAGCGGCCACCTACCCTAGGCCCAGCAGCTCCCGGACTTCCTCGAAACGGGACGCGATCTCGCTCACGCCGAGCGCTCGAAGCATTTCGGCGTGGCCGTCCAGGCAATGGGTGCCGGCTGCCAGCCCGATCACCCTGGCTCCGGAGGCAAGGGCGCCGGTCACGCCAATTGCCGAATCCTCGATGATCGCGCTGCGGCGAATATCGGCCCCGAGCTGCTCTGCCGCGTACAGATAAATGTCAGGCGCGGGCTTGCCTCGCTCGACATGCTCCCGCCCACTGTAGACATGCCGGCCGAACGCCTGCTCCAGGCCGAGATGGCTGAGATGCCCGGAAAGCCACCTCGTCGAACTGGACGACGCCACCGCTATCGGCAGGTCGGGAGGAAGTGCCCGGACGAAGTCGACGGCGCCGACAACGGCGCGCACGCCTTCGCGGAGCGCGGCGATGCTCTGCTCCCTGCGCCGCTCATGAAATTCGGGTGGCAGGATTGCTCCAATCCGGACCTCGATGGCGGCGATGAAGTCCGGCCCGCTCAGGCCGACATAATGTTTGAGGGCTTCTTCGACAGATGTCCGATGGCCGAGGTCGGTCAATAGCTCGGCGAGCTGTCTGTTTCCCTCGAACTCACTCTCAAGCAATACGCCGTCGAAGTCGAAGATGATTGCCTCGGGCCTCGGCATCAGTCCTCGAACAGGGCCGATCCGACCCGGATGACCGTCGCACCGAGCATCACCGCGATCGGAAAGTCACTCGACATTCCCATGCTAAGCCCGGTGACGCCATGGCGCCGGGCCAGTTCGGCAAGCAGCGCGAAATAGGGTCCCGGCTGCTGCCCGATCGGCGGCATCGCCATTAACCCGGCAAGCGGCAGCGGTGAGGTGCGGACCTGCTCAAGGAAGCCCGGCAGATCGTCGATCGCGACGCCCCCCTTCTGTTCCTCGGCGCCGATATTCACCTGGACATAGACTTGGGGAAAGCGCCCCGCCTTGCTGCCGGCCGCCACCAGCGCATCGAGTAGCGATTGGCGGTCGAGCGAGTGGATCGCGTCGAACAGCAGGACCGCCTCCTCGGCCTTGTTGGACTGGAGCCGGCCGATCATGTGGAGCCGGATTCCGCGGTGGGTCTTGCGCAGCGCCGGCCATTTCTCGGCGGCTTCCTGGACCCGGTTCTCGCCGAATTCCGTGACTCCCGCGGCAATTAGGGGCTCAATGTCCGCTACCCCGCGCTGCTTGGTCACCGCCACCAACGTTACGTCCCCGGCCTTGCGCTTAGCGGCCTTGGCGGCCCGGGTGACCTGGTCGAGGACATCAGCAAGGCGGGTTGCGGGGTCGGTCATGACCGGCGCTATAGGAAGCGTGATGGCAGCGAACCAGCCCCCATGGCCGCGGCAGTGGCTGATGACCGATGAGCGGCTCGGCGGCCGGCTGTGGGAAGCGGTGGACCGGCTTCCAAGCGGCGCGGGAATCATCTTCCGCCATTATCGTCTGGCGGATCCCGACCGCCTGGCCCTCGGCACCGAGCTCGCGCGCCGTGCCCGCCAACGAAGCTTGACGCTCGGCGTCGCCGGCAGCGGGCAATTGGCCGAGCTGCTCGGCGCGGCGCTGCTGCACAATCCCGATCGGACTGGCCCGCTTCCCTGGTCGTTGGCCGTGCATAATGAGGCGGAGGCCCGTGCCGCGAACGAGGCCGGTGCCGCGCTGGCGTTTATTGGCCCGGTGCATGCGACCAGTTCCCATCCCGGCCGTCCATCGCTGGGCCAGGAGCGCGCGGTTGAGCTTGCGGCAATGGTCGGCTGCCCGGCGATTGCGCTTGGAGGAATGGACGAGTCTCGCTTCCTCGCGCTGCGCGAGCGCGGGTTTCACGGGTTTGCCGGGATCGACTGCTGGCTTAGAACTTGAAGGCCGTGCCGACGTAGACCGCCTTGCTGTCGCGGTGCGTATCGGCCAGCGCCGGGATCTGGTCGCGCTCGACCTTATAGCGGACGCCACCGGTCAGGGCGATGTTGCGGCTGATGCTGTAGGAACCGCCGACGTCAAGCGAATAGCTGTCCGGACGAGCCAGCGGAGCGATCCGATTCTCGTTGCGCTCGCCGCCGACTGCCACCCGGCCGGTAAACTTCTTGAGGTTGTAGCTGACACCGACCACCGCCGTCTCACGGCTGCCGATTGCCGGGTCGAAGCTCGTCGACTTGGTGACGTCGCCGGCCACGGCGAGGCGCTTCCAGCCCACCGCGACGCCCAAATCATATTGCGCCGGCGCGAGTCCGGTCACCGACGATGCCACCGCGACTTCGACCGGACGCGAAGGACTCGGCGCGCCGCGGGCGCGTAGCGCGACTCGCAGCTGCGACGGACGGCCCTTAGCGGCCGCCGGCGTGAACTTGAAATCGGCAATCGAAGGACCGCGATTGGCGAACAATGCGGCCAGCCGCGGATCAGCCGAGGCTGGCGTGAAGTTCGAAATATTGTCGAAACTCAAGGAGATGGCCGGCGGCCGTTGCTTGCCGGCGGCGGCAAGTCCAATCGTCGGGGTCATGACCATAGCCGAAGCTGCCAGCGCGAGCGCCAGCTTTCCGCCTGTCATGGATTCCCTGTTGGACACGCGTCAAAGACTCCTGTTCGAATCTGGATATAGGCTTTCGAACCTGTCGGTTCCATGACTGGATTCGATTCCGCCGCCCCCTGTTGCCCGGAGTCCACAAGAATCCGGGGTTGATCCCTTGATTCTGTTGCTTGCCGGGACGGTGCCAGCATCTATAACGCCTCCCAACCCCCTGCCTTGATCGCAAAGAGAGAGTCTATGTCCCGCCTGAGCCTTCCCCTTATTGCCCTGGTTGCTGCCGGCATCGCCCTGCCGGGCTGCTCGAAGAACAAGGATATTCCGATCGAGCTGGCGCCGTCGCGGATGACGACCATCGGCGTCAACAGCTATTTGTGGCGGGCCGCGGTTGATACGCTTTCTTTCGCGCCTTTGGTCACCGCCGACAGCAATGGCGGAGTGATCGTCACCGATTGGTATACCAACCCCAACACGCCCGGCGAACGGGTCAAGCTGACCGTGTCGATCATCGACCAGGATTTGCGCGCCGACGCGCTGCGGGTTGCCGCCAGCCGCCAGGTCAACCAGAACGGGGTTTGGGTCAATGCGCCGGTCGCTGCCGCGACCGTCCAGAAGCTTGAGGACATCATCCTCACCCGCGCCCGCGACCTTCGCCGCACCACTGTCGGCGGGTAAGGTTATTTGGCCAGATGACGGACCGCTTCGATCCGGCGGTTGCCGACCGGCGCTGGCAGCAGCGCTGGGCGGAAGCCGGAAGCTTTCATGCCGACAGCAATTCGGCCAAGCCCAAAGCCTATGTGCTGGAGATGTTTCCCTATCCGTCGGGACGCATCCACATGGGCCATGTCCGCAACTATACGATGGGCGATGTGCTCGCCCGTTTCCGCCGGATGCAGGGCTACGAAGTGCTCCACCCGATGGGCTGGGACGCATTTGGCATGCCGGCCGAAAATGCGGCGATGGAGAAGAAGGTCCATCCCGGCGCATGGACCCGCCAGAACATCGCCACCATGCGCGAGCAATTGCAGCGGATCGGCTTCGCGCTCGACTGGAGTCGTGAGCTCGCGACCTGCGAGCCCGATTATTATGGCCAGGAGCAGGCGCTGTTCCTCGACCTGATGGAAGCCGGCTTGGTCACCCGCAAGGAGAGTGAGGTCAATTGGGACCCGGTCGACATGACCGTGCTGGCCAATGAGCAGGTGATCGACGGCAAGGGCTGGCGCTCGGGAGCGCCGGTCGAGCGCAAGAAACTGAGCCAGTGGTTCCTCAAGATCACCGACTTTGCCGAGGAGCTGCTCGAGGGCCTCGACGGCCTCGATCAGTGGCCCGACAAGGTGCGGCTGATGCAGTCGAACTGGATCGGCAAGAGCCAGGGCCTGCAATTCTGCTTTCGCCTGGCCACCAGCATGCCGGGCGGGGTGTGCGACATCGAAGTATTCACCACCCGGCCCGATACGATTTTCGGCGCGAGCTTTGTCGCCATCTCACCCGGGCATCCGATTGCCGAGACGCTTGCAGAAGAGCGGCCGGAGGTCGCCGAATTCATTGCCCGGGCCCAGGCCGGCGGCACGAGCGCCGCGGAAATCGAGACCGCCGAGAAGCTCGGTTTCGATACTGGGCTGGAAGCGATTCATCCGTTCGACGAGAATGTGCGCCTGCCGGTTTGGATCGCCAACTTCGTGCTGATGGATTACGGCACCGGTGCGCTCTACGGCGTACCCGGGCATGACGTGCGCGACTTTGAGTTCGCGGCCAAGTACAAGCTGCCGGTCCGCCGGGTTGTCGCCACCTCCAGCGCCGGCGCGTCGGCGCCGATCACGGAGGCCGAGACCGATCCCGGCGTCGCGGTCAATTCCCAGTTCCTCGACGGCCTTGCCAGCGACCAGGCCAGGGCCGAAGTCATTCGCCGCGCCGAAACGGCCGGCTGGGGCCAGGGCAAGACCCAGTATCGGCTGCGCGATTGGGGCGTCTCGCGCCAGCGCTATTGGGGAACGCCGATCCCGGTGATCCATTGCGACGCCTGCGGTCCGGTCGGAGTGCCTCGCGACCAGCTGCCGGTGGTGCTGCCCGAAGATGTCAGCTTCGACGTGCCGGGCAATCCGCTCGATCGCCATCCGACCTGGACCAAGGTCGATTGCCCCAAATGCGGCGGCCTAGGCCGGCGCGAAACCGACACGCTCGACACCTTTGTCGATTCCAGCTGGTATTTCATCCGCTTCGCCAGCCAGCCGGACGACCGCCCGTTCGATCGCGCCGAGGCCGAAAAATGGCTGCCGGTCGGCCAATATATCGGCGGCGTCGAGCATGCCATCCTCCACCTGCTCTATGCCCGCTTCTGGACCCGGGCGCTGGAGCGGATGGGCAAGATCTCGGTCAAGGAGCCGTTCAAGGGCTTGTTCACCCAGGGAATGGTGACTCACGAAACCTATGAAAGCCCCGATGGCCGCTGGCTCAACCCTGACGAAATCGAGGTAAGGGAAGGCGGCGCGCTGGTCGAGCGCGCGACCGGGGTCGAGGTGCGCCGCGGCCGGGTCGAGAAAATGTCCAAGTCGAAAAAGAACACGGTCGATCCGGAGCCGATCCTCGACCGCTACGGCGCCGACGCCGTGCGCTGGTTCATGCTGTCGGACAGTCCGCCCGAGCGCGACCTGGAATGGTCGGAAGGCGGGATCGAGGGCGCTGCGCGATTCGTCCAGCGCGTTTGGCGGCTGGTCCGCTCGCCGCCCGGCAATGAAGGCCAGGATAGCGCGCTGCTGAAGAAGTTGCACCGGACGATCGCGGCGGTGGGCGAGGCGATCGAGGGGCTGCAGTTCAACAAGTCGGTCGCGGCGCTTTACGAGCTCACCAGTGCGATCGAGAAGGCCAAGCCGTCCGCCACCCGTGACGAGGCGATCCGCACATTGCTGTTATTGGCCGCGCCCGGTGCTCCGCATCTCGCCGAAGAGGCGTGGGCTATCCGCGGCGAGGAAGGCATGATTGCCGATGCTCCATGGCCGTCCTTTGATCCAGCGATGCTGGTGGATGACGAGGTGACTATTGCCGTGCAGGTCAACGGCAAGCTGCGCGAGACAATGACCGCGCCGCGCGGCATCAGCCGCGAGGATACCGAAGCGCTGGCGTTGGCCCTGCCCAAGATCCAGTCGCAGCTCGGCGGCGGTACGCCGCGCAAGGTGATTGTGGTTCCCGACCGGCTGGTCAATATCGTCGCATGATCCGCCCAAAATCATCCGGAATCGCCTTGATCCTGTTCCTGCTGCTCGGCGCCTGCGGGCTCCAGCCGATGTATAGCGGCGGATCGTCCGGCCATGTCGCACGTGGGCTCGGCACAATCCAGGTCGCCGCCATTCCCGAGCGCGCCGGTTGGCTGGTGCGCAACGCGCTGCTCGACCGGCTTGGGGGAGAAGCGACGGACCCGTCCTATCGGCTTGAGGTCGAGCTCGACGACAACCTCACTTCCTTCGGGATCCGCGGCGACAGTGCGGCAACGCGCGAGCGAAGGACGTTGCGCGCACGCTACCGGCTGGTCGATCTGAAGACCGGCGAGGTCGTTCTGGACGCAACCGCGGGCTCGGACGCCGGCATCGATATCGTCAGCTCCGAATATGCCACAGTTGCCGCCGAGCAGACCGCCCAGGAGCGGCTGTCGCAAGTGATCGCGGACCAGATGGTTTCCCGGCTGGCGCTGTTCGTCCGCCATTCCGGCGGTCAATGAAGACCGCCAAGGGCAGCCTGCCGAAGGCGCTTGATCGGCCGGATCCGGCCATTCGCTTCTACCTGTTTCACGGCCCGGACGACGCCGGGTCGCGTGCGCTTGCCGGCCAATTGCTGAGGGGACTCGGCAACGCCGACAAGTTTGTGGTGCTTGGCCAGGCCGTCAAGGCGGACCCGGCAACATTGGCGGACGAAGCCGGTGCCATTTCTTTGTTCGGAGGGAAGCGGGCGATCTGGGTCGAGCCGGCCGGGGATGAAATTGCCGACGGCGTCGAGGCCTTGCTCGAGGCGCCTGCCTGCGAGAGCTCAGTCATCGCTATTGCTGGAACTCTGCGCAAGACTTCGAGCTTGCTCAAGCTGGCCGAGACGCACCCGTCGGCCCTGTCCCACATTAGCTATGTTCCGGAAGGCCGGGACCTTGAGCGGCTTATTGTCGACCTTGGCCGCGAACAGGGCCTTCGCGTGACCCCAGACATAGCGCGCCGCATTTCCGCATCGGTCGGAGCCAATCAGGCGGTCGCCGCCCAGGAACTGGCCAAGTTCGCGCTTTTCCTGGGCGCCGGCGCGGACAACCCGCGCGACTTGGATCCGGACACGGTCGATTTGCTCGGCGCGGATTCTGCTGAGGCAGACATGATGCGGCTTGGCGATCTCGCCCTGGCAGGACGCATGGATGCGCTGCTGGATGAACTGTCGCGCCTTCCGCACGGCGGCTCTGAAGCCGTGCCGGTCCTGCGCGCGCTTCAGCGGCGGCTGTTGATGCTGGCTCCGCTACGGGCCCGAATTGAGCGCGGCGAGCGGATCGACGCCGTCATGACGTCAATGGGTAAGGCGTTGTTCTGGAAGGATAAACCGCTGGTGGAGCGGCTTCTTTCGACATGGCCGGCGGAACGGCTGGCCGAGGCTGCGTCGCGTGTCTCGGCGCTCGAGCGGCAGATTATGCTAAGGCCGCTCGACGATGAAGCAGCCCTGGGCGAGACGCTGGTTGGGATTGCCCGCGCAGCTGGACGCGGGCGTTAAATCGGCTCTCCACTCAGCCGCTGGCAGATCAGGTCGAGCTGGTCGAGCGTACTGTAACTAAGCGCCACCGTGCCTCCGCTCTTGCCGTGGGTCACTTTGACCTTGATGCCCAGCAAATCGCCCAGTTGGCGCTCAAGAGCCGCCAGATCGGCATCCACCGGCCGCTGGTAATTGCGCGCGGAGGCCCGGCCAATGTCCGATCCCGCCCCTGGCCGGACTTTTTTGGCCAGATGCTCGGCCTGGCGCACCGACAGGTCACCTTCGACGATTTCATTGGCGAGCGCCTCGGGGTCCGGAGCGGTCGCTACCGCTCTGGCATGGCCCATACTGATATCGCCTCGCAACAGCATTAAACGCACCGAATCGGGCAGTTCGAGCAGACGAAGCAGGTTGGCCACATGGCTGCGTGACTTGCCGACCAGCTTGCCGACCACTTCCTGGCTATGGCCGTACCCGCTGATCAGCCGGCGATAGGCCTCGGCTTCTTCGATCGCGTTAAGATTTTCCCGCTGGACGTTCTCGATCAGCGCCACCTCGGCCCGGGATTCCTCATCGAATTCACGAATTATGGCTGGAATTTCATGCAGTTGAGCACGCTGTGCAGCTCTCCAGCGGCGCTCACCGGCAACCAGCTCATAGCCATCGTCTACCGGCCGCACGAGGATCGGCTGGAGCACGCCACGCTCGGCAATCGAGGCTGCCAGCTCAGCCATCGGCTCTTCTTCAAAGATTTGGCGGGGCTGGGCCGGGTTTGGCCGAATACGGCCAATGTCGATCGTCCGCACGCCACCGGCCGAAGTCGTCGGGGTCTCGGTCCTAATTCGCGCCGAATCGTCGATCAGCGCGCTAAGGCCGCGCCCAAGGCCGGTCGCCTTCTTCATGCAGCCTCGGCTTCCAAGCTCGGCAATCGCGCCATAATTTCGCGGGCAAGCCGTATATAAGCCTCGGATCCCGGGCAGCGAAGGTCGTAGATCAGGGCGGGAAGGCCATGGCTTGGCGCCTCGGAAAGGCGCACATTGCGCGGAACGACAGTCTCAAACACCGAAGTACCCAAGCAGGCGCGAACGTCCTCGGCCACTTGCTGCGAGAGATTGTTGCGGCGATCGAACATGGTGAGCGCCACGCCCAGGATCGACAACTCCGGGTTATAGGCCAGCCGGATACGCTCAACCGTCTGCAAAAGCTGGCTAAGTCCTTCTAGCGCAAAGAATTCGCATTGCAGAGGGACCAGCAACTGGCGCGATGCGACGAGCGCATTTACGGTCAACAGCCCAAGCGACGGCGGACAATCGAGCAGGCAAATGTCCCATCGGCCGGGCGGCACCTCATCGAACGCCTGCGCCAGGCGATGCGTGCGATCATCCATGCCGACCAGCTCAATTTCCGCCCCCGACAGGTCGACCGTCGCCGGCAACAGGTCGAGCCGCGGCACCTTGGTGGCCACCGCCGACTCAATGATGCTCGCTTCGCCCAGCAGTACGTCGTAGGTCGAGCGCTCCCTGGCGGCCCGGCCAATCCCCAATCCGGTCGACGCGTTGCCCTGCGGATCGAGGTCGACCAGCAATACTTTCCAACCGATTGCCGCGAGCGCCGTCGCCAGGTTGATCGCGGTGGTGGTCTTGCCGACCCCACCCTTCTGATTGGCGACTGCGACAGGAATCATCGCTTCCCCCTCCGCTGTACATGCTCGGCGACCACGATTGACGACGCGGGATGCGTGCGGCTCGGTACCAGGCTGAAACTACCTTGCCACGTCCGCTTCGCTTCATCCAGTTCCGATTGTGCTCTTTCGCCCTTGGGAAGCACCCATTTCGTCTCGCTGTGGGCCAGATGCCACGCCATGCCGAACAACTTGTCCAGGCGGGCCACCGCGCGGGCAGTGATAAAGTCAAATTTGCCCCTCAACTGCTCGACTTTGCAATCGGCGACCGTCACGTCGCGCAGGCCAAGTTCCGACACCGTCCGACGCAGGAATTCCGCCCGAAGGCGTCGCGGCTCATTGAGTGTCATCGGTCTTCCACCAAGGATGGCGATCACCAGTCCGGGCAGTCCGGGACCCGTGCCGACATCGCACCAGCTTCGCTCAGGCTCTCCCAAGGCGAGGATCTGGGCCCCATCAACAATGTGCCGCGTCCATAGGTCGCCCTCGCTATTTGCCGCGATCAGATTTTGACGCTGGTTTTCCTCCAACAGCAGGTCGACGTAGCGCTCCAGCCGCTCGACTGTTTCACGTGAAACGTCGGTGCGCAGCAACTCCGAGAGGGATGCGAGCAACGAGGCTGGACGCCCTTCTGATTCGGTCATGCTGCCTGGCGTACCAGGGCGAAATGCAGAGCAGACAGGGCGGCTGGCGTCACTCCTGCGACGCGCGCTGCCTGATCGAGATCGGCCGGTCCGGCTGCGCTCAGTTTCTCCTGCATTTCATTCGACAATCCAGGCACTTGACCGAAATCGAACTGGGCGGGAATGGCAAGTTCGCGATCTCTGGTCCGAGCCGCCAGCTCGCCGCGCAGCCGCGTCAAATAGGGCGCGTAGATGGCATCGTCCAATGCCTCATTGGCAGCCATTCCGTTCCCTAGCCGCGCCCGAACTGGGCCATGTAAATCGTCCCTGCGAGCCCATTCGGACAGCGGTTTGCGCGCCGGGTCGTTCAATCCAAGCTCAGTGCCGATGACGTCTGTTTCCAGCTTTTCCACCGCGGCAGCTTTCGCCTCGAGGTGACCGTGCACCAGCTTTTCCTGAATCGGATCGAGCGCGCCAAGTTCGAGCGCCATCGGCCCCAGCCGCGAAACGGCGTTGTCGGCCCGAAGGTGGAGCCGGTACTCGGAACGGGCGGTCAGCATCCGATATGGTTCGCTTACTCCCTGAAGCGTCAAATCGTCGACCATCACCCCGACATAGGAGGCGCCACGGTCAAATCGCGCCTCGGCCAGCTTGAGCGCGACCGAAGCGGCGTTTAGCCCCGCGACCAGGCCTTGCGCTGCTGCTTCTTCATATCCGGTCGTTCCGTTGAGCTGGCCGGCGAAGAACAGGCCTGCGATCTCGCGGTGCTGCAAAGTCGGCTCGAGCCGGCGGGGGTCTGCATATTCATATTCCACGGCATAGCCCGGCTGGACGATTTCGCTGCGCTCAAGGCCGGATATGCTGCGTACCAGCCGCAGCTGAACATCAGTCGGCAGCGATGTCGAAATGCCGTTGGGATAGACGAGGCGATTGGCAAGGCCCTCGGGCTCGAGAAAGATCTGGTGCCCGTCTCGGTCGCCGAAACGGTGAACCTTGTCCTCGATCGATGGACAATAGCGGGGGCCCCGGCCTTCAATCGCTCCGGCGAACAGCGGCGAGCGGCCAAGACCGGCGCGTATGACGTCATGACTTCGCTCGTTAGTCCTTGTAATCGCGCAACTTAATTGCGGTAGCGGGTTTGGGTTGGCAGCCAGCGCCATGGTCCACGCATCACGGTCGCTGGGCTGCGCTAGGGTCCGGGACCAATCGATGGTCCGCCCGTCCAGGCGAGGCGGTGTGCCGGTCTTAAGCCTTGCCTTCGCCAGACCCAGCTCGCCAATCTGACTTGCCAGCGCTCGGGCCGCCTGGCCGCCCTGCCGGCCACCCGACCAACGCTCCTCGCCCCTGAACATGGTGGCGCCTAAAAATGTGCCTGTCGCCACGACGACCGCCCGGCCATCCAAAGTCGAGCCATCGGCCAGTTCCACGCCGGCAATCGTCCTTCCGGCAAGCCGAAGCGCAATCGCTTCGCCCTCGATCACAGCCACGCCCGCTTCATTCACGAGCTCGGCCACTGCCTGCCGATAGAGAATGCGGTCGGCTTGGACACGCGGACCACGCACGGCGCTGCCCTTGCTGGCATTCAGCATCCGGCGATGGATGGCCGCGCGATCGGCGGCCCGAGCCATGACTCCGCCCATCGCGTCCACTTCCCGGACCAGGTGCCCCTTGCCGACACCGCCAATGGACGGATTGCAGGACATTTGCCCGAGGTCGTCAGAGCGAAAGGTCAATAGCGCCACGCGCGCGCCGCGCCGTGCCGCCGCACAAGCCGCCTCGCACCCCGCGTGCCCTCCACCAATGACCAATACGTCGAACATCAGAGGCCCATACAGATAGGCTGTGCTTCCATCAACGGACGGATGTTTCACGTGAAACGCGTCGACTATTTGCCGAGGCAGAAACGCCCGAAAAGCGCGTCGAGCAGATCCTCGACGCCGGCACGGCCCGAGATTCGGTCGATCGCCAGCCGGGCCACGCGCAATTCCTCCGCCATCAGTACCGGATCATCCAACTCCGCCGCGCGGCGCAGCGCCGCCTGACTTTCGGCCAGCAGGTCATGTTGCCTTCGATCCAGCGCCAACTCGTCGGCTTTAGGCAGCAATTGCCTTGCCTGCTCCACCAGAGCCCGGACCAACTCGGCACGGCCCTGGCCGGTCACCGCCGAAACCGGCAGGCCCCCAGCACAGTGGCCGAGATCGGCCTTGGGGGCGACGAGGATGACGCCCGGGCGGTCCGGCGCGTCCGGCGCATCTCCCAGCCACAGCAGCAGTTCCGCCCGCTCGGCTTCACTTCGCGCCCGTTCGATTCCGATCGCCTCAACTGCATCGTCCGATACGCGCAGTCCGGCCGTATCGACCAGCACGAACGGCACACCATCGATCGCAACGGGCACTTCGATGAGGTCGCGAGTGGTACCTGGAATATGGGTCACGATGGCTTTTTCGCTCTGGGCTAACGCATTGACCAGGCTTGATTTTCCGGCATTCGGAGGTCCCGCGACCACAACCCTCACGCCATCCCTCAATGGTTCGACGCGGGGACCCTCGACCAAGCTCGCCATATCGTCCCCTAGCGACCGGATGTCCGAACGAAGCTGGGGATCTCCCGACGCCTCTTCCTCGTCCGCATAATCGATTGCGACCTCCGCCCGCGCCGACAGCTCCAGCAGCCGGTCGCGCCAGCCCTCTAGGAGCTTGCGCAATGCGCCGCCCGCACGGGCCATTGCCGAACGGCGCTGAAGCTCGGTCTCGGCCGCGAGCAAGTCCGCCAGCCCCTCCGCCTCAGTCAAATCGAGCCGCCCGTTGGCCAATGCTCGCCGGGTAAATTCGCCGGGCTCCGCCAGGCGGATCCCCGCCTGGGCAATCAGCGCATCGATCAGCGCATCGATCGTCGCCCGTCCGCCATGGCATTGATATTCCACAATATCTTCGCCAGTCGAACTGTTCGGGGCGTCAAACCGGAGGACCAATGCCTGATCGATTAGCGAACCATCTCCCGGATCGATAAGCCGCCGCAAGCCGGCCTGCCGCGCGGCGGGAAGCCGCCCCGCAATGGCCTCGGCCGCGGCAAAGGCGTCCGGTCCGCTGGTCCGGACCACGGCGATGGCTGCAGGCGGCCTGCCGCTTGAAAGGGCGACAATCGTGTCGTTCACAGCGGCCGCAATCGCAGGCAGCCGCTCAAACCGCAACCGGTCAGGCGAACAGGCGGCCCACGCCTACATCGGGGTGGATCCAGCCATCGTAGATCATCTTTACCGCGACATAGAGGATGACCGCGAGGCCGGCATAGGCGATCCAGCGATAGCGCTCGATGTACCGGGCAATGAAATTGGCGGCGAGCCCCATCAAGGCCACCGCAAAAACCAAGCCGACGATCAGGATACCGGGATGATCGCGCGCCGCGCCGGCCACGGCGAGTACATTGTCCAGGCTCATCGACACGTCGGCGATGGCAACCGCCCATGCCGCAGCGGCGAAGCTTTTCGCCGGCCGCAGGCCCGAACGCTCGTCGCCGATAATCTCTTCGGAGCCGGGCGAGCACTCTAGCGGCGCGCGCAGGTCGCGCCACATCCGCCAGCTGACCCACAACAGAAGCAACCCGCCGACCAGGATCAGGCCGATGACCTGCATCAACTGGGTAACGATCAGCGCAAACAGGATTCGCAGCACCAGCGCGGCGGCGACGCCGATCACAATAACCTTCTTGCGCTGCTCGGCCGGCAGGCCCGCGGCAAGCGCGCCCACCACGATCGCATTGTCGCCGGCCAGCACCAGGTCGATCATCAGCACCTGGGCGAAGGCCGCGAACGCGCCCGGATCGGTGATATTGGCAAAGTCCCTGGCGATCGCGCCCCACATGTCGGCGAAGCCGGCCAGGCCGGCAATGACAGCGGCCATCATCATCACCGCGAGGTCCATCAATGCGATGCCTTGTTCCTGCTGAACCAGTTCGGCGGAAGCAAAGCCCATCGTCGAATCCCCCTCATTCAAATCCAAGCGCGTTTCTCAGGCCCAGAATATGTTCGCCGCCGACCCAGCCTTCGTAAATCATATTGAGGCCAACATAGAGAATGACAATCAGGCCAATGTAATTGATCCAGTGATAGCGCTGGATGAGCCTGGCGACATAGTTGGCCGCAAAGCCCATGAACAGCACCGAGAAGGTCAATCCGACGAACAACAGGGCCGGATTGTCGCGGGCGATCGACGCGACCAGCAGGACATTGTCGAGGCTCATGCTGAGGTCGGCGATGGTGATCTGGATGGCCGCCTGCAGGAATGTCTTGGTCGCCGGCGGGCCTTCGACCTCGGGCGTATCGGGATCGTCGTGGATCACCTCCGCAGTCGGGCGCAGCTCCTGCCACATATTATAGGCGACCCACATCAGCAGCAGCCCGCCCGCGAACACCAGGCCGGTGATCTTGAGCAACTGCGTCGCCAGCACCGCAAAGGTAATGAGGAAGACCAACGCCATGCTGACGCCGAGCATCAGCACCCGCTTGCGCTCCTTCGCCGGCAGTCCGGAGGCGAGCGAACCCATGATCACGACATTATCGCCGGCCATGGTCAGGTCGCCGACGATGATCTGGCCGAGCTTGGCCATGCCGGTCGCGGTGAAGATGCTTGAGAAGCTGAACCCGCTGAGCATGGCCGCCTAACGCCTAGCTGAGCGTTACTGGTTCATTGAAGCGAAGAAGTCCTCGTTGGACTTGGCGTCCTTCATCTTGTCGAGCAGGAACTGCATCGCGTCGACGGTGCCCATCTGCATCAGGATGCGGCGCAGGACCCACATCTTGCTAAGCTTGCCCTGGTCGACCAGCAGCTCTTCCTTGCGGGTGCCGGACTTGCCGACGTCAAGGCTCGGGAAGATGCGCTTGTCGCTGACCTTGCGGTCGAGCACGATCTCGGAATTGCCGGTGCCCTTGAACTCTTCGAAAATGACCTCGTCCATTTTCGAGCCGGTATCGATCAGGGCGGTGGCGATGATCGAGAGCGAGCCGCCTTCCTCGATATTGCGCGCCGCGCCGAAGAAGCGCTTCGGCCGCTGCAGCGCATTGGCGTCCACACCGCCCGTGAGCACCTTGCCCGAGCTCGGCACGACCGTGTTGTAGGCGCGGCCGAGGCGCGTGATGGAGTCGAGCAGGATGACGACGTCCTTCTTGTGCTCGACCAGGCGCTTGGCCTTCTCGATCACCATCTCGGCGACCTGGACGTGGCGCGAGGCCGGCTCATCGAAGGTCGAGCTGATCACTTCGCCCTTCACGCTGCGCTGCATGTCGGTGACTTCCTCGGGCCGCTCATCGACCAGCAACACCAGCAGGAACACTTCGGGATGGTTGTCGGTAATCGCCTTGGCGATGTTCTGCAGCAGCACGGTCTTGCCGGTCCGCGGCGGTGCGACGATCAGCGCGCGCTGGCCCTTGCCCTGCGGGGCAACGATGTCGATCACCCGGGCGGACTTGTCCTTCTGGGTCGGGTCGGCACTGTCGAGGGTGAGCTTCGAATCGGGATAGAGCGGCGTCAGATTGTCGAAATTGACGCGATGCCGGACTGCTTCCGGATCGTCGAAATTGATCTGGGTGACCTTGGTCAGCGCGAAATAGCGTTCGCCGTCCTTGGGGCCGCGAATCTCGCCCTCGATCGTATCGCCGGTGCGAAGGCCGAAGCGGCGAACCACGTTTGGCGCCACATAGATGTCGTCGGGCCCGGCGAGATAATTGGCCTCGGGGCTGCGGAGGAAGCCGAACCCGTCGTTGAGCACTTCGATCGTGCCCTGGCCATTGATCTCGGCGCCGCTTTCGGCCCGGACCTTGAGGATGGAGAACATCAGGTCCTGCTTGCGCATCGTCGATGCGCCTTCGATCCCCATCTCCTCGGCTTGCGCAACGAGTTCGGCGGGCGACTTCTGCTTGAGGTCCTTGAGATGCATTAATTTAAGTCTTTCGAAGGAAATTTAGATTGGAAATTCAAATATTTGCGGCAGGACGCCGCGAATGGGATGAGGTGCACCGGCAGGGAAAGGAGAGTCGGGCCGATGCAGCCGTCTTGGGACGGCGTTAAGATTGCCCTCGGGCCAAGTCAATATGGGGAACTACCAGCATCCAAAACAAGATCGCGGCAATCGCTGGCATCGCCTCAGAACGGCCGCACGATCACCAGTACGACGATAATCGCGGTCAGGATCCCCGGCAGCTCGTTCATCATTCGGAGCTTCTTGTCGTCGAGCTCGCGATGTCCTGCAGCCAGTTTCCGGCCATAGGATCCGATCCAGCCTTGATAAGCCGTCAGCAGTAACACCAGCGCGAGCTTGGCCGTGAACCAATACTGGCCCCAGATATTGAGGTGGATCGCCAGCATCAGGCCGAGCAACCACACCAACAGCATCGCCGGGGCGAGGATCACGGTCCGGGCTTTATCCTCCCGCTCGATCCAGGCGCGGTCTTCGGCCGAGCCCGGTGTCGTCGCCTGGTGGTGAATATAATAGCGCGGGACGATGAACAGTCCGGCAATCCAGAAGATGACGAAGGTGATGTGGGCGGCCTTGACCCAAGGATAGGCGAGCCCAAGGAACCCTTGATATTGGCTGAGCATGCCTGAGCCTTACCCCTTCACCAGCGCAACCAGCTGCTCGACATGCGCGATCGGCGTCGTCTGCTGGATCCCATGGCCCAGGTTGAAGATGTGGGGGCGGTCGCCGAGCGCGTCAAGGATGCGCTTTACCGCGCCCCTCAATTCCTCACCGCCGGCGATCAGCGCCAGCGGATCGAGATTGCCCTGGACCGGCAGGCCGGCCGGCAATTCGCTCGCCGCCCAGGCAGGATCGACCGTCTCGTCGAGGCCGACCGCATCGACCCCCGTTTCCGCCGCATAGGCACGAAGCTTGCCGCCGGCGCCCTTGGGAAAACCGATGATCGGCGTGTCGGGATGACGTTTCCTGAGTTGGTCGACGATTCCCGCGGTTGGGGCGACGACAAATCGTTCGAACTGCGCTGGAGACAGGCTTCCCGCCCAGCTGTCGAACAATTGCACCGCATCCACCCCGCACTCGATCTGGCGCGACAGATAGTCGATCGTGATTTGGGCGACGGTTTCAAGGATCGCATCGAGCTTGCCCGGATCGGCATAGCCCAGCTGCCGCGCTTCGGCCTGCTCGCGGGTGCCCTGGCCGGCAACCATGTAGGTGGCGACGGTCCAAGGCGATCCGGCAAAGCCAAGGAAGGTGATCTCCGGCTCCAGACTGGCCTTCACCCGCCTCACCGTCTCGTAGATCGGATCGAGGCGGCCCATCGCCGGTTGGAGGTCGTGGATATTCGCTTCCGCCAGCCGGGGGGCGAGGCGAGGTCCTTCGCCGGCGGTAAAGCTCAGGTCCATGCCCATCGCATGCGGCACCACCAATATGTCGGAGAACAGGATCGCGCCGTCGAACGCGAAGCGCCGCAAGGGCTGGAGCGTGATCTCCGCCGCACTCTCGGGGTCGTAGGCCAGCTCGAGGAAGCCGCCCTTGGTCGCCCTGAGGTCCCGATATTCAGGCAGGTAGCGGCCCGCCTGCCGCATCAGCCACATCGGCGGAGGATCGCGCCGTTCACCCTTTAGGACGGCCAGCAACGGCTTGTCGGCAGGTTCGCGCGCAGGTTCAGGCCGGGCCGATGCCACCCTATTCTCTCCCTTATATATTAGAATCTTAGATTGATGATGATGATGGGGCGTTGGCAGCCGGATTTAAGCGCGCCTCCCGACTTTGCCAACAGGGGCGCCAAAGGCACGACTCAGGGGCAATGCGCGAGTCGCGGCAAGACTCTCCCGTTATTCACAGCCTGTGGACGAACATTTTCCCCTGTGGACAGACTCTCGAATGCCGCTCGGGCCGATTTTGGCGGATCGCGGGCATTGGGTCATCCCCGCCTTCGCGCTAGGACGATACAGTGATTTTTCCACAGACTTTTCCCCCGGGGCATTATGTCGTTGATATTGGCCAGTAACAGCCAAATTCGCCGGTTGATGCTGGAGCAGGCCGGTGTCGAGTTCGCCGTCCGGCCGCCCGAATTCGACGAAGACTCGGTCAAGCGAGAGTCCGGCGGAGACGGGGAAAAGCTGGCGCGCCGCCTGGCCGAGGGTAAGGCGGAATCGATCGCCGCGGCCGATAAGGATTGGGTGATCGGCAGCGACAGTACGGTGAGTGTCGACGGGGCCCGCTATTCGAAACCGCGAGACCACGAGGAAGCGGCGAAGCACCTGCGTACCTTTTCCGGCCGGACCATGCTGCTGTCGAGCGCGGTGGCGCTGGCCAATCAGGGCCGTGTCGATTGGGCCCACGCCGAGACGGCCCGGCTTCATGTGCGGGACCTGAGCGAAAGCTTCATCCAATCCTACCTCGACCAGGAATGGCCCGAGGTCGGCTATTGCGTCGGCGTGTTCCGGATGGAGGGCCGCGGGGTCAACCTGTTCGACCGGGTTGAAGGAAGCCATTTCACGATATTGGGAATGCCACTGCTGGAGCTGCTGGCAGCGCTCCGTAGCCGCGGACTGGTTGCCGTATGACTAGGCCCTATGCCGAAGTGATCGGCGACCCGGTCGAACAGAGCCTCTCGCCGACCATTCACGGATTCTGGCTCAAGGCCCTGTCGATCGATGCGGACTATGGGAAGCGGCGGGTGACCCGCCCTGAGCTGCCGGCCTACCTCGCCGAAAAGCGCGCCGACCCCGCGTGGCGCGGATCCAATGTCACCATGCCGCTGAAGCTCGATGCCGTGGCGCTGGCCGACGAGGCGTCGGACCGGGCCGTTGCCGCCGGAGCGGCCAATCTATTGATGATGCGCGAGGGCCGGCTGACTGCCGCGAACACCGACGTCGGGGCCATCGCAACCCTCCTTGGCAGGCTGCACGAAGCCAAGGCCGGGATGGGCAGCGTCACCGTGCTTGGCAACGGCGGCGCGGCACGAGCGGCGCTGGTGGCGCTGAAGCTGGTTGGGATTGCCAACGTCAGGGTCCAGGCGCGCGACCTTGCAGAAGCGCGCAAGCTGGCGGTCGAATTCGGACTCGAAACCGGGCCGGAGCCATTCACCGAGCCGATCGTCAGCGACGGGCTGGTCAACGCGACGCCGCTCGGCATGCCGGGCCGCGATTGCCTCAACTGCGAACTGCAGCACATGCCCGGCCAGGGCTGGGTGTTCGACATGGCCTATGGGCCGTCCGAAACTCCATTGATCGAGGCGGCAAAGGAGGCAGGACTCAAACTGGTCGATGGCCTCGACATGCTGGTCGAGCAGGCCGCCGCGAGCTTTGAGCTTTTTTTCGGCCTGAAACCGCCGCGTGACCGTGATGCCCAACTCTGGCAATTGCTGCGCCAATGATCACGCTCGCGCTTACCGGGTCCATCGGCATGGGCAAGTCGACCGTCGCGGCGATGTTCGCCGATGCCGGGATTCCGACCTTCGACGCCGACGCCGTCGTGCGCAGGCTGCAGGGGCCGGGCGGGCGATTGGTCCCACTGATCGAGGCGCGCTTTCCCAACAGCACGCGCGATGGCGCAGTCGACCGTGAGGCCCTGTCGGCGGCGGTGCTCGGCGACCGCGACGAGCTTGCTGCCCTCGAAGCCATCGTCCATCCCGCGGTTCACCATGAACGGACCCGGTTCATCGTCGAACATGTCGATTCGCCGGCGCTGCTGTTCGACATCCCTTTGCTGTTCGAAACCGGCGGCGACGAGGCGTTCGACAAGGTTATCGTCGTCTCCGCAGGACCGGAATTGCAGCGCGAGCGGGTGCTTGCGCGGCCGGGGATGACGGCCGGGAAGTTCGAACAGATCCTCGACCGCCAGCTGCCGGACGAGGAGAAGCGTGAGCGTGCCGACTTTGTCGTCGACACTTCCGGCACCCTCGAACAAACCCGCGCCCAGGTTCGCGATATCCTGACTTGTCTCGGCCTCCCGACGGGTGTTTAAGGAGGCCATGCGCGAAATTGTCTTCGACACGGAGACCACGGGTTTGTCGCCCGCGGGGGGCGACCGTATGGTCGAAATCGGCTGCATCGAAATGATCGGCCGGGTCGAAACCGGCCGTCACTTCCACTGCTATTTCAATCCCGAACGGCCGATGCCCAGTGAGGCGGAAGCCGTCCACGGGCTTAGCGATGTCTTCCTGTCCGACAAGCCGCGCTTCGCCGACAAGGCGGAGGAGCTGCTGGAGTTTATCGGCGACTCCCCGCTGGTCGCACACAATGCCGGCTTCGACTTCGGCTTTCTCAACCATGAGCTGGGACAATGCGGCCGGCCGGGGATTTGCATGAGCAGGATGGTCGATACGCTGGTGCTGGCGCGTACGCGCCACCCCGGCGCCAAGCACAGCCTTGATGCGCTTTGCACCCGCTTCGGCGTCGACCGTTCGCAGCGGGTGAAGCATGGCGCGCTGCTCGACGCCCAGCTGCTCGCCCAAGTCTATATCGAATTGACCGGCGGGCGGCAGATCGGGCTTGGCCTGGTCGCTGCTGCGTCGGCGGTGTCGGAAGCATTGGCGCCCGCCGAGGCGGTCGAGCGTCCAGTCCGCGAACCGCGGCCGCATGCGCCGGCACCCGAAGAAGTGGCGCGTCATCGCGCGTTTCTGGCCAAGATCGTCAATCCCTTGTGGGATCGTTTCCTCGCTCCCACTTCGGAACGCGGCACCGCCTGACTCCGTTGGGCGATAACGCCGGGATGGAGATGAAAGGAGAGCCAAGATGGACATTCGGGTCGCGGGTCATCAGGTCGCTACCGGAGAGTCGCTGCGTTCCCATGTCTCCGACCGGCTGTCGGCCATGGCCGACCGCTATTTCTCGCGTGCCGTCGCCGCCAATGTGACGTTCGGGCGCGGTCCTTATGAGGATTTCACCTGCGATATCGTCGCCCCCGTCAACCAGGGCGTGGTGCTTAAATCCTCGAATCGAGCCAATGACGCGCATGTCGCGTTCGATGGCGCGGCCGACAAGATCGAGCGCCAGCTGAAGCGCTACATGCATCGGCTGCGCGAACGGCGCGGCGAGCCGGACGGCGGCGAAGCCGAAGAGAGCGCTGCCTACACCATCTTCGCCGGCCCGTCCGATGAGGAGGAGCCGCTGCCGCCGGCCCCGGCGATCGTCGCCGAAACGAGGGTCGACATTCCCGAAGCCAGCGTGTCCGACGCGGTGATGATGCTCGACCTCCGGAACACCAATGCGCTGATGTTCCGCAATCCAAGCAGCGGCCAGTACAACATGGTCTATCGCCGGGACGATGGAACGATCGGCTGGGTGGAACCTTCGTCGAAGTGACAAGGGCTGAAAGCGCGGCTAACGGCGCTTCAAGACCCTGTTCGCGTGTATCTGCCTGTCCTGGATGATTTGTGATGCAGCTTTCCCAGTTTCTCGACTTTGAGGCGATCCGCGTCGATTTGGCCGCGGGCAACAAGCGCCAGCTGTTGAACCAGCTATCGCAGATCGCGGCGGCTCGCCTGTCGCTCGATCCATCGCTGATCGCCGATGCGATCGCCGATCGCGAGCGCCTGGGATCGACCGGCTTTGGCGGCGGTGTGGCAATTCCACATGGCAAGCTGGCCGCTCTCGACCGGGTCTATGCGCTTGTCGCTCGATTGGCGGCGCCGATCGATTACAAGGCGATCGACGGCGCGCCGGTCGACCTCATTTTCCTGCTTCTTTCGCCCCCCGATGCCGGGGCCGAGCATTTGAAGGCGCTCGCGGCGGTCAGCCGGCTGGTGCGCCATGCCGGGATCGTCGAGAAGTTGCGTGGCGCCCGCAGCCGCGATGCAATGGCCGCGGTGCTGATGGGTGCCGAGGAGCGGGATGCGGCCTAGCTCAGCGCCGACGGGGGAAGCGGCGCATTTGCGGGCGCTGGAATCGCTCTACAATAGCGCACCCATCAACCGGCTTTTCGAATCCACCCTGGCACTGCCGGAGGCTGGCAAGAGCGAAATCCGCTTCGCGGTTGAGCCGGATAGTTTCCACGCCGCCGGCGCGGCGCATGGCACCCTCTATTTCAAGATGCTGGATGATGCCGCCTTCTATGCCTGCAACGGGCTGGTTAGCGATCGCTTCCTCCTGACCACCGCATTCAACCTTCATTTCACCAAGCCGATGCGGAGCGGGGCGGCCCGCGCCGAGGGCCGCTGGATTTCAGGCAAGCGCCGCGTGTTCGTCGCCGAGGCGCGGATCGTCGACAGCAACGGCGAGGAGTGCGCGCGGGGCACCGGCACCTTCATGCGCTCGCACATCGCGCTCAGCGGTCTCGACGGATACCGGCTTGCCTGACCGCTTGCCGGCACAGCTTGAAGCGGCCGCACTGGTCCGGCAGGCCGAAGCCGGAGGCGGGTTTGGAACCATCGTCAAACGTGGCGATCCGGACCGCGGCGCCCTGGTCCTGCTGGTTACGCGCCGGGGCGAGCACCATGCTTGCCTCGAGCGGGCGTTGAGCCCTGCCGGCGACTATCGCTGGCAAGCGGTGGGCCCGCCAGCTGGCGCGGACGCGGCATCGTTGGCGGATTGGAGCCAAAAACGCGTCCGCTTTGATGAAGATCTTTGGTTAATTGAACTGGACATCCCGGACCCGGAACGGTTCATCGCTGAAACGACCTCTACGGGTTGACCCTTAGGGAACAATCCGAAATCAGGGCCGCAGACATCAATGCGGGGGGCATCCGCTTATCGGCATGTAGGCCGTTTTTGAGATGCCACGCAGTCGGGGAACTACCCTCGGCGAGCGTAGCCTTTGGGCAGCTTACCAAGTGGCCGGTTCACCGCCCAAGTGACGGTTTTCATGATCGTGTCGTTTCGTTCCACCTTTCTGGTGATCGCAGCCCTATCTGCCTCGTCGGTCGCACCGGCGCAGGTCAATCCGGCCGCCGAGCCGCTGATCGCCGAAGGTTCGAATGAGTTGCCGGTGGCTTCCGCCACCGCCCAGCTTCCGGTTGTGGAAGCAATCGATCCGCTGGCTCCGGTCGCGAACGGCGACCAGGCCAATGAGGTCGCAGCCGTTGAAGGCGAAACGCTGGCCGAAGCCGTGACCCGGCTCCGTGCCACCGACCCCGGTAGCCGCGAGCTCGAATGCCTCGCCGGCGCCATCTATTTTGAAGCCAAGAGCGAGAGCCTGGCCGGCCAGCTTGCGGTCGGACATGTCATCGCCAACCGCGCCGCCTCCGGCCGCTTCCCATCGAGCTACTGCGGCGTGGTGTTCCAGCGCAGCCAGTTCAGCTTCGTGCACGGTCACTCGCTGCCCTTCATTCCTCGCGCCAGCCAGGACTGGAAGGACGCGGTGGCGATCGCCAAGATCGTTGACCAGAAGCTTCAGCCCTCGCCGATGGGCAAGGCGCTTTATTTCCATGCCCGCCGGGTTTCGCCAGGCTGGCGAATGGCGCGTGTCGGTACGCTCGGCAATCACGTCTTCTATCGTTGATCGTCCATAATTGACTGAGAGGCCACCTTTGCGGGTGGCCTCCTTTTGTTCTATCCAGCCCAGATGGCGACGAGTCCGATTCCCGATTGTTTCGTCGATGGCCCGCCGGTCGCCGCCGAAGTCGCGCGCGGAGTGACCCGGCTTTTTTGCCGCCACGACCTGTTTGCGATGTGCGAGGTGCCTTTGGCCAATGGCCGCCGCGCCGATTTGATGGCGATCGGACCAAAGGGCGAGCTGACCATAGTCGAAATCAAGGTCAGCAAGGCCGACCTGCTCGGCGACCAGAAATGGACCGACTATCTCGATTATTGCGACCGCTTCTTTTGGGCCGTTCCGCACGCCTTGGCCCGATTCCTGGAAGAGGATCGCTTCCTTCCGGGCGAGGCCGGGCTGCTGATTGCCGACCGCTATGATGCCGTGGTCATGCGCGAGCCCTCGACCAGGCTGCTGGCCCCCGCCAGGCGTAAGGCTGAAATGCTGCGGTTCGCTCGCCGCGCCGCACGGCGCCTGTCGGCGCAGATCGACCCGTCGCTCGGCGAGTCCTTCTAGACCCTAGTTGAGGGTTGGACCGGCCACCTGCTTCTTGGTCGATTTGACCGTCTCGATCAGCTTCAGCAGGTTCGGGTTGCGGGTATCCTGCTTGGCATAATCGCGCGCGGTCAGGCCGGCGGCATGATCGCTCTTGTCGGGATTGGCACCTGCCAGCAGCAACCGCTCGACCACCCGCGGCTGCCGTTGCTGCACGGCAATGATCAGGGCGGTCTCGCCGCGGCGATTGGGACTGTCGACCTTGGCTCCAAGACGCACCATCCAGTCGACCGCCTCCTCGAACCCGATTCTCGAAGCGACGATCAGGGCGGTGTCGCCATTGGCATCGCCGATGTTGGGATCGGCCCCCTTCTTCAGCAGATAGCCGACCCAGTCGAGCTCGCGCTTGCGAGTGGCGATGTGAAGAGCGGTGTCGCCCTTGTATCCCTTGTAGTTGACCACCCGGGATCCCGGTTCCTCGATCATCGGGATCGCCTTGTTATTGTCACCCTTTTCGAGCGCCTCGAGGAAAGCTTCGCCTTCGGACCCGTTGACGCTGTATTGCGACTGGCCAACCGCCGGAACGGCCGCAATCGCCAGCGCCGCCATCATTCCCGCCTTGAACCACCCCCGCATTTTCATTTTCCTTCGCATGGGAAGCGCCTTGATCTGGCCGCCTTGGCGGACCAAGTGTGACCTGTCCATGAATAGCGCAAGTGCCTTTTGGGAAAAGCCTTTGTCGTCGCTTAATCGCGGCGAATGGGAGGCGCTGTGTGACGGATGTGGCCGTTGCTGCCTGCACAAGCTGGAGGACGACGAAACCGGGGAGCTGTTTCCGACCAATGTCGCCTGCAAGCTGCTCGACCGGCGCACCGGCCAATGCACCGACTATCCCAACCGCAAGCGCCTGGTCGACGATTGCGTCAAGCTCGACCCGAACAAGCTCGACGAGCTGGAATGGCTGCCGTCGACCTGCGCCTACCGCCTGCGCTGGGAGGGCAAGCCGCTGCCGGATTGGCACTATCTGATCTCGGGCAGCCGCGAGACGGTCCATCAGGCGGGCCAGTCGACTCGCGGGTGGACGGTCAGCGAAGTCGATGCCGGTGACCTGGAATGGCATCTTGTCGACCGGCCGCTCTGAACCGTTGAGCATATCCGGGCTGGCTTGGCCGCTGGAGCTACGGCCTCACCCTCGGGCGCGCGCCATGCGCCTCCGGCTCGACGA
Source organism: Sphingomicrobium sp. (assembly GCA_035494075.1). Lineage (GTDB taxonomy): Bacteria > Pseudomonadota > Alphaproteobacteria > Sphingomonadales > Sphingomonadaceae > Sphingomicrobium. Next base: position 73,176 of record DATJHF010000004.1, on the reverse strand, counting down.
AGCGCGCGAGCGTCTGGTGCTGACATTTCCCCGGCGCTTGAGCCGGCGCACCGTGCTGGATTGGGCGCTTGGACAGGGAGAGTGGGTGGACCGGCAGCTTGCCCAGCTCCAGCCGGGCGAGCCGTTCGTTTCCGGCGCCACTATCCCGCTGGAAGGCCGCGCCGTCGAGCTGCAGTGGATGGAAAGCCTGCCGAGAAACCCGGCCCTGGTCGACGATATGCTCCGCTGCGGCGGGCCGCAGGCCGCGTTCGCCGGACGGATCGAGCGCTTCCTGCGCGCAGTGGCCCGGCGCCGGCTAAGCGAGGCCACCGCTGCAACGGCCGGCAGGGCCGGCGTCAGCGTCAAGTCGGTGGCGGTCGGCAATGCTTCGAGCCGGTGGGGCAGCTGTTCTTCGGATGGTTCGATTCGCTACAATTGGCGGCTGATCCTGGCGCCGCCGCATTTGCTCTCGTGGGTCGTCGCGCATGAAGTCGCCCATCGCCGCCATATGGATCATAGCCCGGCGTTCAAGGCGCTGGAGGCAGAGCTTTACGGCGGCGATGTCGCCGCCGCCCGGGCTGAGCTCCGGGCGCTAGGGCCGAGGCTGAAGCGGGTCGGCCGGGGGTTGTGACGGCTGCGGCCGGGGCGGCGGCTGAACCGTTCGCGGTACCGGCTGGGGAGCTCGCTGCGCCGGTTGCGGCCGGTTCTCCGGATTGCGCTTCAACACCTCGTCGAGCCATTGCTGGTCGACCTGGGACCCGTCCTGGGGTTGTACGGGCTGCTGCTCGGGCGCCAGCGGATCGCGCGGCTGGGTCCCGATCGGGTTGCCGTCGGCGTCGACCAGCGGCGCCGATTCCTCCATGTTGAAGCCATAGGCTTCTTCGTCGGGCTCAAGCTGCCAGTCGGGCATTGGCGCCTGGGTCTCGAACTGTTCGACCGGGCGCTTGGCCACCGCCACCTTCATGAACGCGGCAAAGGCGCGGGCGGGAGCGGTGCCGCCCTGCAGCCCGGCGACTGTCTTGGCATCGTCCCGGCCCATCCATACGCCGGTAGTAAGCCCGCTCGAAAAGCCGACGAACCAGCCGTCCTTGTTCGACGAAGTGGTGCCGGTCTTGCCCGCGACCGGGCGGCCGATCTGCGCCGCGCGGCCGGTGCCGGACAGGACGGCGGATTGCAGCAGGTCGGTCATTTCCGCCGCGACCCATGGCGCGACCAGCACCCGCTCTTCGTTCGACTGGTGCTGGTAAAGCAGCCGCCCGTCGGCAGTGACGACCTTCTTGATCGCATAGGGCATGACGCTGACGCCGCGGTTTTGCACCGAAGCGAAGGCGCGGGTCATATCGATCAGCCGGACGTCGCTGGTGCCCAACACCATCGACGGGAAGGTCGAGATCTTGCCCGAGATACCGAAACGGTGGGCCATGTCGGCGATGGTGCCGAAGCCGAGGGAATCGCCGATCTGCGCGCTGATCGTGTTGATCGAGCGGGAGAAGGCTTCGCGTAAGCTGACCGGACCGGCGAAAGTGCGGGTCGAGTTGCGCGGAGTCCATCCGTCGATCGTGACCGGCTTGTCGACCACCGTGTCGCTCGGCTTCATCCCCGATTCCAGCGCGGCGAGATAGACGAACAGCTTGAAGGCCGATCCCGGCTGGCGCTCCGCCTGGGTCGCCCGGTTGTAGATCGAATCGACATAGTTGCGGCCGCCGATCATGGCGCGCACCGCCCCGTCCCGGTCGATCGCCACCAACGCTCCCTGCGTTCCGGGCGGGCTGTAGCCGTTGATCGCGCTGTCGGCGGCGGCCTGCATGGTGGGATCGAGCGTCGTGAACACGTCGATCGGCTCGCTGGTTTCGTCGATCAGCGTGTCGAGCTGCGGCAGCGTCCAGTCGGTAAAGTAGCGCACGCTATTCTGCTTGGCTGCGGGCTGCACCTTGACCTCCGCCGGGTGCGCCGCGATCGCCTCGCTGGCCGGCAGGAAGCCATTCTCGACCATCGAATTCAGCACGACGCTGGCGCGGCCGCGCGCGGCCTGGATGTCGGCGGTCGGCGAATAGTTGGACGGGGCCTTGACCAGGCCGGCGATAATCGCCGCTTCGCCCAGGTTGAGCCGCTCCGCGCCATGGCCGAAGAAGGTCCGGCTGGCGGCGTCGATGCCATAGGCGCCGCCGCCGAAATAGACGCGGTTCAGGTAGAGCTCGAGGATCTGGTTTTTGGTGAACTTGCGCTCCAGGGCCAGGGCCAGCACCGCTTCCTTCACCTTGCGCCCAAACGTCCGGCTGTTGGTCAGGAAGATGTTGCGGGCCAGCTGCTGGGTGATGGTCGATCCGCCCTGGCGCCAATGGCCGCTCGCTACGCGGACCTTGAACGACCTGGCGATTCCGATCGGGTCGACTCCGACATGGCTGCGGAAGCGTTTGTCCTCGACCGCGATCATCGCCGCGCGCATCGTCGGCGGGATCTCATCGTAGCTCAGCCAGCGGCCGAAGCTCGGCCCGAGGGAAACCAGCAAGGTTCCGTCATTGGCCCGGACCCTGACCATCTGGCCGAGGTCGGACCGCTTGCTCAGCTGCTCATAGTCGGGAAGCTGCGTCATCGCGACCGCGACCGCCACGACCAGGCCGAGCAATCCGAGGAAGCTGATGGCGGCGGCCCATTTCAGGCCTGAGACGAACATGCCCTTTGCGCGGGACGGGGAGGAAGAGGCCATTGGCGACAGGTTCCTATTGGCTTCGGCCGGTTCCGACAAGCGCGCCGCCTCAATGCGGCGCGTGCAGGACATTCCTCCGAAACGAATGATGAAACGTCCATTAACCTTGTTTCAACGCCGCTCCCCTACGTCGGTGTCATGACGGGCCGCACTCCCGCCCAATTCGTCCTGGCGCTGCTCGGCGCCTGGGGCCTTGCCGCGCCTGCCTTGCCGCAGGACGTGACGGCGCCGTGCAGCCTGTGCACACCGGCGCCGGCGGCTCCCGATCAAAAGCCGGCAGCGGCGGTCAAGCTCGACGTCGAGGTCAACCTCGACTTCGACCGCCTGGTCCTGGCCGGCAGCGGGGACGGCAGCGCCGAGCTCGGGCCCGACGGCGTCCGCAACGTCAGCGGCTCGATCACGGCGATCGGCGCCCGCGCCATGGTCGGCGAGGTGGTGATTCGCGGAGAGCCCAATCGCTATGTCAGGATCGAGCTGCCGCGCCGAATCGAGTTGCAGGGCTTCTCCGGCGGCGTAATCCGCCTCGAATCGCTGCGCTCGGACCTGCCGCAAATGCCGAAGCTTGACGGCGATGGCCGCCTCAAGTTCCGCGTCGGGGGCGTGCTGCACCTGACCGGTGATGTCAGCGGCGAATTCCGCGGCGATGTGACGATCGACGTCGACTATCTTTAGGCAGGCGCCCAGTCGCGTCCGGTTCGGATCAATAGTTAACGCCGCTGAAACCATACCATTGAGCAAAGCCGAAAGCCGTTAAGGTTAATGAGGCCCACACGGATGGGCGGCGAAGCTCGGCCAGCCGCCATGTTTCGAATCAAGTGGGGAATATGTCATGACCAAATTCGTTAGCCTCGCGGCGCTGGTCGCCGCTGCTACCGTTGCTGCGACGCCGGCCGTTGCTGCTCCGGTCTCTGCAACGCCGGTCGCCAAGGCCCGCGTCAATATCGTCAAGCCGTTGACCTTGGCCGCCACCCGCGACCTGCACTTCGGCACGATTGTCGTCACCGGTGACGACAGCGTTTCGATCAACCAGGCCGGCACAGTCACTTGCGGCGCCGCTGCCAATGTGACCTGCGACGCCACCGGCGCTCAGTCGGCCCAGTTCCACGTCACAGGTTCCAACAACCAGCTGGTGAAGATCACCGCGACCGGTTCGAACCTGACGCTTTCGGGCGGCACCGCGACGCTGGCTTTCACGCCAAGCGCGCCGGCAAACGTGACCCTGCCCAACTCGGGCGCAAGCGGCGCCGACTTCAATGTCGGCGGTGCCGTGGCCGTTCTGGCATCGGCTCCGGAGGGCCTCTACGTCGGCGACATCAACGTCACCGTCGAATATTAATTAGTGGAAGATGAAGCGCCGGCTTGCCGGACGCTTTGGACCGGGGGCTGCCGAGCGATCGGCGGCCCCCATTTTCGTGGCGCGATGGTTTCGCCCTATGGTTAGCCGAATAATAACCATTTTGGGGCCATCTTCCTCCTGACCGTTTCGGAGGAATCCCATGTCGCGCTTCTTGTCCCGTAAATTTGTCCAATTCGCACTGGTCGCGCCCACGCTCGCGCTGGCCGCCCCCTCCGCCCAGGCAGGCGTCGGGGACCTGCTAGTTGCGCCGACCCGTGTCGTGCTGGACGGACGCCGCGGAGCCGAGGTGATCCTCAACAATATCGGCGACGACGTTGCCACCTACCGCGTGACCGCAGAGCTGCGCCGGATGACGCCGGAGGGCAATCTGGTCGACGTCACCTCTCCTAACGCCGGTGAGAAGGCAGCGCAGGAAATGCTGCTCTATGCCCCTCGGCGGATCACCTTGCCCCCCAATCAGCCGCAGGCGATCCGCCTGACGGCGCGGGCGCCGGAAGGCCTCCCGGACGGGGAATATCGGGTGCACATGTTGTTTCGCGCCATTCCGCCGCCACGGCCGCAGGTTGCGCCGGAGAAAATCGAGGGCGTCGCCTTCCAGCTGCGGCCGATCTACGGGGTCACCATTCCGGTGATCATCCGCCTCGGCCATCTCGAGGCGAAGGCAGGCATTGCCAATGTCCGCAAAGTCACCGCCGACGGCAAGCCGGCGATCGCGCTCGACCTCAGCCGCGCCGGCGACCGTTCGACCTTCGGCGCGGTCAAAGTGTTCAAAGCCGGCATCGCCGACCCGATTGCGGTGGTCAATGGCATCGCCGTCTACACCGAAATCGGCCAGCGTTCGGTGACGATCCCGATCGACCCGGCGCATCTGGCCAACGCCAATGGCCAGGTCACGGTCCAATATGTCGAGCCGACCGACACCGGACCGGTGACGCTCGCCGAAACCACCGCGGTACTCCGCTAGGCCGCGAGCAGAACGGGGAACTCTCAAAGTGGGGCGGCCCATCCGCTGGAAACGCGGCGCATTGGCGTCGTGGGCGCTGGCCTTGGCCGGCGCCGCTGCGGCATGGGCGGCAAGCCCGGTTGGCCCGGCCTGGACCGCCGATCCCGACGAGCAATTCCTGCTCGACGTAAACATTCGCCAGCTTCGCCTCGGCGACGGGGTTCGCGCCTACAGCACGCCGGAAGGCACCTGCGTGGTGTTCGGCGACTTCCTCACCACCCTTGACCTGCCGATGAAGATCGACCTGGCCGCGAAAAAGGCCTCGGGGTGGGCTTTCAAGGAAGAAAATCGCATCGAAATAGACCAGGCGGCCGGCACAGTCCGCTATGGCGACAGCCAGGAAAAGCTGGCCGAAGGCACGATTCGCGAAACACCGGAAGGCTGGTGCGTCGAAAGCGCCGCCCTCGGCCGCTGGTTCAGGCTCGGCGTCAAACCGCTCACCCAGGGATCGGTGCTGATGCTCGAATCCGAGGCAAAGCTGCCGGTCGAGCTCGCCCGCGAGCGCCAGCAGCGCGCGGCTCGCATCCATCCGGCGTCGATGCCGCTGGAAAGCCTGCCACGGGTCAAGCTCCCCTATCGCATGTGGCGTGCTCCTGCGCTCGATTTCATCGTCCACGCCGGCGCCACCTACCAGGCCTCGACGGGCTTCAAGGTCGACCGCCGTGCTTCGGTCCAAGCCGCAGGCGAAATTGCCCGCCTGTCCTACGACAGCATGCTGTCGACCGACGAAAAGGGCCGGCCCGAATCGCTTCGGGTCACCGCCTATCGCTCGGATCCCGACGGCGGCCTGCTCGGACCGCTCAATGCGACCCATTTCGCAGTCGGAGACGTCCAGTCGCTGCCCCACCGCCTCCTGCCAGGCTCCAACGGCCGCGGATTGGAGGTGACCAACCGCCCGCTGTTCAACCCGGTGGCGTTCGACCGCACCAGGTTCGAAGGCGATCTTCCAAGCGGGTGGGATGCGGAGCTTTATCGCAACGGAGAATTACTTGCATTAAGCCATTCCGACGGCTCGCAGCGCTATTCGTTCGAGGATGTTGCCCTGCTTTATGGCGACAACCGCTTCGAAATCATCCTCTACGGCCCGCAAGGGCAGCAGCGCAGCCGGCTTGAGACGATCAACGTCGGCCAGAGCCAGGTTCCGGCCGGCGATACCTGGTATTGGGCCGGAATCAGCCAGCCCGGGCGCAACCTGCTGGGTACGTTCGTCGACCGCGACGACGGGGGAGGATCGCCGATCATCGACCGGAGGGTCGATTTCACCCGCTCCGATCTTCAAGCGGCGGTTCAAGTGGAGCACGGCCTCAGCAAGCGCACCTCGATTGGGGCGCTTGCCGCTATGTTATTGGCCGATCACGAAAAACTTACCTTCGTCGAAGGCTCGGTGCGCCAGTCGGTCGGCTCCGCAATGCTCGAGGCGGCGGTCGCGCGCGACAGCCGCGGCGGGATGGCCGGGCGTTTCGCTGCCGTCGGCCAGATCGGCCCGGTCAACGTCAGCGCCGACGCGCTCGTCGCCAACAACTTCGTGATCAACGGGGAGCGCGAGCGGCGATACCGGGAAGGGCGGCTATCGCTCGACGCGCCGTTCAAGCTCGGCCATCAATCGATTGCCGCGCATGGCGACGTCCGGCTGATCGACCGCGGCAACGACAGCCGTACGCTCAATGCCGCCGGCCGATTGTCGACCAACATCAACGGGTTCAACCTGACCACGCTGGCCGAATGGCAGCATGGCCTCGGCAAGACGGCCAGGTTCGATGACGATCGCCTTGAATTTGGAGTGATGGGCACCGGCCACGCCGGTCCGGTTCGCATACGAGGCGAGGCGCGGTGGGAAGTGCAGCCGCAGAACCGTTTCCGAAGCGCCGAGCTAAGCGCCTATTGGTCGGCGTCCGACAAGGCCGACTGGGAAGGGGCGATCGGCTACGATGCCGCCGCCGGGCGCGGGCACGCGCGAATCTCTCATATCCGCCGCTTCAGCACGATGGCGGCGGCCGCCTCGATCGAGGCGGCAACCGACGGCAGCGTCGCTGCGGGCATCAACCTCAATTTCTCGCTCGACTCCGCGGCGGGCGGCTTCAGGCTAACCAACCAGCGGCTGGCCTCGACCGGAATCGTCGAGGCGCGCGTCTATCGCGACAATAATGACAATGGCGTGCGCGATCCCTCGGAACCGTGGGAATCGGGCGCCGCGATCACGACCGGCCCGCGCGTTTCGGAGCAGGCTACCGACAAATATGGAATGGTCCGCGTCGGAGGCCTTCAGCCCTACATGCCAGTCGCGGTCGGGATCGACACGTCCAGCCTGGAAGATCCCTCGCTGGCGCCGAAGAAGGCGTTGCAGGTGGTCGTTCCCAGGCCCGGCGTCGCCGCCAGGATCGAAATCGGCCTGGTCGGCTCGGGCGATATCGAAGGCATGTTGGTGCAAAGCGACGGGCGCGGCTTCGAAGGCTTCGACATCGAGCTTGTCGACCAGGCAGGCAAGGTGATCGCCTCGGGCCGCAGCGACTATGACGGCTTCTTCCTGTTCGACCGGATTCCCTATGGCCGCTACGGCCTCAGACTCACCACCGATTCCGCCCATGCGGCCGGCGTCAGCGCGGCGATCGACCGGACAGTCGAAATCAGCGCCGCGAAGTCGGTCGTCCGGCTCGGCGCGATCCGGGTGCTGAAGGCGCCGCAGATCGCCATGTCGGCAGGTGGCGGAAGCGCGGTGCAAAATCCGCGTTAACCATAAAGTCGTCTCGGACGACTTTTGGGAATCCTAGATTTTTCAAGGAGATGAGTATGAAATCGGACAGTCTCCTAGACTGTCCTGGATTTCATGCTGGTGCGGTCGAGAAGACTCGAACTTCCACGGGCTTTCGCCCACAACGACCTCAACGTTGCGCGTCTACCAGTTCCGCCACGACCGCACTCATGAGAAAAGCAGCGCGTCCTTGGAAGGGGCGCTGCCCTGGGTAGGGCGCGGCCTCTAGCAAAGGGAAGCCATGCTGGCAACGGCCATCACCGGCCGCCCAATCGGCCCATTTTGGAACAATGGTAAACAAGCCGCTAACCATGATGCGCGAAACGGGTTACGACGCGCGCAATGGTCGGACCTCTCCTCTTGTTGGCGGCGGCGGCAATGCCCCAATCGGCGCCCTTGCCGGCCTCGGGCGTCTTTCGTCCGACGGCAACCGCGTCGGCCCATGCAACGGCCCGGATCACGGTTATCTCGGGTGCCAGGTTCGGCCAGGACTATTGGTCGGTCCCGTCCGCCGGATCCCGCAGATCGGCCCGCCTGACCGACTATGATGGTCAGGTCAGGTCCGCAGAACTACTGGAATTTCAATAACTTAGCTGCCGACCTGGCCCAAAGTGATGGTCAGTTCGTCGCCGCCCTTGGGGACGTCGATTTCGGCGCTGTTGAAGCTCGCGCTGCTGCGCGGGGCCAGCACGCGCGCCGGCGGGGCGATGGTCCAGCGATGAACCACCGCCTTGGTCTGCTTGTCGCGCAGCTCGGCATGGATCGGCGGCACCATCTGCTCGCTGTCCGTCGGGTTGATCACCCGGCCGCTGATTGCAATCAACTCGTTGCCGCTTTCCAGCGGCTGGCGGTCATTGGTCGTGATCATCAGCTGCAGCGGCGTGGCGCCGGCCTGGGCGATCCCGGCCCGCTCCTTCCACTGGGGTGGCGCAAGGAACCAGAAGGCTGCGGCAGCCGCGACGATCAGCGCGAGGATGCCGAGGATCAGCGGCCAGCGGCGGCGCGGCTCCTCCTCGTCGGCGATCGGCGCATAGCCGACGAATTCCTCCTCGGTTGGAACGGCCGGCTGTCCGGCCACGGACTCGGGCTGGACCACCGCGGCTTCTAGCTCGCCTGCTGCTGTTTCCGGATGTTCCGGTTCGGGGCGGCGCCACTCGTCGGCGACTGCAGGGGCCTCTTCCATCGAGACTTCATCGGCGGGAGTTGGCTCAAAGTCTCCAGAATCGCCGGGCATTGTCCATTCCGGCTGGGCTTGCTCGACCCCTTCCGGCTGCGGCTCCCCGGCGATCATTTGCTCCTCGACCGCTTGGGCCGAAGCCTCGGCCAGCGCATCCTCGCCATGTCCGGGGATAGGCGGCGGAGCCGATTCGAAATCGACGGCGACCGATTCAGCCTCGACAATCGCGCCTTCCGGCTCCTGGTGCCAGCTATGTTTGCACGAAGCGCAACGCACCTGCCGGCCGCCCGGCGGAATGGCGTCGTCCTTCACCACATATTTGGTGTCGCAGGCGGGACAGGTCAGGATCATTGGGGCTCGATGCCTTCAGAAAGCAGTAAACGGAGTTAAGCAGCAATGCTCGCGCCTTGGCAAGGCGGGCCGCACCGTGCCAAACCATTGATGGCAAAAGGGGAGTAGCGTTTGGCGGGGACAATCGTCGAGTTTGACCGGGTAGGCCTGCGCTACGGCACGGGTGCCGAAGTGCTGCGCGATCTCGACTTCCGCCTCGGCGAGGGCGGTTTCTATTTCCTCACCGGCCCGTCCGGCGCGGGCAAGACCTCGCTGCTGAAGCTGCTCTATCTTGCGCAGCGTCCGACCCGCGGCCGGATGTCGCTGTTCGGCGACCAGCTCGACCACGCGCCGCGCGAAGCGCTGCCCGGCTACCGGCGGCGGATCGGCGTCGTGTTCCAGGACTTCCGGCTGATCCACCACCTGTCGGCATTCGACAATGTCGCGCTGCCTCTCAGGATCGCCGGCCATGGCGAGGCGGAGATCGAGGGGCCGGTGCGTGAAATGCTTGCCTGGGTCGGCCTGGCCGACCGGGCCAGCGCGCGGCCGCCGACGCTGTCGGGCGGAGAGCAGCAGCGCGTCGCGATCGCCCGCGCGGTCATTGCCCGGCCGGAGCTGGTCATCGCCGACGAGCCGACCGGCAACGTCGATGCCGCCATGGCCGAGCGGATCCTCCATCTGCTGACCGCGATGAACAAGCTCGGGACGACGGTAATCGTCGCCACCCACGACGTCGGGCTGATTGCCGCGACATCGGGCGCCCAGCTGATCCGCCTCGAAAACGGGCTGCTGGTCGATCCGACCGGGCTGCTCAAGCATCCGCCGGGTCCACCCTCGCGGGCGGCGGCGCCATGAGCCCCTTCACCATCTCCGAAGCCGAGCGGCGGCTGATTCCGTCAAGCGGGATGCGCGGTCCGGTGCCGCTGCTGATCGCGATCATGACCTTCGTCATGGTGGTGGTCGCGGCCGCGGGCCTTGCGCTGGCCAATACCGGGTCGGTGATCAGGGCCGGAGTCGAACATCGCTATTCGATCCAGATCGCCGACGGGGCGGCCAGGGCCCCGGCCGCCATCGCCGCCGCGCGCGCCAGTCCCGGCGTGGGCCGGGTCGAGCAGGTCGACCCCGGCGAACTCCGCCGCACGCTTGAAAAATGGCTCGGGCCAGCCTCAGCCGAGGCCGACCTTCCGCTTCCAGCGGTGATCGATGTCGACCTGAAGCCCGGCGCCGATCCGGCGGCAGTCGCCTCTGCGATTCAAAAGGCTGTACCGACCGCCCGCTTCGTCGCGCATCGCACCAGTCTTGCCCCGCTGCTCCAGGCCCTCGGCGGCCTTACCCTGCTCGCCCTCGGCCTGGTGGTGATGATCGCGCTGGCCAGCGCGGCCGCAATCGTACTCGCGGCCAAGGGCGCGCTCAACACCCACCGCGGAACGATCGAGGTGATGCACGGCATCGGCGCGACCGACGACCAGGTCGTGCGGCTGTTCGTCCGGCAGATTGCAGTCGACGCATTGCTGGGCGGTATCGCCGGCGCGGCCGCGGCGGGCCTGACCATCGCGCTCATTATTGGCGGAGCCGGTACCGCAACCATGCTGGCGGGGGCTCCGCCGCTCGGCTGGAACGATGCCCTGTGGCTGCTGATGCTGCCGCTCGCCATCGCCTTGCTGGCGACACAGGTTGCCAGGATCGCATTGGTCAGGGCATTGCGCGAGCGACTATGATCGCTCGGTTCCTGGCCTTTGCCGCCATCCTTTACGTGCTCGGTTTTGCGCTGTTCGCCGTGGCGTTGGGCGAGCCGGCGCCGGCCGATACGCCGGCCGTCGACGCGATCATTGCGATCACCGGCGGCAAGGGCCGGATCGAACATGCCGCGGCGCTGCTGGCCGAGGGCAAGGGCAAGAGGATGTTGATCGCCGGCGCGGACCCTTCCGTGCGGAAGATCGACCTGGTTCGTCGGCTGGGCGGCAAGCAGAAGCTGTTCGAATGCTGCGTCGACCTCGGATCGGAATCGGTCGACACCCGCTCCAACGCCGAGGAAGCCAAGCGCTGGATCGTGCGTCACCACTATAAGAGCATCCGCCTCGTCACCAGCGACTGGCACATGCGGCGAGCCCGCTACGAGTTCAACCGGCACCTCGACGGCAGCATCAAGATCATCCCCGACGCGGTCCGGACCGAGCCCAATTTCGGCACGCTGTTCGCCGAATATAATAAGTATCTGCTGCGCCGCATAAGCGTTTGGCTGGATATCTGATGGCCGCGATCCGCTCCCTCATCTTCTTCCTGCTCTTCTATCCGGGCACGCTGGTTTATGTGCTGGGGGTGATCTTCCTGTCGCCGTTCGGCACGCCGACCGTGCGCCGGATCGTCCATGGCTGGTCGGCCTATCATTACTGGCTGGTCCGCCATGTGCTGGGCATCCGCTTCGAATGGGACGGAGCCATTCCCGAGGGCCCCTACCTGATCGCCGTCAAGCATCAGGCGATGGTCGAAACGGTCGAATCGCTGCGCTTCGCCCGAACCCCGGTGGTGGTGATGAAGCGCGAGCTGACGACCATGCCTTTGTTCGGCTGGGTGACGCTTCGCTACGGCTCGATCGGGGTTCACCGGGAGGCCGGGGCGCAGGCCCTTCGCGAGATGATGGCCAAGGGCAAGCAGGCGGTTGCCGAAGGCCGACCGGTGGTGATCTTTCCCGAGGGCACCCGGGTTCCGGTCGGCGAGGCGCCGCCGCTTCGGCCAGGCTTTGCCGGCCTCTATCGCGCGCTCGGCCTGCCGGTAGTGCCGGTGGCGCATGACAGCGGCAAGCTATGGCCGCGCGGGCTGGTCAAGCGGTCCGGCACGATCCATTTCAAGGTCGGCGAAGTGATCCCGCCCGGCCTTAAGCGCGACGACGTCGAGGCGAGGGTTCACGCCGCGATCAACGCCCTCAACTAGGTCCGAAGGGTCGCCCCCAGCTTCTCCGCCGCGGCGACGATCTTCTTCGACACTTCGCCGATCTCGGCATCGGTGAAGCTCTTCGCGCCGGGCTGGAGCGTTACCTCGACCGCCAGGCTGAGGCCCTGCTCGCCCTCGTAATGATCGAACAGCCGGGCGTCGGTGATCACCGCCTTGTCCGCCCCCCGGACCGCGCGAACCAGCGCGTCGGCGGCAATTCCCGCCGGGACCAGGAAGGCGAAATCGCGGGTCACGGCCTGCAGCGCCGGCGGAACGTAGGCCTGGCGGGCGCGCTCCTTGCTGCGCGCTTCCGGAATGGCGTCGAGATAGATTTCAGCCGCCACCGTGCCCGCCGGCAGGTCGAGCGCCTTGGCGATCCTCGGATGAAGCTCGCCGAACGCGGCGAGGAGATTCTTGCCGAGGCCGAGCGTCGCCGATCGCCCGGGATGCCAGGTGTCGCCTGCTCCCATGCCGAGCTGGAGGTTGCCGACCGGCGCGCCGGCGGCATCTAGCAGCGCCAGCACTTCGGCCTTGGCGTCATATGCGTCGAATGGCCGGGCCTTGCCTGACTGCCAGCCGCGCGGCGCCTTTTCGCCGGCCAGCAAGAGGCCGACCGTCGGCCGCTCGGCATCGGCCAGGTAGCGCCGGCCGACCTCGAACAGGCGAATGCTCGATGCTCCCCGGTCGGCGTTGCGCCGCACCGCTGCAGCCAGCCCGGGGATCATCGACGGCCGCATATATTTCATGTCCTCGCTGATCGGGTTGGCGAGCACGTGCGGAGCGCCGCCGAACAGCCCCGCTTCCGCTTCGCCGATGAAACTCCAGGTGATCGCTTCGTCGAGGCCGCGCGCCACAGCCGCACGGCGGACCTTGCGCTCGATCATCTGCGACCGGGTCGCAGTCGCATGCGCCACGCCCTCTTGGCGCGGCAGCGCCACCGACGGGATCTGGTCGTAGCCGACGATCCGCGTCACTTCCTCGACCAGGTCGGCGGGGCCGTCGATGTCGCGCCGCCAGCTGGGTGCAATCGCATCGCTCCCCTCCAGCCGGAAGCCGAGGCTTTCGAGGATCTGCTGCTGGCGGTCGGCCGGCACATCCATGCCGCCGAGCGCGGCGGTGCGCTCCGGATCGAAGTGAACGCGCCTTTCCTCGACCGGCGGCTGGCCGGCGCGGGTCACCCGGCTCGCTTCGCCGCCGCAAATCTCGAGGATATGACCGGTGAGGACGGCCAGCCCATCGTCGAGAAAGGCCGGATCGACCCCCCGCTCGAACCGGCTGCGCGCGTCGCTGGTCAGCTGCAGCTTCTGGCCGGTGCGGGCGATATTGTCGGGCGTGAAATAGGCGATCTCGAGCAGCGTATCGCTGGTCGACGGGCTGACCCCCGAATGCTCGCCGCCCATGATCCCGCCGATGTCATGGACCTGGGCCTCGTCGGCGATCACCGTCATCGAGCCGTCGAGCACATATTCCTTCTCGTTGAGCGCCAGCACCTTCTCGCCATCGCTGGCGCGGCGAGCCGACACCGCCCCCTTCAATTCCTTGAGGTCATAGGCATGGGCCGGGCGGCCGAGGTCGAGCATCACATAGTTGGTAATGTCGACCAATGCCGAGATCGGCCGCTGCCCGGCGGCCTTGAGGCGGCGCTGCATCCATTCGGGCGACGCACCGTTGGTCAGCCCGCGGACGGTCCGCCCGAAGAAGGCCGGGCAGCCTTCCGGATCCTCGACCCTTATCTCGACCGGATTGTCGAAGCTCCCGTCGATCGCCGGGACATCGAGCGGCTTCAGCGTCCCCAGGCCCGCCGCGGCAAGGTCGCGGGCGATGCCGCGCACGCCCATGCAATCCTGGCGGTTGGGGGTGACGGAGACGTCGAACACCGCATCGTCCAGCCCGGCATAGTCGGCGAAGCTGGTGCCGACCGGCGCGTCGGCCGGAAGTTCGATGATGCCGTCATGATCCTCGCCCAGCTGCAGCTCGCGCGCCGAGCACATCATGCCGTTGCTCTCGACCCCGCGGATCGACGCCTTGCCCAGGGTGAAGTCGCTGCCCGGAATATAGGTGCCGGGACCGCCGAACACGCCGACCAGTCCGGCGCGGGCATTGGGCGCGCCGCACACCACCTGCAGCGCGTCGCCCGAGCCCGTGTCGACGGTCAGCACCTGCAACTTGTCCGCCTGCGGATGGCGTTCCGCCGTCAGCACCCTGGCGACAGTGAACGGTTTCAGCGCCTCGGAAGGATTCTCGACGCCCTCGACCTCCAGCCCGATCCGCGTCAGCGTCTCGGCAATCGTGGGTGCGTCGGCCTTGGTTTCGAGGTGGTCCTTCAACCACGAAAGACTGAACTTCATGCGCCGACTCCCCCGCTGAGCGTCGGCACGTCGAGGAAGCGGAAGCCGTAATGCTTCATCCACCTGAGGTCGCCGTCGAAGAAGGCGCGCAGATCGTCCATTCCATATTTGAGCATCGCCAGCCGGTCGACGCCGGTGCCGAAGGCAAAGCCCTGCCACTCGTCGGGATCGAGGCCGCAGTTGGCGATGACGCGGGGATGCACCATCCCGCTGCCCAGCACTTCCATCCAGCCCTCGCTGCCGCCAACCACCCGGCGGCCCTTCTCCATCGACCAGCCGACATCGACCTCCGCCGACGGCTCGGTGAAGGGGAAGTAGCTGGGGCGCATCCGAAGCACGACGTCGTCGCGCTCGAAGAAGGCCCGCAAGAAGGTTTCAAGGGTCCATTTGAGGTGGCCGAGCGTGATCTTCTTGTCGATCACCAGCCCCTCGATCTGGTGGAACATCGGCGTATGGGTCGCGTCGCTGTCGCTGCGATAGACCCGGCCCGGCGCGATGATGCGGATCGGCGGCTGGCTGTTCTGCATCGTCCGGATCTGCACCGGCGAAGTGTGGGTGCGCAGCACCTTCGGGGCGCCATCGTCGCCCTTCTCATTCATGTAGAATGTGTCTTGCATCGCCCGCGCCGGATGGGTCTCGGGAATGTTGAGCGCGCTGAAATTGTGCCAGTCGTCCTCGATCTCCGGGCCCTCGGCGACCGAGAAGCCGAGGTCGGCAAAGATTTCGGTGAGCTCATCCATCACCTGGCTGACCGGATGGATGGTGCCGCGCGGGCTCTCCGGCGCCGGCAGGGACAGGTCGAGCCGTTCGGTCGCCAGCCGCCGCTCCAGTTCGGCATTTTCGAGCGCAGCCTTCTTCGCAGCGATCGCGTCGGTCACCGCCTCGCGCAGCGCGTGGATTTTCGGCCCTTCGGCGGCCCGCGTTTCTGCGTCCATGCCGCCCAGCGATTTCAGGAGCTGGGTGACCTCGCCCGACTTGCCGAGCGCGGCAACGCGCACCGCGTCGAGCGCTGCAAGGTCGGCTGCGGCCGCGATCTGCTCGCTGA
Source organism: Sphingomicrobium sp. (assembly GCA_035494075.1). Lineage (GTDB taxonomy): Bacteria > Pseudomonadota > Alphaproteobacteria > Sphingomonadales > Sphingomonadaceae > Sphingomicrobium. Next base: position 57,550 of record DATJHF010000004.1, on the reverse strand, counting down.
AACGGGCCTGGAGCGGGTGGACGGACAAGCGAAGATTCCTTGGGTTCGAACGAACGGCGGCTTAAGCAGGGAAAGGGGGGCGAACGCAAGGAGGCGCTAAATGGCGAGCGAATGGCCGAGCTTCGATGTCGAACGCGACTCCCCGACCTTCGCCCTGCTGCACTACGCCAGCCAGATGCTTGGCAAGCTGCGTGTCGCTCATGCGCCCTGGGCCAACCATGGCTGGCACGCGACGCTACATCCGGTTGCGGAAGGGCTGGCGATCGAGCCGATTGCAGCGCCGGCCGGAAATTTCACGCTGACGCTCGATCTCTGCCGGGACGCGATCGTGCTTCACGTCGCGGACGGCGAGCGCGACTTGCTCCCGCTCGACCTCGGCAGCGTCGCCGCGCTTCACCGCTGCCTGATTGAAATGCTCGACGCACACGGATTGCCATCGGCCTTCAACGGCAAGCCCAATGAGATTCCCGATGCACTGCCCTTTGCCGAAGACGTGAGCCCGCGCGAATATCGGTCCGATTCCGCCGGCCGCCTGCATGCCGCGCTGGCGAAGATCGAGCCGGTGTTCGAACGCTTTCGGGCCGGCTTCCAGGGCAAGGCCAGCCCGGTCCATTTCTATTGGGGCAGTTTCGACCTTGCGGTCACCCGCTTCTCGGGCCGTGCCGCCCCGGAGCATCCCGGCGGAATCCCCGGCCTCCCCGACCGCATCACCCGCGAGGCCTATAGCCACGAGGAATCGAGCGCCGGCTTCTGGCCGGGCGGGGTGACCGCGGTCGAGCCGATCTTCTACAGCTATGCCTATCCAGAGCCGGCGGGTTTTCGCGATGCCGCCGTCCTTCCCGGCGCCGCCCGCTTCGACGAAGCGCTCGGCGAGTTCGTCCTGTCCTATGACGCGGTCCGCAGGTCAGATGATCCTGAAGCCGAGCTGATGGCTTTCCTGCGATCAACCTATGATGCCGCCGCCGACCTGGCGCGGTGGGATCGGGCGGCGCTGGAACGGGAGCCGGTCGCGCCCTAATTCGCTACAAACGGGAAAGGCGAGATCGTCTTCTTCATGCTGTCCACCGCGAGCATCCGCCCGGCCGGCGGCGTCGCCCGATAGCCGCAGTCGACCCGGGGACAGATGGCGCAGGCCGGCCCGACCGGCGTCACCGGCGCCTTCCCCAAATCATAGACGTCGGCGCAGCTGAGCTTGTGCGCGTGGCGGATGTCGCAGCCGAGTCCGATCGCCAGCAGTCCGCCCGAAATGTCCGACTTGATCGGCCGCTCGATGGTCCGCGCGACGGTGAAGAAGCGCTGGCCGTCGGGCGTCTCGATCAGCTGGGTGACGACCTGGCCCGCGGCCTGGAAGGCGGCGTGGAGGTTCCAGCGCGGGCAGGTGCCGCCGAACCGGGAGAAGGGGAAATTTTCGCCGGCATAGCGCTTGGAGATATTCCCGGCCGGATCGACCCGCAGCATGAAGAACGGCACTCCCCGGGCGCCGGGCCGGCCCAGCGTCGTCAGCCGGTGGGCGACCTGTTCGACATTGGCGCCATATTCGCCGCACAGCCGGTCGATCGAATATCGGTACTGCTCGGCGCTGGCGAGAAAGTGGCCGTAGGGCATCATGATCGCCCCGGCGGCATAGTTGGCGAGGCTCATGTGCAGCAGCTGGCGGATGCCTTCGTCGGGCGGCGCGGCCTCGGCGACCATCTTGTCGAGCACCGCCGCGAACTCGATCAGCGCCAGCTGGTAGGCCAGGCCGAAGGTGCGGTTCTCCGGCCTTAGCTGCGCCGAAATCAGGAACAGCCGCCGGTCGGGGTCATAAAGCTGGCTGACATTGCCCAGCTCCTCCTGCGGCACGACCCGTGCGCTGATTCCCCAGGCATCCTTCAGCCGTCGCCGCATCGGCTCGGCCATCGACAGGGGATCGCTGAGCGCCCCGCCGAGAGTTTCGGCCGCTTCCTCCAGCGCCGGATAATAGTTGCGGTGCTGCTGGATATAGTCGCGCACCCAATTTTCCGGCGTGACCAGGGCGCGCGCGTCGCCGGCGCTCGCCAGACTGGGGTTGCGGCCGGCTTCCTTCAGCGCCGAATAAAGCCGGGCTATAGCGTCGGCGATCGACGGGGCGTTGTTGGCAAGCTCGGCCAGTTCGTAGCGCGGCACGCCAAGGTCGCTGAGCAAAGCGTCGGAGAATATTTCACCCAGCGCATCCGGCCCGGTCCGTGCTCCGCCATTGGCGGCAAAGCTGCGCACGTCGACCTCGTACAGTTCCGCCAGCTTCAAGAGCAGCGCGGCGGTCACCGGCCGCTGGTTGCGCTCCAGATGGTTCAGATAGCTCGGGCTGATCGCCAGCGTCTGGGCCATGTCGGTCTGCGACAAATCATGGTCGCGGCGGAGGCGGCGAAGGCGATGGCCGAGGAACAGCTTGCTGGACATGACGCAACTTCTGTCAATTTCGCCCATCCATCACAAGTCAAGTTGTGACAACCACACGCTTTTTGCCGATGCGTCTTTGCGGCTCCCGTGTTGGATTCTCGTGCGTAATCCAGTGCGTCACCGAAGGACCGAGCCATGACAAGTTTTGACCAGATCGTAATTGCCCCGCCCGGCCGGTTCGACGGGATCGAGCGGCCCTATTCGCCCGAAGACGTTATCCGCCTGCGCGGGTCGGTGCCGATCGAACATAGCCTCGCCCGTCGCGGTGCCTTGAAGCTGTGGGAACTGCTGAAGCGCGACGATCCGGTCCGGGCGCTGGGTGCGGTCACCGGCAACCAGGCGATGCAGATGGTCCGGGCGGGGCTCGAAGCCATCTACCTCTCCGGCTGGCAGGCGGCTGCCGACGCCAACACCGCCGGCGCCATGTATCCCGACCAGTCGCTCTATCCCGCCAACACCGGGCCCGAACTGGCGCGCAGGATCAACCGCACCCTGCAGCGCGCCGACCAGGTCGAGCATGCCGAGGGCGGCGCCCAGCGCGACTGGTTCGCGCCGATCGTCGCCGACGCCGAGGCCGGGTTCGGCGGGCCGCTCAACTGCTTCGAGATTATGAAGGCCTATATCGAGGCCGGTGTCGCCGGGGTCCATTTCGAAGACCAGCTCGCTAGCGAAAAGAAGTGCGGCCATTTGGGCGGCAAGGTGCTGATTCCGACCCAGGCGGCGATCCGCAACCTCGATGCGGCGCGGCTGGCGGCCGATGTCAGCGGCGTCCCGACCATCCTCGTTGCCCGCACCGATGCCGAAAGCGCGAAGCTGATCACCAGCGACGTCGACGAACGCGACCGGATATTCCTCACCGGCGAGCGGACACCGGAGGGCTTCTTCCGGCTGAGGGACGGCACCGGGCTCGACCATTGCATCGCCCGCGGCCTCGCCTTCGCGGCCCACGCCGACTTGCTGTGGTGGGAAACCAGCCATCCCAACCTCGACGAGGCGCGAATCTTCGCCGAGGCGGTGCACGCCCAATATCCGGGCAAGCTGCTCGCCTATAATTGCTCGCCCAGCTTCAACTGGAAGGCCAAGCTCGACGAGGCGACCATCGCCAAATTCCAGCGCGAGCTTGGGGCGATGGGCTACAAGTTCCAGTTCGTCACCTTGGCCGGCTTCCACAGCCTCAACCACGGCATGTTCGAGCTGGCCTCGGGCTATCGCGACCGCGGTATGGCCGCTTACTCCGAACTGCAGCAGGCCGAGTTCGAATCCGAGGCGTCCGGCTATACCGCCACCCGCCACCAGCGCGAAGTCGGCACCGGTTACTTCGACGCCATCGCCACCGCCATCTCGGCCGGCCAGGCGTCGACCGTGGCTCTCAGTGAATCAACCGAAGCCGCGCAATTCGCGCATGCTTAAGCCAGGGAGTAGAGCCATGGGACAGCGCTTTTGGGTTCTTGGCGGCGAATATCGCAATTGCCGTTTCGACGAGGTCGTGCCCGGCACCGAAGAGATTAGCGGCCCGTTTCCCGACCTTCACCGTGCCCGCACCGAATGGACGCGCCTCAGCTTCCGCGACCGCCTCGGCGCGACCACCCGCTACGTGATCACGCAGGAAGCCCGCGTGTGACCGACGTCATTGAGCGGCGACGGGTCGTCGCAACGCCTTCGGCGATTCCCGGTGCGGAAGAAATTCTGACTGAAGAGGCCCTGGCCTTCCTCGCCGACCTTCACGAGCGTTTCGACACGCGCCGCCGCGAGCTTCTGGTGGCGCGGATCGGCCGGCAGAAAAGGTATGACGCGGGCGAGCTGCCCGACTTCCCGCCCGAAACGCGCGACATCCGCGAAAGCGAGTGGACGGTTGCGCCGATCCCCGCGGATTTGCTTGATCGCCGGGTCGAAATCACCGGGCCGACCAACGCCAAGATGGTGATCAATGCGCTCAGCTCGGGCGCCAGGGTCTTCATGGCCGATTTCGAGGACGCGACGTCGCCCGTCTGGGACGAACTCATCCAGGGCCAGGTAAACCTACGCAACCGCTGGCTGGGAAAGCTCGACTTCACCGATCCCGACAGCGGCAAGCATTATGCGCTTGGGCCAAACCCGGCAGTCCTGCTGGTCCGTCCCCGCGGCTGGCACCTCCCCGAACGCCACGTCTTGATTGAAGGCGAGCCCGTTGCTGGGGCGCTGTTCGATTTCGGGCTCTACCTGTTTCACAATGCCCGGGCAGCGCTCGACGCCGGCTCCGGCCCTTATTTCTACCTGCCCAAGCTGGAGAGCCGCCATGAGGCGGCGCTGTGGAGCGACGTCTTCGCCTATTCGGAGGAGCGGCTCGGCCTCGTCCGGGGCACGATCAAGGCGACCGTGCTGATCGAGACCCTGCCCGCCGCGTTCGAAATGGACGAGATCCTCCACGCGCTCCGCGACAATATCGTCGGCCTCAATTGCGGCCGTTGGGACTATATCTTTTCCTACATCAAGAGGCTCGGCCGCTCGGCCGACCGCCTCACGCCCGACCGCTCGGCGATGTCCATGGATAAGGCCTTCCTCGCCGCTTACTCGCTCCGCCTCGTCGCCACCTGCCATCGCCGCGGCGCCTTCGCCATGGGCGGCATGTCGGCCTTCATCCCGGTCAAGGGCGACGATGCGGCGAACCAGGCCGCCATGGACAAAGTCCGCGCAGACAAGCTTCGCGAAGTGACTAACGGCCACGACGGCACCTGGGTCGCCCACCCCGCGCTAGTCCCCGTCGCGCTTGAGGCGTTCGCGGCCATGGAGAGCCCCAACCAGCTTTTTAGGAAACCACTGCACTGTCCCGGCCGAGACGAGATGCTCGAGCTTCACTCCGGCCCGCGGACCGAAGCCGGCGCGCGCGAGAATATCCGCGTCGCCGTCCAATATGTCTCCGCCTGGCTCGGCGGTCGCGGCGCGGTGCCGCTCTACAATCTGATGGAGGATGCGGCGACCGCCGAGATCTGCCGCGCCCAGCTGTGGCAATGGCTGCGATTCGAAGCACCGTTCGACAGCGGCACCCGTTTCACCCGCGACCTGTTCGAGGACTGGCTGGCCGAGGAGCTTGCGGCACTCGACGGCTCGCCCCACCTGCGGCTCGCCGCACGCCTGCTGCATGAGCTGGTCACCGCCGACGAGTTTGAGGAATTCCTGACTCTCCCCGCATACCGGCTGCTGCATTAAGCTCGCGTCGGCGGATTTCCCGCGTTTACGCTCTGGCAGCACTCCCGTGCTACGCAGGTTGGGATGGCAACCCCAATTCCGTCCCCCCAAGCCTGCGATCCCTATGCGGACCGCCGCGTTTATCCGCGGGTTCCGGTGGCGCTGCCGGCGTTCCTCCAGGCCAATGGAGAGCGGCATGCCGTCCAAATTCTTGACCTGTCGCCCGGCGGTGCAAAGCTGGATTGCCCGGCAGGCCTGCCGACAGGAACGGCGGTTACGTTGGATTGCGGAACGCTCGGCCGGACCGCGGTGGTCAGGTGGAACAGCGCCGGAGTGATGGGCATCTGCTTCGACAGCGAGTTGGACGCGCGGGACGTTGCCGCCCTGATCGATCGATCGAAAGCCCTCGACGCCCGGATGAAGACACGGGATTAGCCCAAACGAAAAGGGCGCCGGATCACTCCGGCGCCCTTCCTTGTCTCGTAAGCTAAAGCCTTACGCCGCTTTTGGCAGCGCTGCCTTGGCCTGCGCGATGATCGCGCTGAACGCTTCCGCTTCGTGCATCGCAATATCGGCCAGGACCTTCCGGTCGAGGTCGATGTTGGCGAGCTTCAGCGCGTGAATGAACTGGCCATAGGTCAGTCCTTCGGCGCGAACCGCCGCGTTGATGCGCTGAATCCACAGGGCGCGGAAGCTCCGCTTCTTCACCTTGCGGTCGCGATAGGCATATTGCCCGGCCTTCTCGACAGCCTGGCGGGCGATGCGGATGGTGTTCTTGCGACGGCCATAATAGCCCTTCGCATTCTCGAGGATCCGCTTGTGCTTGGCGCGCGTGGTAACGCCGCGCTTGATGCGTGCCATGGTTTACGTACCTCCTTACTTCAGGCCGTAGGGCGCCCAGCCCTTGACGCGAGCCGTATCGGCTTCGGACAGGACTTCGGTGCCGCGGTTCTGGCGGATGTACTTGGCATTGTGGCTGATCAACCGGTGGCGCTTGCCGGCGACGCCGTGCTTGAGCTTGCCGGTGGCCGTGAGCGTGAAGCGTTTTTTGACGCCGCTCTTGGTCTTGAGCTTGGGCATTTTCGTCTCCTCGTTGCGTCTACAGACGCGAGCGTTTCGAACTGCCACGGCAGCCCTAACTGGCCGGGCCGTTCGTTCTTCCAATGATCTGGAAAGACGGGCGCCTATAAGAGTAGTGGGCAGTGAAGGCAAGGAGTGAGTCGAATGAACGATCTTGAGCTCCAGGAACCGGATGTCGGCCTGACCCCGCACCTGGCGATCGGCGGCGGCAAGGCGGCCGAGGCGATCGATTTCTACAAGGCCGCGTTCGGCGCCGAGGAGTTGATGCGGCACCCGGCCGACGATGGCCGGCTGATGCACGCCCACCTCAAGATCAATGGTGCCTCATTGATGATGCACGACCATTTCGCCGAGCATCATGGCGGCGCCGACTTGGCCGAGCCGGTGGGCGTAATGCTTCACCTCCAGGTCAAGGATGCTGATGCCTGGTGGAATCGCGCGCTTGGCGCAGGCGCAAGCGTGGTGATCGATTTGGCCGACCAGTTCTGGGGCGATCGTTACGGCCAGCTGAAGGATCCGTTCGGTCACATCTGGTCGATCGGTGCGCCCAGCGCCCCGGCCAGCGAATAGGAAGTCTTCGTGGGGGTTGAACCGCAAATCCAGGCATTCTTCGACGAGCCGACCAACACGGTCACCTACCTGGTGTGGGATCCGGCGACCCGGCGTGGCGTTGCCATCGATCCCGTGCTGGATTTCGATCCGGCGAGCGGTTCGGTCGACGATGATTCGGTCGAGGAACTGCTCAATGCGGCCGAGGAACTCGGGGTCACTATCGAGTGGGTGCTCGAAACCCATATTCACGCCGACCATCTTTCCGGCGCCCCGCTGATCAAGGCGCGCACCGGCGCCAGGATCGGCATCGGCGAACATGTCCGCGAAGTGCAGAACATCTTCCGCCCGATTTTCGGGGCGGAGGACGTCAAGGCGGAGGGTGGCGACTTCGATCGGCTGTTCGAGGACGGCGAACAAATCCAGGTCGGCAATCTCGCCATCGAGGTCCTCCACACCCCCGGCCACACGCCAGCCTGCGTCAGCTACAAGATCGGCGGCGCGGTGTTCGTCGGCGACACGCTGTTCATGCCCGACTATGGCACCGCCCGCACCGACTTCCCCGGCGGCTGCGCCCGCCAGCTTTACCGCTCGATCCGCAAGCTGCTGTCGCTGCCGCCCGAAACCCGCCTGTTCATGTGCCATGACTATAAGGCTCCCGGCCGCGACCAGTTCGCCTGGGAGACGACGGTCGGCGAGGAGCGCTCGGGCAACAAGCATGTCCACGACGGCGTCAGCGAAGATGAATTCGTCGCGATGCGGCTGGAGCGTGACAAGGGCCTTGCAACCCCGCGGCTGCTGATCCCGTCGATCCAGGTCAACATGCGCGCCGGCCGCTTCCCGCCGGCGGAGGCCAGCGGCGTCCGTTACCTCCGAATTCCGGTCAAATTGAAAGAAGGCACCAGCACTAGCGCCATTTGCTAGCCGCACTCGGCAATTGCCCGGATTGCTCCAATGCCACGCCCCGGAACAAAACGGCCGGGTTGCTCGCCGGACACTGACAAAACGGCCCGGCGCCATATATTCTGTTGGTTACGCACACGGGGGGCTGAATGCGGATCGATTGCGCGCTCGAAGCGCCTGAAGCCGTTACTGCTGACGTTGCCATCGTCGGTTCGGGGGCTGCCGGCCAGGCGGCGGCGCGGCGCCTGCTGGCGCGCGGCTGCAGCGTCGTGCTGATCGAGAGCGGAGGCCTCGACCATGACGACGCGACCGCCGACTTCAACCGCGGTGAAGTGATCGGCCAGGATTATCATGCCCTGGATCACAGCCGCTTGCGCTTCTTCGGCGGCACCACCGCGATCTGGGGCGGCCGCGTGGCGGAATATGACTCAATCGATTTCGAGCGGCGCGAGTGGGTCCCGCACAGCGGTTGGCCGTTCGGCAAAGCAGAGATTTTCAATTATCTGGGCGAGGCGCGCAAGCTGCTTGGCGTCGACGGAGTCGATCCCGGCCGACTGTCCCGGCCCTATCAGCTGCAGCGCCTGTCGAGCGATGAGCTGGCGGTCCGATGGTGGAGCTTCGATCCAACCTTCGACCGCTTCACCATCGGCCGCGCTCCCGACCTCGATTCAGACGCCCGCTGCACCTTGCTGCTCCACGCGACGGTGCGCGAAGTCGTGCTCACCCACGACGCTTCGTCGGTAGAACGGCTTGACGTTCGCACTCCCAGCGGCCGGTCGGTCGACATCAGGGCACGGCACTTCCTGTTGGCCGCCGGCGGTATCGAAAACCCGCGCATCCTGCTTGCATCCAATTCCGTCACGCCCACCGGTGTCGGCAATAGCCATGACCAGGTCGGCCGCTACTTCATGGAACATCCGCATGCGCGCGGCGGGCGGATTGCCGGCCGGGCCGATTGGCGCTGGCTGGAAGCCTTCGCCAAGCGCAGGGTGAACGGCGTCGAAGTATCGCCGGCGATTACCCCGGCTGAAGCGCTGCAGCGGCGGGAAGGCCTGCTCAACAGCGCCCTGACGATTGCCGTGCGCCCGCCCGAAGGCGGCAACCATTCCCTGCCGAAGCTGGCATATCTTCATGTCAAGCATCGCACCGCGCCAACCCGCCGCGGACGGTCGCTGTGGAAATTCACCAAACATCTGGTCAGGGGCTACACCGGACTCACCGGCCCCTTCCATCCGTGGCTGATGAAGCGGCTATCCGGCCTCGACCTCGCGCTGGTCGTGCGTGCCGAGCAGGCTCCCAATCCTGACAGCCGGGTCACGCTCGGGCCGGAGAAGGACGCCGTCGGAATGCAACGCGTCAGGCTGGACTGGCGGCTCTCGCCGATCGACGTGGACAGTGTCGCCGGGCTGGTTGGCGCGCTCGGCCGCGAATGCCGGCGGCTTGGGCTGGGGGCGGTGGAGCCATGCCGCTGGCTGAGCGATCCAGACAAGCGTTGGGTCAGCGACGACCTGGTTAGCGCTCATCCGATCGGCGGCTTCCATCACATGGGAACCACCCGCATGGGCAACGATCCGCGGCGCAGCGTAACCGACGGCTGGGGCCAGGTGCACGGAGTAGCCAATCTGCACATCGCCGGAAGCTCGCTTTTCCCGACGGGCGGTTGGGCCAACCCGACGTTGACGATCCTTGCCCTGGCGCTTCGCACCGCGGACCGGATTGCCGAGGAGCTTCAGCCCGCCGCCCAGCGCGACCTCAACCGAGCGGGTGTTGGCGGTACCATTGCGTAAGCACATATTTGGTGCCGCGCCGAACCTTCATTCCCTGGTGAATGGTAGCGTCATTGGGCGATCCGTCGGGTAGCAGATTGTTCCATAGGATGAGCTTGCCGGTTTCCGGCTGGATCGTCTTGCCGATTGCCTTGAAGCGGGTTGCGCCGCCGTCATCCGGCTCATTCAAATAGATCATCGCAGTCCAGCTTCGCTGCCCGGCCTCGGCGCAATTGAGTAAGAAATCGGCGCCGCCCGGGTTGAACGTATCGGTATGCGGCCTGAATTCCTGGCCCGGCGCATAGCGCTGCCCTTGCAGCGGCTCGGCATGCGACAGCGGTATGCCGGTCAGTTGGGACAGGCGCAGCTGCACCCTGGCGACCAGCGGATTGGCCGGATCGAGATCGCAGGTTTCGCTGGTTCGGAACTGGGCGATGCCTTGGTCGTCGGCAATCGTTGATGGCCGGCGGTTGGCATCGATCAATTCGCAAAGGGCCGCGCCGTCCGCTTCGTCGAGAAATTTGCGGACGACGAACAGGTCGAGGCGGGGGCTGGGCACCCGCTGGATTCCGGCCTCGGATTTCAACCGCCGGGCGGTTGGGTCAGAGGCCACGCCGCGCTTCATGATCGGCCATGACCGCCCGCGTGACCGACTGCATCAGTTGCTGCGCCTCGCCGCCCGTCCTGTTGGGGACGGTCATGATCGCCATCGCATAGTTGGTGCCGTCCGGCGCGGTCAGGATGCCGATGTCATTGATTCCGCCGACGCGTCCCTGGAAGTCCTGACCGGTGCCGGTCTTGTGGCTCCATTTCCAGCCGGGCTTCAACGCGGCCCGCACCCGCAGCCCGCCGGTCTTGGTCGATCCCATCGTCGCCAGCAGCCGCTGGGTCGACGCTGCCGACAGCAGCTCGCCCCTCTTCAGCCGCGCCAGGGAAAGGGCAACCGAATGAGGCGCTGCGCCGTCATAGGGGTCGGCGATATAGCGTTCGAACGAGGCCTTGCGGACTGCCAGCGGCAACGCTCCGCGCGCCTTGTAGAAGGCGTCGCCGATCGAATAGCTCTGGCTCCAGATCAGGCCGGCAATCCTCGACTGCAGCGCGCGTTCGCCTTCGTAGAAGCGGATCGAGCCCAGCCTTTTCGCGGAGATCATGTCGCGCACCGCCTGCGGCCCGCCGATCGAGCGCATCAGCTTGTCGTTGGCGGTATTGTCGCTTTCGGTGATCGCGGTGAACAGCAGTGTGCCGAGGGTCGTCGTATGGCCGCCGTTGCCGAGGATCTTGGCGCTGATCGGCTGGTGGAACAGGGTGAGGTCGTCGCGGCCAAGCGTGACCTTGTCGTTGAGACTGATGCGCCCCCTGTCGACGGCGTCCATCGCGGTGATTGCGACCCACAGCTTTGAGCAGCTTTGCTGGGGGAAAAGGGTGGTGGCATTATAGTCGGCCTGCCAGCCGTCGCTCAGCGACACCACGGAAATGCCGGCGCTGCCGTTGAACGCCCGGCCGAGTGCCGTGACGCGCTCGCGCAGGCTCGCAGGCGCAATCCGCGGTGGAAGGACAAGGGAGGGTGGCTGTACGGCAGCGGTGCTGGGCGGAAGCGGGGCCAGCGGATCCCTTCCGTCCTGGTGGGAACTGGCCGTTCCGGCCGCCGCCGAGAGGCCCAGCGCTAATACCACGCGATACGAAAGTGACGTCATGGCGTCAGCAGCCCCCTCAGACTTCCTCAATTTCCTCAGAGCCTTAGTCCAGCGACGCTGAACCGCAGCTTGCACGGCCAGACTCGCAAATCGGAATCGCTATGCCAAGCCCTTCATTGCGCGGGCGGCGGCGGGACAGGCGTTGCCGAATCTCCCAGCAGCGCCGCGGACTCGATTTCATCGAGGGCACGATGCGCCGCGATGTAACGCCGGGCGCGGAGGATCCATTGGCTTGCGTTGGCGGCGCCGGGCAGCCGCATCGTCTCGGCCAGCGCCTGGTCTACTTCGCCGGATTCGAGGCGTGCTCGCGCTCGTTCGAAGCGGGCTTGCGGCTGGGGGGACGGGGTGTCGACGCGATGAATCGACACGATCGAACCCAGTTCGCGCCGAAACCCTGACCACCAGCCTTCCTGGGGCCCTCCGCCGCGGAGCGCGGGTCCCAGTTCCTCATATTCGGCGGTCAGCGCATCAAGCCGCACCGGATCGCGCGACGCGGTGACGATCGTGGCCACCGCCCTTTGGTGGGCGCCGCCAAAGCGCTGGACGAGCAGAGGCTCGAGATAGCCCAGCGCCACGCCGCGATCGATTGCCCGGCGGGCCGCGAAGGCGACCAGCAGCGCATCGGCGCGTCCGGCCGAACCCGCGGCGGCCTGGGCCTGGCTTTCGATCGCTCCCAGCCGGCTTTCAAGGGCCGCTATCCGGGCGGCATCGACGGCGGCCAGCGTCTGCGCGCCGGGCTGCGTCACGGCCACCGGAGCCGGGGCCTGGCTTACGACCTGCATCGGTTGACGCGGGACAATCCCGAGGAACCGCGCGCCCTCCTCCCAGCGCGAAAGGCCCCAGGTCGCCAGCGCGGCGCCGGCGGCAAGCAGCAGCAGTGCCCAGGCAAGGCGGGCCGTCCATGACAGGCCCTGGCGGGTTTGGCTCGCGGTCATTTCGGCGGCGATGTGTGACACAGGCTGGCGGCGAGGGCCAGCAGGCTTGAATCATTGGGCCGCTCGGCGACCTCGACCCGCTCCCAACCGAGGCCGGTTGCGTCGGCCGCGGCCACGCTGATCGCCGCGATCGCGGTTCGGCTGCGCTGCTCTGCCAGTTCCGCGAGCTGCGCTCCGGCGCGAGGACTGTGAACGGCAACGACCAGCCCGTCGATTGGCGGCAAGCCGGGCCGTTCGATCGCCGCGGACCGGTAGACGATGCGCCGGTCGACCCTGTGCCCGGTCTCGGTTTCGCGATGATCATCGCCTGCAAGGTGCAGCAACCGCGTTTCCTTCGGCAATTTCGCGAGCAGGTCGGCAAGATCGCGCTCGCCGACCGTTTCCACCGTCATGCCCGCGGCTCGCGCGGCATCCGCCGTGGCGGCTCCGACCGCATGGACCGGCAAGATTTTGAGGCCGCCTAACTTCGGCCCACCGTATCGTACTGCATTGGCGCTGGTCAGCAGCAGCCCGTCATAGTCATTCGGATTGGGCAACTCCCATTCCAGCGGCTCGATGCGGAACAGCGGGCAGGCGATCACGTCCAGCCCTGCCTGCCGTGCCCGCTCGGTGCTGGCCGAGAGGCCGGGTTCCGGCCTGACGAGCAGAAGTTGCCTCATCCGGCTTCGTACAATCGGCGAATTGCCGGATGGGCCTTGGCCAGCATCGTTCGGGCCAGCTGGGCTGGAGTGTCCAGGTCGCCGACGGCGAAGCGGCATTGTTCGGCCAGCCGCTCCTTGCCGTCTTCGCTCAGAATTTCGCAGGCAAACAGGATCTCGTCGCCATGAACCCGGGCATATGCCGCGACCGGGGAATGGCATGTCCCGCCAAGCGCTCGGCAGTAGGCGCGCTCGGCCAGCACCGCTTCATGGGTGGAGTGATGGTCGATCGCTCTCAGCAGTGACGGCGTCATGGCGTCATTTGACCGGCATTCGACGCCGATCGCCCCCTGCGCTGGCGCGGGGAGCATTTCGTCAACCTCGATCGCGGCACCAACGCCGCTGCGCCCAAGCCGGTCCAGCCCGGCTGCGGCCAGCAGCGTCGCGTCCACTTCGCCGGCGCCAAGCTTCGCCAGCCGCGTATCGACATTGCCGCGGATCGATACGGTGCGAAGGTCGGGACGAAGCCGCTTCAACTGGGCAGATCGGCGAGGCGAACTCGTGCCAACCACCGCTCCTTCCTGCAGCCCGGCAACGGAATCGGCGCCGATCAGCCGGTCGCGCACGTCGGCGCGCTCGAGCATCGCCGCAATCATCAGCGTTTCGGGCCGCTCGCTCTCGACATCCTTCATCGAATGAACCGAGCAATCGGTCTCGCCGTCCAGCAAGGCGAGATCGAGTTCCTTGGTCCACAGCGCCTTGCCGCCGACCTCGGCCAGCGGCCGGTCCTGGATTCTGTCGCCGCTGGTCTTCACCGGAAGGATCACGACGCTTCCCTCCGGCCAGCCATGAGCTCGTTCCAGCGCGGCCGCGACCATATGCGCCTGCGCCAGTGCGAGCGGCGATCCGCGGGTACCGATGGTCAAGGGTCGCTGGGTCATCTGCCCCGCGCTAGCGCAAAGGCGGGGTTTCAGGCAAAGGCTTGGGCGAAATGGCCTTGATCCTTGCTTTGGAATCCTCGTGCGACGACAGCGCCGCGGCGCTGGTCGGCAGCGATCGCCAGATCCTCGCGCAGGCCGTGGTCGGACAGAATGACGCCCACCGCCCGTTTGGCGGCGTAGTCCCGGAAATTGCCGCTCGCGCCCATGTCGAAATCCTGCCTGGACTGGTTCGCCAGGTGCTGCATGAGGCCGATATCGCCATCGGTGAGGTCGATGCGATCGCGGCGACCGCGGGTCCGGGGCTGATCGGCGGCGTAATGGTCGGACTTTTGGTCGGCAAGGGGCTGGCCCTGTCGGTCGGCAAGCCGCTCGTCGCCGTCAATCATCTCGAAGGCCATGCGCTGAGCCCTCGACTGGTGGACCGGAATCTGGACTTTCCCTACCTGCTGCTGCTCGCCAGCGGAGGCCATTGCCAGTTGCTCGAGGTTCGCGGGGTCGGCGACTATCGCCGCCTGGCCACCACCATTGACGATGCTGCGGGCGAAGCCTTCGACAAGGCAGCCAAGCTGCTCGGCCTGGCCTATCCGGGTGGACCAGCGGTGGAGGCGCTGGCCCGCGACGGCGATCCGGCGGCCGTACCGCTGCCGCGCCCGCTGGTCGGGACCAAGGAACCCCATTTCAGTTTCGCCGGTCTCAAGGCCGCGGTGCAGCGCGCGGTCGCCTCCCGGAGCCACCGGCCCGAGGATATCGCCGCGAGCTTCCAGCAGGCGGTAGTCGACTGCTTTGTCGATCGGACCAGGCGAGCGCTCGACCGCAGCGATGCGCCGAGCCTGGTGGTCGCGGGCGGAGTTGCCGCCAATAAGGCCGTGCGCTCGGCACTGAAGAAGCTGTCGGAAGATCAGGGGCGCCGCTTCTCGGTTCCGCCAGCCTGGCTGTGCACCGACAATGCGGCAATGATCGGTTGGGCCGGCGTCGAGCGGTTTGCAGCGGGGATGGTCGACACGCTCGATGCTCCGGCGCGGGCCCGCTGGCCGCTGGATCCGGAAGGTGAAAAAGTGCGCGGCGCAGGGGTGAAGGCATGAGTATCGAAAAGCTGGCGGTAATCGGCGGCGGCGCGTGGGGAACCGCGCTGGCCCAGGTCGCCGCGGCCGGGGGACGCGAGACATTGCTTTGGGCGCTGGAAGAGGATGTCGTCTCGGCGGTCAACCGCATTCACGAAAATCCGGTCTACCTCAAGGGTTTGAAGCTGGAGCCGGCAATCCGCGCGACCAGCAATTTCTCGGACCTGGCCGAAGCGGACGCGTGGCTGGTGGTGACTCCGGCGCAGCATATGCGCGCAGTGCTCAAACGCTCGCCCTGCCCGAATATGCCGCTGATCCTCTGCTCGAAGGGCATTGAGGAATCGAGCGGCAAGTTGCTCCACGAGGTCGCGCATGAGGTGTGCCCGAGCTCGCCGGTGGCGGTGTTGTCCGGGCCGACATTCGCCCATGAGGTCGCTGCCGGGCTGCCCACGGCCGTGACCCTGGCGTGCGAGGATCGCGATATCGGTGAGCGACTGCGCTCTCGCATCAACCTTCCTCATTTCCGCACCTATTGTACCGACGACGTCGCGGGCGCCGAGGTCGGCGGTGCAGTCAAGAATGTGCTGGCGATTGCCTGCGGCGTCGCTGAGGGCCGCAGCCTCGGCCAGAACGCCCGCGCTGCGCTGATCGCGCGCGGCTTCGCCGAGATGACCCGCTTTGGACTTGCCATGGGCGGGCGAAGGGAAACGCTGGCCGGCCTGTCGGGCCTTGGCGACCTGGTGCTGACCTGCTCGTCGACCAGCAGCCGCAATTTCTCATTGGGCAAGGCGATCGGCGAAGGGGAAAAGCCTGCCGACCTGATGAAGGACCGCCGAACCGTGGCCGAAGGGGCCCATACCGCCCCCGTGCTCGACCGCATCGCCAAGGAGCGTGGGATCGACATGCCGCTGGTCGACGCGGTCGCCAGCCTGCTTGCCGGCAAGGTCGGCCTTGAGGAACTGCTGGGGACGATGCTCAGCCGCCCGCCGGGCCACGAGGAAGACTAGAAGTCGACCGCCACGCCGTTTTTCTCCCAGTCACCGAAGCGGGTGGGATCGGGCTTCCCTTCCTCGCCGGCCGGAGCCTCGGGTTTGACCTCCTCCGGCGCCGGTATCGGCGGCGACGGACTGAGGTAGGCCGGGGGCTTGACGTGCTTTGGCCGTTTCACCGGGCCGGAATGATGCCTAAAGGGCGCGATGCCAAGCCCGAACAAACATTCCCTGGAAGGCCTCGACGCCAGGAAAGCGGCCCTCCGCATCCTCGATGCCGTGCTTCGCCGCGGCCAGACGATGGAAAATGCGGCGCAGGCGGCGCGAGGCCTGCCACCAGCCGACGCTGCGCTGGCCAGCGCGATTGCCGGCGAAACGTTGCGCCGCCTGCCCGATCTCGACGCGCTGATCGACGGCGCGACCCGCCAGCAATTGCCGGACGACAGCAAGGCGCGGATGGTGCTGCGTCTGGCGCTTGCGCAAAAGATCGGCCTGGGGACTCCCGATCATGCGCTGGTCGCCACTGCCCTCCCGCTGGTCGACGGCGGACCGCGCAGGCTGGTGCATGGCGTGCTCGGCACCCTGCTTCGAAAGGGACTGCCCGCAATCGATGCGCCGCGTCTCCCTGAGGAGGTCGAAGAACGCTGGCGCTCGGCCTGGGGAGATGACGTCGTCGAGGCGGCCCGCCGATCGATCGCTCATCGTCCTCCGCTCGACCTGAGCTTCGCCAGCGACGAATCCTGCGCGTCTTTCGCCGAAGGCAAATCACTCGCTCCAAGGCACCGCCGGCTTGGAGGCCATGGCCCGATCACGGAATTGCCGGGCTTCGAAGCGGGCATATGGTGGGTGCAGGACCTCGCGGCTTCGCTTCCCGCGCGGTTGGTCCCTTCGTCCGCGAAATCCGTCCTCGACGCCTGCGCCGCGCCGGGCGGGAAGACCATGCAATTGGCCGCCGCAGGGCATGAGGTGACCGCGCTGGACCGGTCCGAAAGTCGTCTGGCCCGACTTTCCGGCAATCTGGCGCGCACCGGCCTCAAGGCGCGCACTGTCGCCGCCGATGCGTTGGACTGGACGCCTGGAGCGCCCTTCGACGCGGTGCTGCTCGACGCGCCATGCTCGGCAACCGGCACGTTCCGCCGCCATCCCGAGGTACTTTATCGCGCCCGGCCGGCGATCGTCGAGCAAAGCGCCGAGCTGCAGGCCAGGCTGCTCGCCCGCGCCGCCGATTGGCTCAAGCCGGGCGGAAGCTTGGTCTATGCGGTCTGCAGCCTCGAGCCGGCAGAAGGCGAGCAGCGGATCGAAGCCTTTCTGACGGACCGTCCCGACTATCGGATCGAGCCTGCGCCCATGCTGGCCGACGGAGTGACGCCACATTCCAAGGGCTGGCTGCGGATCCTGCCCGGCATGCTCGAAAGCGAGGGCGGCCTCGACGGCTTCTTTACCGCCCACCTTGTCCGAACCGCCTAATCCCGTCTAATCGGCCACATGGCCAATCCGCTCATCTCACCGTCGATCCTCTCCGCCGATTTCGCCAAGCTGGGCGAAGAGGTCCAAGCCATCGACCAGGCCGGGGCGGACTGGATTCACATCGATGTGATGGACGGGCATTTCGTGCCAAATTTGACGATCGGCCCCGGGGTGGTGAAGGCACTGCGCCCGCACACTTCAAAGCCGTTCGACGTCCACCTGATGATCTCGCCGGTCGACAATTTCCTCGACGCTTTCGCCGAGGCCGGCGCCGACATCATCACCGTCCATCCCGAAGCGGGCCCGCACGTCCACCGCACCGTCCAGCACATCAAGTCGCTCGGCAAGAAGGCCGGCGTGTCGTTGAACCCGGCTACTCCTGCGAAAATGCTCGACTATCTGCTCGAGGAAATCGACCTGGTGCTGGTGATGAGCGTCAACCCGGGTTTCGGTGGCCAGAAGTTCATCGCCTCCCAGCTCCGCAAGATCGAATCCATTGCCAACCAGGTCGCCAAGAAGGACCTGGTGGTCGATATTGAGGTCGACGGCGGGATCGACGCCGTCACCGCGCCGCTGGCAATCGACGCCGGCGCCACCGTGCTGGTCGCCGGTACCGCCGCCTTCCGCGGTGGCCCGGAACAATATGCCGCCAATATAGCCGCGCTTCGAGGAGACGGATGAGCGACGACAAGCTCGGCCGCCTCGCCAAGGGTTCGCTGGTTTCGCGCCTGTTCGGGTCGGGCAAGCAGCCGCTCCGGCTGGTGGCGGTGCCCCGTGACCATGTGCTCGGCGATCGCGCGCGTGGCGACGCCCTGCTGGCCGGGCGGTTGCGGCTGGGCAGCGCCGAACTGGCGCTGGCCGACATCGATTTTTCGGCGGTCGGAGCGCGCGGAGCGCTGGCAAGGGAACTGCACGGCTTCTCCTGGCTGCGCGATCTTGCTGCTTCGGCAAGCCGCGAAAAAGGCGCGCGCCTGGCCGAAGCCATCGCCGGCCGCTGGCTGATCGCGCACGGCAGCCGACCCGACGAGGCCTGGGCACCGGACCTGTGGGGCGAGCGGATCATCTTCTGGACCGCCTATGCCCCCTATATCCTTTCCAGCCGGGATGCCGGCTATCGCTCAGCCCTGCTCAACACGCTGGCGCGCGGCGCCCGCCATCTCGAGGCCAACGCTGACCGCGCCCAGCCCGGCATGCCCAGGATAACCGCCTGGGCCGGCGCGCTGGTGGCGGCGCTTACGCTTCAGGGGATGCACAAGCGGCTGTCGCACGCTGAATCCGGATTGATGCGCTCACTCGCCGCTGCCCAATTCGAGGATGGCGGACTGATGACCCGTAGCCCGCTGGAGCAGATGCTGCTGGTCGATCGTCTCGGCCTGGTCCGAGCCGCCTATTTTGCGGCCAAGCAAGGGCTGCCGGACGCGCTCGAAAATGCTGCGTCGGCGGCACTGGCCGCGCTTCATGGCGTCACCATGGGCGACGGCGCCTTGTCCAGCTGGCAGGGTGGCAATCCGGCCGATCCGGCGGAGCTGGCTGCGCTCGTCGAGGGCTGCGGGCTTCGCGCCCGTCCGCTGCGCCAGGCGCGCGGATGGGGGTACCAGCGCCTGTCCGCCCTCGGCACGATCATCGTCATCGATGCCGCCCCGCCGCCGCCCCAGCGCATGGCTGCGACCGGCTGCGCCTCGACGCTGGCGATGGAGATCAGCGACGGTGCGCAGCGGCTGGTGGTCAATTGCGGCGGACCGGGACCGGTGCCGACCGAGCTGTCGGACGATCTGGTCCAGGCGCTGCGCTCGACCGCGGCTCACTCGACCCTGACGCTCGGCGACAGCAATTCGACCGCGATCCTTCCGGACGGCACCCTGGGCAAGGGCGTGACCGACGTTGCCTTAGAGCGCAGCGAAGACAATGACTGCTCGCGGATCGAAGCCAGCCACGACGGCTATGTGAAGGGCTTCGGCCTGGTCCATCAGCGCCGCCTCAGCCTCGGCAACGACGGCAAGGAAGTGCGCGGCGAGGACCGGCTGATCGCCAGGGGGCGCCGCAAGATCCGCGAGGCCGCCTCTTACGCGATCCGCTTTCATCTGGCGCCGAGCGTGGAAGCGACCGTCACCGCCGACGGCATGGGCGCGCTCCTTCGTTCCGCGGGCGCGCCGCCGTGGAATTTCCGCTGCCGGGGCGCGATGCTCCAGGTGGAGGAAAGCCTGTTCGTCGACGGCCAAGGCCGCGCCGTGCCGACGCTACAGCTGGTTGTGGTTGGCGAAGTATCCGCTATTGGCGGCGAAATCGCCTGGCAGTTCCGCCGCTCAAGCTAACAACTGGGATTTTCATGACAGACATCGTTCCGATCCGCCGGGCGCTGATCTCGCTTTCCGACAAGTCGGGCCTCGATACGCTGGCTACCGGGCTGGCGAAGGCCGGGGTCGAGATGGTGTCGACCGGCGGTACTGCGGCGAAGCTGCGCGAACTGGGCCATGAGGTGCGCGATATCGGCGATCTCACCGGCTTCCCCGAGATGATGGACGGCCGGGTCAAGACGCTTCACCCCAAGGTCCATGGCGGCTTGCTGGCGGTGCGCGACAATCCCGAGCATGCCGCGGCGATGGAGGCTCACGGGATCGGCGCGATCGACCTGGTGGTGGTCAACCTTTATCCGTTCGAGGCGACGGTGGCCAAGGGCGCCGGGCGCGACGAGATCATCGAGAATATCGACATCGGCGGTCCGTCGATGGTCCGCTCGGCCGCCAAGAACCATGAATTTGTCGCAGTCGTCACCGATCCCTCCGACTATACACGGCTGCTCGGCCAGCTCGAACAGCAGGGCGGCACCGATCTGGCCTTCCGCCGGGAGCTCGCAGCCAAGGCCTATGCACTGACTGGCGCCTATGATTCGATGATCGCCAGCTGGTTCTCCTTTGCCGATCAGGGCCATGCCTATCCCGGCACCCGCTTCATCGTCGGCAGGAAGGCGCAGGAGCTGCGCTACGGCGAGAACCCGCACCAGCAGGCGGCGCTCTATTTGCCGATGGGCCCGTCGACGCCCGGCGTTGCCCAGGCGCGGCAGGTGCAGGGCAAGGAGCTCAGCTACAATAATCTCAACGACGCCAATGCGGCGCTGGAACTTGCCGCGGAGTTCCGCGACGGCCCGCCAACGGTGGTGATCGTCAAGCATGCCAATCCATGCGGCGTCGCAAGCGCTGACAGCCTGCTCGAGGCCTGGAACCAGGCGCTGGCCTGCGACAGCGTGTCGGCCTTCGGCGGGATTGTCGCGGTCAATCGCAAGCTCGACGGCGCGACCGCCGAAGCGATCTGCGGCATCTTCACCGAGGTGGTGGTGGCACCCGACGCCGACGACGCTGCGATCGCGGCATTCTCGCGCAAGAAGAACCTGCGGCTGCTGCTCACTGGTGGCCTGCCCGACCCGGCGCGCGGCGGTCAGACGGTTGCAGTGATCGCCGGCGGCCTGCTTTTACAGGACCGCGACAACGGCATGCTAACCGCCGATATGCTGAAGGTCGTTACCAAGCGCCAACCGACCCAGCAGGAGCTCAGGGACTGCCTGTTCGCCTGGACCGTGGCCAAGCACGTCAAGTCCAATGCCATTGTCTACGCCAAGGACGGCGCCACCGCGGGCGTCGGAGCAGGTCAGATGAACCGGCGGGATTCCGCGCGGATCGCGGCGCTCAAGGCGCGCGAAGCGGCCGAGACCCATGGCTGGCCCGAACCGCGCACGGTCGGCTCGGCAGTCGCTTCGGACGCCTTCTTCCCGTTCGCCGACGGACTATTGGCGGCGGTCGAGGCCGGGGCAACGGCGGTGATCCAGCCCGGCGGTTCGATCCGCGACGATGAGGTCATTGCTGCCGCCGACGAGGCGGGGCTCGCCATGCTATTTACAGGAATGCGTCACTTCAGACACTAGCGCGGCGCTTCGACGCTGGTCGAGGGATCGGGCAGCGACAGCTCCTCAATATCTTCCTTCTTCATCCGGAACAGCTCGCGGTCCTCCGGGCCAAAACCCTTGAACCACAGCACCGCTCCGAACGAGGCCAGGATGGCCGGGATGCCGAACAGCAATTCGGCCCATTCGGGCAGCCGGATGATCAGCTGGCCGACCACCATCGCCGCCGCCGCCGCCCAGATCAGGGGCCAGCGCCAGCCCGACACCGGATGACCGAGGATGCTGCCCAGCAGCCGCGACTTGACGATGGCTGCGAAGCCCAGCGACAGCATCAGGCCCAGCGCCGGTCCGGTCGCCTGCCACATCAGCGGCCACTGCCAGCTCCGCATGAGAAGGATCAGGCCCGCGGCCAGCGCCGCCTCGAGCCCGATCATGAACAGGCTGATCATCATGTTGCGATGGCGCGCGCAGTAGATCAGCGCCGCCTCGCTGACTGCAGCGGTCGCCGCCACCACTTCCGCAGCGAGCAGGAACCCGAGCGCGGCGGTACCCGCGACGAAGCCCGCGCCGACCAGTCCCATCACCCCTTCGCCGGGAATGCCCAGCGCCAGCGCCACGGCGCTCTGCGCCGCGATCACCCAGAAACCCACCTGGCGGACCTGCTTGGCGACTGACGCCTTGTCGCCTTCGGCGAGGTTGCGGCTGATCACCGGCCCAAGGATGGGATCGAAGCTGGTCTTGAGCTTGGCCGGAAGCGAAGCGACCTGCTGCGCGACATAATAGATGCCGACGATCTCCGGACGGAAGAACAGGCCCAGCATGGCGATGTCGACGCGCCGCGAGCCCCACTCGACCGCGTCCGCCGCTGCAACCGGCAGGTTGCGCCGGGCAAGGCGCCACAGTGCTCCCGGATCGGGGCGCCAGTCGTGCGGCAGGCCATAGCTTTTGAGGAAGGGGATGACCGACGCGACCAGCGCGCCGATCATCGACAGCGCATAGGCGATGATCAGCCCGTCACGGGGCGAGATGAAATACCAGCCGAACGCTGCGATCGAGATGGTCCAGGGCTCGATGATCGCACGGGCCCGAACGGTCGAGGTGACGTCATGGCGATAGGCCAGCGCGGCCAGGCAAATGTCGGACCATGCCAGCGCGAACACGGTGATCGGCAGCGCCCATTCCATCCCGTGGATTTCGGAATTGGGAAACATCACCTGCGGGAAGAGGGCAAGCGCGGTCATCGCGATCGCCGATCCGACGGCTGCGACCAGTAGCGCATCGGCCACGACGCAGACATGCGGCTTGTCGGTCTTGGCCAGCTGCTGGGCGAGGCCTCGCTTCAGGCCAAGCGTCGCCAGCTGGGATGCAAATTCGAGGATCAGGACGGCATAGGCGAAGCGGCCGAGCTCGGATGGGCCGTACATGCGGCCGGCGATGAACAGGAACGGCAGGCGCGCCATCAACCGCAACACGAAGCCGAAGAAGTTGATCCGTCCGCCGCGTGCCAGCGCTGCCAGGTCGGCGGACGGCGCCGTGTCGGTCGTCGCGGCCTGGCTCAATGCGCTGCGCCCCAGTTGAGCCCCCAGCCGACCTCGACGTCGAGCGGCACGTCGAGCTTCAACGCCGGCTCGGCGGCACGGGCCATGACCTCACGAACGACCTTGGCCGCCGCTTCTTCCTTGCCCTCCGGCACTTCAAACACCAGCTCGTCGTGCACCTGGAGCAGCATCTTCACGTCGCCCAAATTGGCCTCGGCCAGCGCGTCGTCCATCCGGTTCATCGCCCGCTTGATCAGGTCGGCGCTGGTCCCCTGGATCGGGGCGTTAATCGCCGCCCGCTCGGCCCCGGCGCGGAACTGCGGATTAGGCGCGCGGATATTGGGGAAATGGGTTTTCCGCCCGAACAGCGTGCGGGTGAAGCCCTGTTCCCGGACGAAGGCCAGCGTCTCGTCGATATAGGCGCGGATTCCGGGGAAGCGGCTGAAATAGCGGTCGATGATCGCCTTGCCTTCCTCCCTGCTGACACCCAGCCGCCCGGCTAGGCCCCAGCTCGAAATCCCGTAAAGGATGGCGAAATTGACCGTCTTGGCCTTGCCGCGGGTATCGCGGTCGACGGTGCCGAACAGTTCTTCGGCGGTCAGCGCGTGGATGTCCTCGCCCTTGCCGAAGGCTTCTTTCAGTTGCGGCACGTCGGCCATGTGCGCCGCCAGCCTCAGCTCGATCTGGCTATAGTCGGCGCTCATCAGCACATGGCCCGGTTCGGCGACGAAGGCGTCGCGGATCTGGCGGCCGATCTCAGTCCGGATCGGGATGTTCTGCAGGTTCGGCTCGGTCGAGGCCAGCCGCCCGGTCTGCGCCCCCGACAGGCTGTAGCTGGTATGCACCCGTCCCGTGTCGCGGTTGATCTGGGCCTGCAGCGCGTCGGTATAGGTCGATTTGAGCTTGGTCAGCTGGCGCCAGTCGAGCACCAGCCGCGCCACTTCGACGCCCTCGCCGGCCAGGCGCTCCAGCTCGTTGACGTCGGTTGAATATTGGCCGCTCTTCCCCTTGCGCCCGCCCTTCAACCCGAGCCGGTCGTACAGCACAGCGCCGAGCTGCTGCGGCGAGCCGATCGTGAACGGCCCATTGGCCGCCTCGAACACCCGCTGCTCGAGCGCGGCGATCTCGGTCGCGAACGTACCGGACAGTTTGGCAAGATAGTCGCGGTCGACCTTGATCCCGCGGCGCTCCATCCGGCCGACCGTGGTGACCAGCGGCCGGTCGACCATCTGGTAGACCCGGGTCGATCCTTCTTCCGCCAGCCGCGGCTTCAGCCGGAGCCATAGCCGCAGGCAGATGTCGGCGTCCTCCGCGGCATATTCGGTGGCGGCGTCGAGCGGCACCTTGTCGAAGCTGATCTGCTTGGCGCCGACCCCGCACACGGATTTGAAGCTGATGCACTCATGCTCGAAATGGGCCTGGGCCAGTTCGTCGAGGCCATGGTTCGACCGGCCGGCGTCGAGATTGAAGCTCATCACCAGCGTGTCGTCATATGGCGCGACGTCGATCCCGGCCTTCTGGAACAACGCCCAGTCATATTTGAGGTTATGGGCGACCTTGAGCACCGCCGGATCTTCCAGAAGCGGTCTCAGCCGGTCCAGCACCAGCCCGGCTGGAAGCTGCTTGGGGGCGTCGGAGTAGAGATCGCCGCCGCCATGCCCGATCGGGATATAGCAGGCTTTGTTCGGCTCGGTCGCCAGGCTGATTCCCACCAGCCGGGCGGTCATATTGTCGAGCGCGTCTGTCTCGGTGTCGATCGCGACATAGCCCTTGTGCCGCGCCTCGGCGATCCAGCGGTCGAGCGCCTCCTCGCTGACCACCGCTTCATATTGGGTGCGGTCGACTATAATCTTTTCTTTTTCCACCGTTTTTGGGGCCGGCCGAGACGCCATGACGTCAATCGGCCGCGCCCCGCCGCTCGATGCGCCGGGTTCCTTGCCGACCCGGTTGAGTAGCGACTTGAATCCCATGTCCTCGAGGAATTCCCTGAGCGGCTCTGGCGGAATGCCCTTCAGCGCCAGGTCCTCGAGCGGTTCCGGCAGCGGGCTGTCGCACACCAGTTCGACCAGTTTTCGCGACAACCGCGCCATTTCGGCATGCTCGATCAAATTCTGCTTGAGCTTGGGCTTGGTGATCTCGTCCGTGGCGGACAGCACCGATTCCAGGTCGCCATATTGCTGGATCAGCTGGCTCGCGGTCTTGGGGCCGATGCCGGGCACGCCCGGCACATTGTCGACGCTGTCGCCCATCAGCGCCAGCACGTCCCCGACCTTGTCAGGGCCTACGCCGAACTTCTCAAGCACCTCGGTGACGCCGATCCGCCGGTCGTTCATCGTGTCGAGCATGTCGACCTTGCCGTCGTCGACCAGCTGCATCAAATCCTTGTCGGAGCTGACGATGGTCACCTTCCATCCGGCCCGCACCGCGGCATAGGTGTAGCAGGCGATGATATCGTCGGCCTCCAGCCCATTCTCCTCGATGCAGGGAATGGAGAAAGCGCGGGTGGCGACGCGGATCAGCGGGAATTGCGGGACCAGGTCCTCGGGCGGCGGCGGCCGGTTCGCCTTATACTGGTCGTACATCTTGTTGCGGTGGGTTTCCTCCGACGCGTCGAGGATCACCGCCATGTGGGTCGGCCCGTCGGCCCGGTTGAGCCCATCGGCCAGCCTCCACAGCATGGCGGTATAACCATAGACCGCCCCGGCCGGCACGCCGTGGCGGTTGGTCAACGGCGGCAGCCGGTGATAGGCGCGGAAGATGTAGCTCGACCCGTCGACGAGATAGAGATGGTTCTGATCGGCCATGGAGCCGCGGGTTTAGCAGGGTGCGCGCATGATGCCAGCCTAGAGAGAAGGTTGGAAATGCGCGGAAAAAGCGGTCGGCTCAGTCCGCGGCGATTTCATCGAGCCGCGCCCTGATCCGCCGATAGCGGGGAGACAGCGCGTATAGCAGCCGATGTCGGATTTTTGCGGCAATCGAGAACGCAGCGGACATGATCCCCCCTGTCCATCCAGCAACCCCGATGACTCGACAAAATCACTTATCGTTACGGCAGTCAATCGATCTTGGCTCATGATTTGACGGTTTCCGTCCATCTGTGGTGGATGGGACTCATCCGTCGCATTGCATGAGGTGAGCCGATGTCCGAGCGATTTGAACGCCACCGCCAGCCCTGGACCAGCGACGAAATCCAGAAGCTCCACCGCCTCGCCGCCAAGGGAATGAGCCTCAAGGCGATCGGCAAGGCGCTGACCCGCAGCGAGGAATCGATCCAGACCCGCGCCCGGCAGGACGGGCTCAAGATCAGCAAGATGCGCTAGGCCGGCTGCCCGGCGGCTGCCGGGGCGGGACCTTCGGCCGCGATCTGGCGGAAGGCATTCTCGAACACCTCCGCCGGCTGCCCGCCGGAAATCAGGTAGCGCCCGTCGATGATCACCGCCGGCACTGCGGAAATGCCCTTTGACTGCCAGAAGCGCTCGGCCTCGCGAACCTCGTCGGCGTAGCGCCCGGACGCCAGCACTTCCACCGCCGCTTCACGGTCGAGCCCGGCCTTTTCCGCCACATCGGCCAGCACCTGATGATCGCTGGGGTCGAGGCAGCGCGTGAAATAGGCTTCGAACAGCGCAAGCTTGAGCTGGCGCTGCCGCCCCTCCAGCCCGGCCCAGTGCAGCAGCCGGTGAGCGTCGAACGTATTATAGACCCGGCCGTCTTCCGATGAGAGGGCGATCGTAAAGCCGAGTTCCGCCGCCCGCTCGCGGATCATGGCGCGCCGTTCCCTGAACTGCTCCGGCGTCGATCCATATTTTTGCGCGACATGCTCGACCAGGCTTTGACCCTCGGCCGGCATGTGCGGGTTGAGCTCGAACGGCTGGAAGCGGATGTCCGCGTCGACCAGGCCGCCAACCCGCTCGAGCGCCTGCTCGATCCCCTTGAGGCCGATGATGCACCACGGACAGGAAACATCCGAAACGAAGTCGATCGTGATTGGCTTGGTCATCGTGGCACCGGGGATTGGAAGGGACGCCGCGCAATATAGGGCGGAGTTGGGCGACGGCCAGTGTGTCTAACCAACCAAGGCGCGCTTCGCGCATGACGTCAAAGGCCGATCCTTGCCGAATAACGATAAAGTATATATCGTTTATCGATAACGTGATTCGGGAGACATGAAATGAGCCATCAAACTTCCGCCCTGCCCATCGCCTATGTATTCCTCCGCATCCTCGCCATCATCAACCTGCTGTCGGGCGCAGCGATCTTCGTCCTGCTGGTCGCCACCATCGTCGCCCAGGACTGGACCTTCCGTGCGCTCGGCATCACGCCTGACTCGGGCATTCCGCAGATGATCATGGGATTGAGGGCGATCGCCGTGCTTGGGATCGTCTCGGTCCTGCTCAACAACGGCCTCCTGAAGCGGCTGCTGGCGATCGTCGAGACGGTCAAGCTCGGCGATCCGTTCGTCGCCGCCAATGCCTTTCGCCTCCACACCATCGCCTGGCTGCTGCTCGGGCTACAGATCCTGAGCCTGGCGATCGCCGAGATCGGGCACCAGATCTCGACCCGCGCCAATCCGGTGCATCTCGATGCCGGCTTCTCGCCGATGGGCTGGCTAGCCGTTCTGATGACCTTCGTCCTCGCCCGGGTGTTCGCCGAAGGCACGTTGATGCGCGAAGATCTTGAAGGCACGGTCTGATGGCCATCCTGATCAAGCTCGACGAACTGCTTCACCAGCGGCGGATGACGCTGACGGAGCTAGCCGACCAGGTCGACATCACGCTCGCCAACCTGTCGATCCTCAAGACCGGCAAGGCCCGCGCCATCCGCTTCTCGACGCTCGAAGCAATCTGCCAGGCGCTACGCTGCCAGCCGGGCGACCTAATCGAGTTCCAGCCATTCACCGGCTCGGCCTGACACAGGGAAGCAGTGGCCGCTTTCGACCCACTGCGGACGTTCGCATCGGCCATTGAACATCACTGCGTTGCGGAAGTTATTCACGGCTGAGGAGAGAGCCGTGAGGTTGGTGGACGTCATCGTCGCCCTGATCGCGATCCTGGCGGCCGGCCTGTCGGCTCTTTGGCTCCTCTTCCCGGTTCAACTCATGGTGCTGATCGTCCGGCTCCGCCGGCCTGTCGGACCGGCGCGGCCGGTGACGTGGGAGAGTGGCCCGGCAACGCCCCCCGCTGGCGAGCGCCCTCCAAATATCATCCTGATCGTGGCCGACGACCTTGGCTTCAACGATCTCAGCCTTGGGGGTGCTGGCTGCGGCGTTGCCGGCGGTCTGGTCCAGACGCCCAATATCGACGCCATCGCCCATCAAGGCGTGCAGTTCACGCAGGGCTATGCCGCCCACGCCACCTGTTCGCCTTCGCGCGCGGCGCTGTTGACTGGCCGCTACCCCGCCCGGTTCGGCTTCGAATTCACCGCGGTTCCCAGCCAGCTTGCAAAATATGTCCCGCGCAACTCGCCGAAGGGGCGGCCGTACCCGACGATCTATCACGCCGATCGCCAGGGCCAGGTGCCGCCGATGGAGGCCATGGGCCTGCCCGGCGGCGAAGTGACAATCGCCGAGCTGCTGAAGCCGCGCGGCTATCACACCGTCCATCTGGGCAAATGGCACGTCGGCGAGGCGCCCGGGATGCGACCCGAGGAACAGGGCTTCGACGAGAGCCTCGGCTTCCTGTCGGGCGCCATCAAATATCGTTCCGGCCGCTGCGTGGAGGCCAGGATAGCCGGCGATCCTCTCGACCGGCTCCTGTGGTTGGCCCTGAATGACGCCGTCCAGTACAACGGCGGACCCCGCTTTCACGCCGGGGAATATATGACCGACTACCTCAGCAATGAGGCGGTCGCGGCAATCGAGGCCAACCGCAACCGGCCGTTCTTCCTCTACCTCGCCTACAGCGCGCCGCACACGCCGTTCCAGGCGACCCAGGCCGACTATGACGCACTGCCGGCGATCGCGGACCACAGGACGCGTGTCTATGGCGCCATGGTCAGTGCGCTCGACCGCGGCATTGGACGGGTCATGGATGCGTTGAAGGCGCAAGGCATCGACGACGACACCATCGTCATATTCACCAATGACAATGGCGGGGCCTGGTATGCGGGACTGCCCGACATCAACAAACCGTATCGCGGCTGGAAGGGGACCTTCTTCGAAGGCGGCATTCGCGTGCCATTCTTCATCCGCTGGCCGAGCAAAATCGCTGCCGGCCAGCGGCTGTCGATGCCGGCCCAGCACGTCGATGTCTTCGCCACGGCCGCCGCCGCGGCAGGCGCGGATATGCCAAGCGACCGGCAAATGGATGGTCTCAACCTGCTGGCCTATGCAATGGGGAAGGTTGCGCCGCCGGCGGGGCGTACTCTGTTCTGGCGTTCAGGCGACTACAAGGCCATCCGGGACGGCGACTGGAAGTTGCAGGTTTCGAACAATCCGGCCCGCACCTGGCTGTTCGACCTGGCGACCGATCCGACCGAGCAGACCGACCTTTCAAGCCAGCAACCGGACCAGGTGAAGCGCCTTCACGCCAAGCTCATTGCACATGATCGCGAGATGCCCGAACCACTCTGGCCGGCCCTCCTCGAAGAACCGATCCGTATCGATTTCCCTGCCGGTGCGCCGTGGAGCGCCGGCCAGGAATTTGTCTATTGGCCCAATTAGCAGGCTTCGTAAGGGCTAGGGCACCAACACCGTATCGACCGCTTCATCGGCCATTTCGGGATAGTCGAGCGTGTAATGAAGCCCGCGGCTCTCGTGGCGCGATAGTGCGGACCGGACGATCAGGTCCGCCACCTCGAGCAGGTTGCGAAGCTCGATCAGGTCGGGCGTGACCCGGAAATGACGGTAATATTCGCTGACCTCCTGCCGCAGCATGTCGATCCGCCGCTTGGCTCGTTCCAGCCGCTTGGTGGTCCGGACGATCCCGACGAAATTCCACATGAAGCGGCGGATCTCGCCCCAGCACTGCTGGATGACGACCTCCTCGTCGCTGTCGGTCACCCGGCTCTCGTCCCAGGCGCGGATCGGCGGCGGCTCGTGCAGCTCGTCCCAATTGCCCAGGATATGCCTGGCCGCGCCTTCGCCGAACACCAGGCATTCCAGCAGCGAATTGGAGGCCAGCCGGTTGGCGCCGTGCAGGCCCGACTGGGTCACTTCGCCGGCGGCGTACAGGCAAGGCGCGTCGGTCCGGCCATGAATGTCGATCAGCACGCCGCCGCAGGTGTAATGCTGCGCCGGCACGACCGGGATCGGCTCCCTGGTGATGTCGATCCCGAGGCCCATCAGCTTCTCGTAGATGTTGGGGAAATGCTCCTTCACGAACTCCGGTTCGCGGTGGCTGATGTCGAGATGGACGTAGTCGAGACCGTCGCGCTTGATCTCATGGTCGATCGCCCGGGCGACGATGTCGCGCGGCGCCAGCTCCCCGCGTTCGTCATAGTCGGGCATGAAGCGATGGCCGGTGACCGGGTGCTTCAGGATCCCGCCCTCGCCCCGCACCGCCTCGGTAATCAGGAAATTCTTGACCTCGAGGTTGTAGAGGCAGGTCGGGTGGAACTGCATGAACTCCATGTTGGAGATGCGGCAACCGGCCCGCCACGACATGGCGATGCCGTCGCCCGTCGCGCCGCGCGGCGCGGTCGAGAATAGATAGGCCCGGCCTGCCCCGCCGGTTGCCAGGATTGTCGCCCGCGCGGTCAGCGCGTCGACCGCCTCGGTCGCCTTGTTGAAGGCATAGAGACCATGGACCGCACCTGAGGTCGAGAATTCCTCGGCGTGGCGGCCGGTGATCAAATCGATCGCCACCATGTCGGGAATGAGGGTGATGTTGGGATTGGCCGCCGCGGCTTTCTCCAGCGCCTGCTGGACCGCCCAGCCGGTGGCGTCGGCGACATGGACGATGCGCCGGTGGCTGTGGCCGCCTTCCCTCGTCAGGTGAAGCTCGCCATTTTCGGTGGCGAACGGCACGCCGAGTTCGGCCAGGCGGGCGATCGCATTCGGTGCCTCGCTCACCACATGCTCGACCACTGCCCGGTTGTTGAGCCCGGCCCCGGCGATCATCGTGTCCCGGACATGGGCGTCGAAGCTGTCCCCTTCCTCAAGCACCGCCGCGATGCCGCCCTGGGCCCAGCCGGTCGCGCCTTCGCTAAGCTTGCCCTTGGCGATCACTCCGACCTTGAGTTTCGTCGCCAGGTTGAGCGCCGCAGTGAGCCCCGCCGCCCCCGACCCGACGACGAGAACGTCGAAGGAGCGGGCGCTCAAGCGGCGGCCTCGCGAGTCAGGCTCAGGAAGACGTCCTCAAGGTCGGGATCGCGGGTCGAGACGTCGACGATGCCGAATCCTTCCCTCTGCAGCGCGTCGAGCACCTGCCCGGCGTTGACCTTGTCCTTGCGGTAGATGATCTCGATTGTCCGAGGTCCCGTGATGTCGATCTTCTCGAAGCAGGATGCGTCCGGCGGTCCGTCGAGGTCGCGATCGACTTCGACCACCACTGCCTTGTCCTGCGCCTTGGCGACCAGCTCGCGGGTCGGCTCATTGGCGATCAGTTTTCCGTGATTGATGATCGCGATGCGGTCGCACAGCTGCTCGGCTTCCTCGAGATAATGGGTGGTCAGCACCACGGTGACGCCCTGGCGGTTCAATCCCCGGACATAGTCCCAAAGCTGCTGGCGAAGCTCGATGTCGACCCCGGCGGTCGGCTCGTCGAGCACGAGGATCGGGGGGCTGTGGACCATCGCCTTGGCGACCAGCAACCGCCGTTTCATGCCGCCCGACAGGGTGCGCGAATAGGCATTGGCCTTGTCGGTCAGATGCACCGCCGCAAGCAGCGCGTCGGTGATCCGCTCGGCCTTCGGCACGCCGTATAGCCCGGCCTGGATCTCCAGCGCTTCGCGGGGCGTGAAGAAGGGGTCGAACAATATTTCCTGCGGGACGATGCCGATCGACCGCTTGGCGTTGCGCGGGTGCTGGTCGATGTCGAATCCCCAGATCTCGGCCGATCCGCCCGATTTCACCACCAGCCCGGCGAGGATGTTGATCAGGGTCGACTTGCCTGCGCCATTGGGCCCGAGCAGCCCGAATATCTGCCCGCGCGGCACGTCGAAGCTCACTTCATCGAGGGCGCGCTTGGGATCGCTGCCCTTCGACGTATAGGTCTTGCACAGCTTGCTGATGCGGATCGCGGGCTCGGTCGCGCTGGTCATGGTGATTCGCATAGCGGGGCGCCGAGGCTCGCGAAAGCCGAACTGGTAAATGACCAATTTACCTTACCCATCATCCTTTTCTTGCAGTTAACCATGTTAAACGCCGCGCATGTCTTGCCCGGTCCGAATCCCGGCGCTTGCCACCCTTCTCTTCCTGACGATCGCTCAAGCGGCAGGGGCTGCCCCGTTGCAAGCTGCGCCCAGGGCCAGGGCCGACGTGATCTTGGTCCATCCGCTGTCCCTTGCCCGTATCGCCGACATGGACTTTGCAACCCTCGGGGTAACGACCGGAGGGACGGCGACGATCGATCCGGTCAGCGGCGCCATGACTGTCAGCGCCGGGCTCCAGCACCTTGCCGGGACGCCCTCGCCGGCGCGCTATGTCGGCGCCGCGCTCAGGAAGACGGTGGTCAATATCAAGATTCCCAAGCAGCCGGTGCTGATCCGGCCGGTAGGCGGGACCGAGACTCTGACGCTCAGCAATTTCACCCTCGACGGGCAGGACAAGAAGGCCCTGGCCCAGCAGACCAGCTTCACCTTCGCGATCGGCGCGCAGCTCAGCGTGCCTGCCGGTACGGTCGCTGGAATCTACGTCGGGGATCTCGACGTGACCGTGCAATATCCCTGACAAACAAGGTAAATTTCCCGCCCACCCTGGTCATTGAAAGGCTGTTGAGGGGGCATCCGCATATTGGCCGCACCTTAAACGTGTGGGAACCAAGACATGCGCTTGAATATCTGCCTCGCGGCGCTCGCCGCTTCCGTCGCCGTTGCGTCGCCTGCGTTCGCGCAGACCGTAACGGCATCCGCCCAGGCCGAAGCCCGCGGGCTCGTCCTCCAGCCGCTGACCCTGACCAAGGTCGACGACCTCGACTTCGGTACGGTTATCTCGACGGCAGCCGCCGGCGACGTCACCATCGATGAGGACACCGGCAACCGTGTCGTCACCGGCGGCGTGCTGCCTGGTCCTGCCAACGGCAACCGTGCACTCTTCTCCGGCGCCGGCACCGCCGGCCAGCAGGTCGACCTGACGCTGACCCCGCCGGTCGGCAACCTGCTCTACAGCGGCACCAACACGATCAACATCAGCAACTTCACGATGGATGGCGGCGTCGGCCTGACCGATAGCCGCGTCATCAACGGCAGCGGCACGTTCGATGTCGGCGTGGGCGGCACCTTCGACATCGCCGCCAACCAGACCGCCGGTGTCTATGCGGCCGATTTCGATCTGACCGCCGAATATCAATAAGCTTCACCGCTCCAATAAGACCCCACTCTTATTGAAGCGGCAGGGGGCGGCTGCTAGGCACATTGCCATGCAGCCGCCCCCTGAAGTTATCCGCACCAAGCATCACCGAGTCGCCTGCGACGGTTCCGGCCAGGTCGACGCCGCCCTCGGCCATCCGCGGGTCTATTATGTGATCGACGACGACACCGGGTTCGTCGAATGCGGTTATTGCGACCGCCGCTTCGTGCTTGAGGGCGGACCCGCCGACCAAGCGTCGTGAACCCGCGCGACTTTCTCTATCGCACGCTCGACCCGACCGAGGCTGTGTCGCTCGCCGCCCGGCACCTGGCCCGCCACGACGATGGCGAGCTTTACCTCCAATATCGCGTGTCCGAGGCGTTCGGCTTCGACGACGGGCGCCTGAAGACGGCCGACTATCACACTGGCTCGGGCTTCGGGCTACGCGGCGTGACCGGCGAGATGACCGCTTTCGCCCATGCCAATGAAATCAGCCCGGCGGCAATCGAGCGCGCGGCGCAGACCCTGAAGCTGCTCGACCCCGCCAAAGGCCCGGCCGCCGGCGCCCCGCCTCGGACCAACCGCGCCATGTACGACGCCGACGATCCGCTGTCGGCCATCCCCTTCGCCCGGAAAGTCGAGCTGTGCCAGGCGATCGACGCCGCCGCCCGAGCCCGCGATCCGCGCGTCGCCCAGGTCAGCGTCGCCCTCTCCGGCAGCTGGTCGGTGGTAGAGATCCTTCGTGCCGAGGGCTTCGTCGCCACCGACATCCGCCCGCTGGTCCGCCTCAACGTGTCGATTGTCGCCAGGCAGGGCGACCGCCGCGAAACCGGCAGCTTCGGCCTCGGCGGCCGCCATCTCTACGATCATCTGTTCGAGCCGGCGACCTGGAACCGGGCGATCGACGAGGCGCTCGCCCAGGCGCTGGTCAACCTCGAAAGCGTGCCCGCACCGGCCGGCGAGATGCAGGTCGTGCTCGGCAACGGCTGGTGCGGGGTGCTGCTCCACGAAGCGGTCGGCCATGGCCTCGAAGGCGATTTCAACCGCAAGGGCACCTCGGCCTTCTCGGGCCGGATCGGCGAGCGGGTCGCCGCGCCCGGCGTGACGGTGGTCGACGAAGGCGCAATCGAGAATCGCCGCGGCTCACTCAGCATCGACGACGAAGGCACGCCGACCGGCCGCACCGTGCTGATCGAGGACGGCATCCTCAAGGGCTATCTGCAGGACCGGCTGAACGCCCGCCTGATGGGCATGGATCCGACCGGCAACGGCCGCCGCGAAAGCTTCGCCCACGCGCCGATGCCGCGCATGACCAATACCTTCATGCTCGGCGGCACGGACGAGCCGGACGAGCTGATCGGCCGGGTCAAGAACGGCATCTACGCCAAGAGCTTCGGCGGCGGGCAGGTCGACATCACCAGCGGCAAATTCGTGTTCGGCTGCACCGAGGCCTATCGCATCGAGAACGGAAAGCTTGGCCCCCCGATCAAAGGCGCGACGCTGATCGGCGACGGGCCGACCGTGCTGACCCGGGTCAAGGGCATCGGCAACGACATGGCATTGGACGAAGGCGTCGGCATGTGCGGCAAGGGCGGGCAATCCGTGCCGGCTGGGGTCGGCCAGCCCAGCCTGCTGATCGACGGCATCACGGTCGGCGGCACGGCTGCATGATCGCGCGAAGCGCGTGTAAAGGCAGCGGCGCGTGAGCCTGGTCCCGCTCGCGACCTACGGCACAAGGGTCGAGGCCGATCTCGATCGCCTGGCATTGGAAGCGGAGGGCATCGACGCCATCATCTTCGACGCCGAAGCCAATAGCTTCTTTGGCGGCGGCGGGCTGATCAGCGTCCGGCTGATGGTGCTCGACGAGGATTATGATCGAGCGGTCCAGATCCTCCGCGAGGATCGCTCCTAGTCTCTCAGCAAATGCGCGACCGGCCCGAGGTCGAACCCGGCCTGGTTTGCCTGGCGATGCAGCTCCTCGCTCGGCACCCCGTCCTCGCTCTTCGCGATCGCCCAAGCCAGGGTCGAACGATTGCCCGACCGGCAAAAGGCGAACAGCTTGCCGTTGCTTGCGGAATGGATCGCCTCGCGCATCGCCTCGACGTCCGAAGGGCCCATGCCACGCGCAATCGGTATGTGGCGGTAATCGATCCCGGCCGCCTTGGCCGCGGCCTCGATATCGTCGCTTTGGGGCTGGCCGGCATCCTCGCCGTCCGGCCGGTTGTTGACGATCAGCGTCACGCCGATCTCCTTGAGCGCCGGAACGTCCTCCGGTCCGATCTGGCCGTTGACCAGGGTCTTGTCGTCAAGCTGCCGGTGCATCGTCCCTCTCCATCGCCTTGGCCAGCGCGTCGAGCAGCGACTCGCCGTGGCGTTCCAGCTTGGTATCGCCGATCCCTTCGATTGCGGAAAGCTCCCTCAGCGAAGCCGGCCGCCGGGCGGCCACGTCGCGCAGGGTGGAATCGTGGAAAATGACATAGGGCGGCACGCCTTGCTCCCTCGCCCGCTCCCTTCGCCAATCGCGTAGCAGCTCGAACAAGGGGTCGTGGGGGAAGTCGGCTTGCCCGCGCCTTGGGCGGCGGACCCGCTTGGGCGGCACGGCGATGACCAGTTGCTGCTCGCCCTTCAGGATCGGCTTGGCGCCCGGCCCGAAGCTCAGCCCGCCATATTCGTCGGCGCGCAGCGCGTCCCGCGCCATCAGCGACCGGGCCACCGGCTTCACCAGCGCCAGTTCCTCGGGCTTCATGATGCCGAACACCGACAGGCGGTGATGGCCGAACTGGCGCACTTTCTCGCTGTCGTTGCCGCCCAGCACCGCCTCCAGGTGCGCCACCCCGAACCGCATCTCGGTCCGGAACGCGGCGCTCAGCAATTTCTGCGCCACGGTCGTCACGTCGATCGTCGCCGGCGGCTCCAGGCAATTGTCGCAATTGCCGCAAGCCTCGGGCGGCTCCTCGCCGAAGTGCCGGAGCAGGATCGCACGCCTGCAGGTCGCGGCTTCGACGAATGCGGCGAGCACGTTCAGCCGCTCGCGTTCCTGCGGCCGCCGCGCCGGCTCCACTTCGGTTTCGTTCCGGCGGCGGGCGCGGGAAAAATCCTCAGCGCCCCAGAATAGCCAGGCCTCGGCCGGATCGCCGTCTCGCCCGGCCCTCCCGGTCTCCTGATAATAGGCCTCGATCGACTTGGGCACCCCGGCGTGGGCGACGAACCGGACGTCGGGCTTGTCGATGCCCATGCCGAAGGCGATGGTTGCCGCCATCACCATTTCCTCGCTGGCGACGAATGCAGCCTGGTTGCGCTGGCGTACCTTGGGCTCCAGCCCCGCATGATAGGCTAGCGCCGTCCGCCCGCCGCCGGACAATTGCTCGGCCAGCTTCTCGGTCGAGGCGCGGCTGGTCGCGTAGACGATGCCCGGCCCAGGCTGGTCCTTGAGCAGCGCCTTCAGCTGCGCCGGAAGGCCGTCGCGCGGGCGGACATGATAACGGATGTTCGGCCGGTCGAACCCGGCGACGATCAGCCCGTCCTCGGGGATCCCCAGCTGGACCAATATATCGGCGCGCGTGCGCTTGTCGGCGGTCGCGGTCAGCGCCAGCCGCGGCACCTCGCGGTGCTGGTCGAGCAGTTGCAGCAACTGCCGATAGTCGGGCCGGAAATCATGGCCCCATTCGGAAACGCAATGCGCCTCGTCGATCGCGAACAGGGCAATGTCGGCTTCCTGCAGCAGGCGCCCGAACGCCTCGGTCGTAGCCCGCTCGGGCGCGACATAGAGCAGGTCGAGCCGCCCATCGCGCAGGGCATCGCGGATGCCGCGCGGATCGTCGCTGGCGCTGGTCAGCGCGGCGGCGCGAAAGCCGAACCCGTCGGCGCTGCGCACCTGGTCCTGCATCAGCGCGATCAGCGGGGAGATCACAATCGCCGTTCCGTGGCGCGCCAGCGCCGGCAACTGGTAGCACAGCGACTTGCCCGATCCGGTCGGCATCACTGCAAGCGTATGCCGGCCTGCGACGGCCCGTTCGACCACTTCCTCCTGCACGCCGCGGAAGTGGGAGAAGCCGAAGCGGTCATGGAGAAGCTGATGGAGGTCGATCACGGCCCATCTATCGAGGGCTGCCAAAGATGGCGCAAGCCTGGCGGGGCACGGCGGCCGACAGAAGTGATTCTATCGTTGTCGACATGGCACGGTTGATGCAACCAATCGCAGCAATGGTGATTTTCGTCCGCTAATGGCCCAGCATCCGGCACCTCCTCGCTTCCGCTCCGGCGGGCATTCCGCCCTGGCGGAAATCCTTGTTGGCGCGATCGTGGCCTCGGTGGCGGTCGCATTGCGCTATGCGGTTCCGCTTCCTCCAGAGCTTCTGCCGACGCTGACCGTCGTCATCGCCGTTTCCGTGATCACTTTTTTCGTCGGCTTCTTGGCGGGGATCACAACCGCCATCGTCGGCGGGTTGCTCTCCTGGTACGTCTTCTTCGCGACGCCCTTTTCGTGGGAAGTTGAATATCGGACGGCGGTCAGCCTCGCCGGCTATGCCGCAGTCACCGCCGTCATTCTCGTGACTTCCCTCCTCTACCGGAGAAGCGAGCAGCGCCGTCGAACCTTTGAACTCGAATCGGCGAGGCAGGAGGTGGAGAGGGCCGAGCTGTTCGCGAGGGAAATGGCCCACCGGCTGAAGAATGCGCTGGCCATCGTCCAGGCCCTGGCGAGCCAGACGTTTCGCGACGATTCGCCGGAAACCACCAAGTTTGCCGGCCGCCTGAAGACCCTTTCCGGCGCCCATAATCTGTTGAACGAGCATATCCGGGAGCCGACTGCCGAATTCGACAAGGTGGTCGAAATGGCCATGGAGCCCTTCGCCAACTGGTCCGATCGAATCCGGAGCTCCGGGCCTCCGATTGAGATACGCGACCAGCAAGTTGTATCGCTGGCATTGGTCCTGCACGAGCTCGGCACCAACGCCATCAAATATGGCGCATTGTCAGGCGATCGGGGCCGGGTGGAAATCAGCTGGACGGGCAGCGATCGGGAGTTTCAGCTCGAATGGAAGGAGCTTGACGGCCCCCCTGTCAGCCCCCCGCAACGCCGCGGGTTCGGCAGCAGGCTGCTGACCCGGGCAGCCATGAAGAGCGAACTCAAATTTGAGCCCGACGGAGTTCGTTGCTCGATCCGCTCGGCCTGACGGGCATGAGAGACCTAGCCTTCCGCCACTTCCTCCAGCTCCCGCTCCGCCGCCTGCCGCGCCCACAGCTCGGCATATAGCCCGCCGCGGCTCAGCAGCTCGGCATGGGTTCCGCGCTCGGCGACCCGGCCGGCGTCCAGCACGACGATCTGGTCGGCGCCGACGATGGTCGACAGCCGGTGGGCGATGATGATCGTGGTGCGCCCGCGGGCCGCGGCATTGAGCGTCGACTGGATCGCCTCTTCCGTGCGGCTGTCGAGCGCCGATGTGGCCTCATCCAGAATCAGGATCGGCGGGTCCTTGAGCAGGGTGCGGGCGATCGCCACCCGCTGTTTCTCGCCGCCGCTGAGCTTCAGCCCGCGCTCGC
This sequence comes from Sphingomicrobium sp., assembly GCA_035494075.1. Classification (GTDB taxonomy): domain Bacteria; phylum Pseudomonadota; class Alphaproteobacteria; order Sphingomonadales; family Sphingomonadaceae; genus Sphingomicrobium. Next base: position 18,526 of record DATJHF010000004.1, on the reverse strand, counting down.
CGACCATCGATTCATAGCCTTGCGGCAAAGCGGCGATGAACTGATCGATCGCGGCGCCCTTGGCCGCGCCTTCGATCTCAGCCTGGCCGGCATCCTCGCGGCCATAGCCGATGTTGTAGCCGATGGTGTCGTTGAACAGCACCGTGTCCTGCGGGACGATGCCGATTGCCGCCCGCAGGCTCGACTGCTGCACCCGGGCGATGTCCTGCCCGTCGATCGTGATCGCTCCGGCGGTCGGGTCGTAGAAGCGGTAGAGCAGCCGGGCGAGGGTCGACTTGCCCGCGCCCGACGGCCCGACCACCGCCAGGCTGGTCCCCGCCGGGACGTCGAGCGTTACGCCCTTCAGGATGATCCGTTCCGGCTCGTAGCCGAAGGCGACATTGTCGAACCGCACACGGCCCTCGCCGACCACCAGGGCCGGCGCATCCGGCACATCGACTACCTCCGCCGGCGTGTCGGTCAGGTCGAACATTGCTTCCATGTCGATCAGTCCCTGGCGGATCGAACGATAGACCCATCCAAGCAGGTCGAGCGGACGGAACAGCTGCATCAGCAGGCTGTTGACCAGCACGACGTCGCCGGGCGTGAACCGTCCCTGGCTCCAGCCCCAGACGGTGTAGCCCATCGCCCCGGCCATCATCGCATTGGTGATCAGGCTCTGGCCGATGTTGAGCCAGGCAAGGCTGACCTCGTTGCGCACGGCCGCGCGGGTGAAGCTCGCGATCGCCTCGTCGTAGCGGCGCGCCTCGCGTTCTTCCGCGCCGAAATATTTGACCGTCTCATAGTTCAGCAGGCTGTCGACCGCGCGCCCGATCGCCTTGTTGTCGACGTCGTTCATCTCCCGCTGCAGGTGGGTCCGCCAGTCGGTCACCTTGCGGGTGAAGGCGATGTAGACGGCGACGATCACCAGCGTGGCGGCCACCAGTCCGGCCCCGAACTTCAGGAAGAAGATGACGCAAATCGCGGTCAGCTCGATGACCGTCGGGGCAATGTTGAACAGCAGGAAATAGAGCATCATGTCGATGCTCTTTGTGCCGCGCTCGACGATCTTGGTGAGGCTGCCGGTGCGCCGCTCGAGGTGGAAACGCAGGCTCAGCGAATGGACATGGCGGAACACCTTCGCCGCCAGCCGCCGCGCCGCGCTCTGCCCGACTTTCTCGAAGATGGCGTTGCGCAAATTGTCCGACAGCACGCCGCCGAACCGGGCCCCGGCATAGGCGATGACCAGCATCAGCGCCGCCATCCACGCGGCCTTGTCGCCGCTCATCGCGTCGACCACCGCCTTGTAGGCAAACGGCATGGCGAGCGTGATTGCCTTGCCGGCCAGCACCAGGACCATCGCGACGATCACCCGCAGCCTCAGCTCCAGGTCGTCCTTCGGCCACAGCATCGGGAGGAAGCGCCACAGCACTGAAAAGCCGCCCTTGGGCTTCTCGATCGGTTGGGCGGCGCTGCTCATTGCTCTGGCAAGTAGGGACCGCCCGGCGCTTCCGCAACGGATGCGACGAACCGTTTGGAACAACGGCGGTTTCCGTGCCGTTATCGACGAGGAGGTAACAAAATGGGTCCGGGCTTCTTCGTCATCGCCATTCTCGGCTGCGCCGACGGTTCAAGCGCCTGCACGCCGGTGGCGACCCTGTCGACGCGCTACGAAAGCCGCGCCGCCTGCCTCGCGGCGACCTCGACGGCGCTCAGCGACAACGCCGATTTCGACTATCCGACCTTGTACGCCCAGTGCCGCCCGGCCAAGGCGCCGGCCGCCGAGCGCGCGCCGAAACCGGTCCCGAACGGCGCACTCCAGGGCTGAACCAATGGCTGACGGCGGACCCGAATCGATGGTCCATGAGGACGCGCTTCCCGGCGAGGAGGCGAAGCTCGAGCCCAAGCCCGACTGGGAGCCGCGCTATCCGGGCTCCGGCCGACTGAAAGATAAGGTCGCGATCGTTACCGGCGCCGACAGCGGCATCGGCCGGGCGATCGCCGCGCTTTATGCCCGCGAAGGCGCCGATATCGCCATCTTCTATCTCTGCGAGCATGAGGATGCCGAAAAGACCAAGTCGATCGTCGAGGCCGAAGGACGCCGCGCGATCCTTGTCCCCGGTGATCTCGGCGAGCCCGACTTCGCCGCCAAGGCCGTGCAAAAGGTGATCGACACGTTCGGCCGGCTCGACATCGTCGTGAACAATGCCGGCGAACAGCACCCCGACGAAGATGTGCGTGAGATCAGCGACAAGCAGTTGCGCCGGACTTTCCAGACCAACATCTTCTCGATGTTCTATCTGGTCCAGGCCGCCCAGCCCCATCTCGGGAAGGGGGCCGCGATCATCAACTGCACCTCGATCACCATGTACAAGGGCAGCCCCGAACTGCTCGACTATTCGTCGACCAAGGGCGCCATTACCGCCTTCACCCGGTCGCTCTCGGCCAATCTGGTGAAGGAAGGGATCCGCGTGAATGCGGTCGCGCCGGGCCCGATCTGGACTCCGCTCAATCCGTTCGGGGGCCAGAAGCCCGAGGATATTCCCGACTTCGGCAAGGACACGCCGATGGGCCGCCCCGGCCAGCCCAATGAGGTCGCGCCCAGCTTCCTCTTCCTGGCGTGCGAGGACTCCAGCTACATGACGGGGCAGGTCCTTCATCCCAACGGCGGAACGATCGTCAACGGCTAACTGACGCCAACCGCTTGTTGGGAAAATTTCCCAAGCCTCCGCACTCTGCGCCAGCAAATTTCACCGATTGTCATCGACTAACACTGAAAAACAACGATAATTTTCAATTGGCACACTCCCTGCAATGATGACTGCGAGCCCATTCGGGGGCTCAAAAAAGGGAGTATTTGAAATGACCTATTCGTTCCTCGATGGCCGCCAGCTCGCAGTCAGCCTCGCCGGCGCCTTCATTACCTCGCTGCTGTTCGTTTCGGCCGCCACCTCGCTGCCGATCGCTTGAACCGCAACTTGGACAAGGAAGTGAGACCCATGAACGGTCGCTTCGTCATCAACCACAGCCGCGCCAAGGTTATGGGCGTGTGCGCCGGATTTGCCGATTGGCTCAACGTCGACGTGCTCGCCGTTCGCCTCGGAGTCGTGGTCGCCACGCTCATCACCGGCCCGGTCGCGGTCCTGATCTACATCCTCACCGGATGGCTGGCTTCGGACGATCGCTAGGTTCGGTCGCCGAAGCCATGCTTTCCGCATCTATTTTTCTGGCCACGCCTGTGGCACCATCGTTCTCCACCGCACGTTACAATTCCAACGAGGAGGCGGCGATGGAACGGCAAGGCGAAGAGGTCCATCTCAACGAGACCGAGGCCACGGGAGCCGTCAAGGCACAGGGCGTCCGCTATGTGCTCGGCATTTCCCTGCTGCTGGTCGTGATCGCCATGTCCGCTGTCTGGATTATCGGCTCGGTTCTCGGCTGATAGACGGCAATTCCAATCTCAACTGGCTCGAACGGCTTGTCCGTTGGCTGTTGCTGCAATGGTTCTACCGCAGCGGCTGGAGCATTTCCGGCACACTGCCGCCCGACCGCAAGTTCGTCATCATGGGCGCTTCGCATACTTCCAACTGGGATTTCCTCGTCTTTCTTGGCGCGGTCCACGCGGTCGGACGCCAGATCCGCTTCATTGGCAAGCACAGCCTGTTCCGCTGGCCGATGGGCGGTTTCATGCGGGCGCTGGGCGGCGTCCCGGTCGACCGCAGCGCGCCGCAGGACCTGGTCAGCCAGATCGTCGACCAGTTCAACGCGCACGACGATTTCATCCTGGTCATCGCGCCGGAGGGTACTCGCTCCTTCACCACAAGTTGGAAGAGCGGCTTTTACCAGATCGCGCTGAAGGCGGGCGTCCCGATCCTCGCCGCGGGCCCCGACTATCCGACCAGGCGCGGCGTGTTCGGCCCGGTGATCCGCCCGACCGGCAATTATCAGGCGGACATGAGGCCGGCCTTCGCCTTCTTCCGCACGCTCACCCCCAGGCATCCCGAGCGCGCCGGTTTCCCCGACGGCTCCTAGCCAGCAGCCGTTTGTAGGATTAGCGTGCCGCCAACCGCCGTAGGAGTCGCCCGATGCGCGCTTTACTACCCTTCATCTTGGTAACCACTGCACTGTCCGCCCAGCCGTTGGCTGCGGCCTTGCCGGTCGGCGCCCAGGCACCCGACTTCACCACCATGGGCGCGGTTGGCGGCAAGCCGTTCAAGCTGCATCTGAAGGACCAGCTCAAGCACGGGCCGCTGGTGCTCTATTTCTTCCCCAAGGCCTTCACCCAGGGTTGCACGCTCGAGGCCAAGGCATTCGCTGACGCCATGCCCGAATTCCGCAAGGCCGGCGCCCGCGTGGTCGGCCTCAGCGCCGACAATCTGGATACGCTGAAGAAATTCTCGACCGAGGCCTGCCGCAGCAAGTTCCCGGTGGCGACCGCATCGCCGGAAACGATCAAGGCCTATGATGTGGTCCTGAAGCAGAAGCCCGAACTGACCGACCGCACCAGCTATGTCATCGACCGCAAGGGGCGGATCGTGATGGTCCATTCGGAGCTCGACTGGAAAGACCATGTCGCCAAGACGCTTGCGGCAGTACAAGCGCTGAAAGGCTGAGCATTTCGACGATAGGCATGGCTCGCACGCTGCCAGTCATGCAGGCTTCATCTAATTCTCGTCAGCAGGGAGCCAGTTTCCCCTGACCGAGTTGTCCCTGCTTCATGTGGCGTTATCCTTCCCTGCTTCTCGTCCTGCTTGCATCGACTGCCCCGGCGCCAGCCCTGGCCCAGGATGCTCCCGCGCCAGGGCCATCTGGCGAAACGGCAACTGCCGCAGCCCAGCCTGATGAGGAATATGCCGATGAGGAGGGGGGCCAGGAAATCGTCGTCCAGGGCCAGAAGCCGCGCGGCTCGGTGGTCGGCAACATCCCGCCCGAAAAGACGCTGACCTCTCGCGACATTAGAGCGACCGGGGCGACCAGCATCCAGGAACTGCTGGATTCGGTTGCCTCGCAGATCGGCAGTGCCCGAGGCCGTTCCGGCGGACGGCCGATCCTGCTGCTCAACGGCCAGCGCATTTCGGGTTTTCGCGAACTTCGCGACCTCCCGCCCGAAGCAATCGAGCGGATGGAAATACTGCCGGAGGAGGTCGCGCTGAAATATGGCTATGCCGCCGACCAGCGCGTGGTGAATATCGTCCTGCGCCGCCGGTTCAACTCGACCAGCGCAGAACTGCGAGCGAAGGGCGCCACCGATGGCGGCTATGTCTCCGGGCAGGGTGACGCCACCCGGCTGATCCTCGCCCAGGACACGCGCACATCATTAAGCTTCCACGCCGAGGCCAATTCGGCGCTGTTCGAGTCCGAACGCGATATTGTGCTGCAGCCGGTCGCGCCGGACACCGACGCGGCCGATCCTCGGCCGTTCCGGACTCTGGTTGCGCCGCACAGCGACATCCGTCTGTCGGGCACGCACAACCGCACCATATTTGGCGACGTGTCAGCCACGCTCAACCTGGAGGCAGAGCGTGAGGCGGGCAAAGCGCGGTTCGGCGTTCCCACCGGCACGCTCGACGATAATGGCACCGAAATTCTCCGTGCTTTCCCGGACGAAGGCCCGCTTACCCGCAACTCGTCCACTGAATCCTTCCGGCTTGGTACCGCGCTCAACACCCAGCGGGGCAAGTGGCGACTTTCCTCGACCGGCAATGCCGAGTTCGACCACAGCACTTCGCGGACCGACAATGGGCCGGATCTTAGCGACGTCCAGGCAAGGCTCGACGCCAACGATCCAACGCTCGATCCGTTTGGGAACCTGGGACCGCTACCCAGCTTGCCGCGCGACCACAGCCGCTCAAATCGCTACAATCTGGCGCTCGACGGCACGGCCACCGGCCCGCTGTTTACGCTTCCGGCTGGTGACGCCACCGCCACATTCCGGATTGGCGCGGGGTCGACCGGAATTGACAGCGAGGCGACCAGTGACGGCATCCACTCGGATTCCAATCTCAATCGCGGCACGCTCGAAGGATCGGCCAGCGTCGACCTTCCCGTCACCGGACGTGGCGCAGCGATCGGCCGGCTGACCGCCAATGCCAATGCTGAGCTCACTCACCTCAGCGACTTCGGCACGCTGACCAGCATCGGGGCTGGGCTCAACTGGGGGCCGAGCCAGCGGCTCAACGTCAATGCAAGCTGGACCCGGGAAGAAGGTGCGCCGTTGCTTCAGCAGCTCGGCGACCCGGTGCTTGAAACTCCCAACGTAAGCTTTTTCGATTTCACCACCGGGCAGACCGTGCTGGTCACCACCGTCACCGGCGGCAATCCGGATCTCCGCGCCGACACTCGAAACGTTTTCAAGATCGGCGGCAATTGGCAGCCGCTCAAGGAAACCGACCTTCGCCTTCGAGCTGAATATGTTCACCAGGCGATCGACCACCCACAGGCCAGCTTCCCTGCCGCCAGCGAGGCGCTCGAGGCCGCGTTCCCGGATCGCTTCGAACGCGACTCGAACGGCATCCTGGTTCGGGTCGACCTCAGGCCAGTCAATTTCGAGCAATCGCGCAGGGACACGATCCGCTGGGGCTTCGATTTCACCAAGCCGCTCAAGTCCAAACCGCCTTCGCAAGCGGCGATCGACTCCTTTCGCCAGCGCTTCGCCGCTCAGCGCGCGCAGCAGGGCGAAGGCGCAAGGCCGCCTCCACCCCCAGCTGAAGGTGGCGAGGCCGCCGGCCGGGGCGGCGCAGGCGGGGGCTTCCGCGGCTTCGGCGGCGGAGGCGGCCGCTTCGGCGGCGGCCAGGGCGGACGCCTGACCTTTTCGCTGACTGACCAGATCAACCTGGTCGACGAGGTGAAGGTCGGGGCGGGCGTAGCCAAGCTCGACTATCTCAACGGCGAACCGGTCAGTTCATTGGGCGGCCGGCCGCGGCACGAGGTGCAGTTCGAAACCGGCTATTACAATAATGGCTATGGCGCCCGGCTGCAGGGCAATTGGCGGAGCGGGACGAAGGTCGACGGCTCAGCTGGCGACCTTAAATTCTCACCCTACTTCGACCTCGACCTAAGGCTGTTCGCCAACCTCAGCGAGAATTTCGACCTGGTTTCGAAGCACCCCTTCTTCCGCGGCGCATCGATCCGGTTCGACGCCGAGAATATCCTCAACACTCGGCCCAAGGTACGCGATGTCAGCGGCGGGACGCCGCTAAGCTACCAGCCAGACCTGCTTGAGCCGGTCAGCCGGACATTTGGAATCACGTTCAGGAAACTTTTCGTGCCGCGCGGTTTCATCCAGCAGCTTCGCCAGCAGCGCCAGCAACCTTCGGGCTAGGCGTTCGCCTTGGCGATCGAATCGAGGATGACCTGCTGTGCCGCGGCGGCGTCGCCCCAGGTTCCAACCCGCACCCATTTTTCCGGCTCCAGGTCCTTATAGTGGGTGAAGAAATGCTCGATCTGCTCGACCACGATCGGCGGCAGGTCGGTGTAGTTCTCGACGTCCCTATAATAGGGCGAGATTTTGGTGGTTGGCACCGCCAGGATCTTTTCGTCGCCGCCGGCCTCGTCCTCCAGCCGGAGCACGCCAACCGGACGCGCCGCGATTACCGTCCCGGGCATCAGCGTCCAGCGGGTCATCACCAGGCAGTCGAGCGGATCGCCGTCGTCGCATAGCGTTTGAGGGATGAAGCCGTAATTGGCTGGATAGCGCATCGGCGTGTGCAGGATTCGATCGACGACGATCACCCCGCTCTTCTTGTCGAATTCATATTTTACCGGCTCGCCGCCGATCGGCACTTCGATGAGCACGTTGATGCTCTGCGGGGGATTGGACCCCGCGGGAATCAGGTCGATATTCATGATGGCGCTGCCCTTAGACGCTCGCGCGCCAAGGGCAAGCCCCCCGAAGTGTCAGTGCGGTCAGAGCGGAGCGAGCAACCTGTCCAGCGGGCCATCGCCTTTGCCGACCTTTTCGAAGCGCGGATAGCGAAGGCCGCCGCTCCACATAATGTCGACCGGCCCCACCTCCTCGCCGCGTTTGACGATCAGTCGGACCGGATTTGTACCGCCCTTGGCAGCGGTCACGGCGTCCTTCAGCACGTCTTCGCTATAGGCATGGCCGTTGACCGACACGATCGCCTGTCCGACCGTCAGCCCGGCATCGAACGCCGGCGATCCCCACACGACCGTTGCGAGTTTCGCTTCCTTGCCGACACTGAGGCCGAGCGAATAGCTGAAATCAGCAGCCTCTCGGGACTTGAAAATGGCCTTTGCGGCATCGGTCGGGGTGTCGGTGTAGACCAGCCGGTAGCCGGACTTGGTGAATCCGTTCAGCGGCGCCCGCTCGGAGGTCTGGTACACCCGCTCGTGCAGGAACGACGCCCAGTCATAAGGATAGACGCCGTTCAACGTCGCCACGACATCGTCGAAGCTGTAGGTCACCTCACCCCAGTCGCCGTCGTTGATGCCGAAGAAGGCGCGGGCGAAATCGTCCATCCCGCGCTTGCCCTTGGTGCCTTGGCGGATGATCGCGTCGGCCTCGGTCCAGATCAGCAGCCCCTCATTGTAATAGTCTTCGGAACGCTGGTTGCTGGTCCAGCCCTTGGGCCGCCGCGCCGAAATAATTGGATCGTTGGTGGTGTCGATCAGCGGCCGCCATACACGGCCTGGCAGATTGTCGAGCCCGGCGGCGATCACCGCCAGCTTGTCGAGCACTTCCTGCTTCGTCGACAGGCCGGACCGCGCTTCCAGCACATAGCCCCAGAATTGGGTCTGGCCTTCGTATACCCACAGCAGGCTGTCGCGCATCGGAGTGCGGAAGTCCGGCGTCCACAGGTCGGCGCCGCGCCGGAACTTGCCGTTCCAGCTGTGGGTGAATTCGTGCGGCAGCAAATTGTGATCGGCCAGGCTTTTCTTCCAGTCGACGAAGTATCCGGGATCGTTCTGGTTCTCGCTGCTGCGGTGATGCTCGAGGCCGATGCCGCCCATGCGATTGGTGACGGCGTGGAGGAAATCATAATGATCGAAGTGACGCGCTCCGAACAGCTTCAGCGCCTGGTCGACCAGCGCTCGATGCTTGGCGAGGACCTCGGCCGGGACTTCCAGCTCCTTCGGCGCGTCGGCGACGGTGTTGAGAGCGACGCCGTGACCTAGGTCATCGGTGCGGAAATATTTCCCGGCGAATACCGGCGAATCCTGCAAGACCTCATAATTGACCACGCCATAGTCGATCCTGCCGCCATCGCTTCCGGTCGGTCGCAGCGCCGTTGCCGCCCGCCACCCGCCGGGAATGGTCAGGCTTGCCTGGATCGGGATCTGCCGCGTGAAATAACCGGCCGGATAAAGCGACACGGCTTCCCACTGAACGTTCAGCATCTCGCGCGTCACGGTGATCCGGCCCTGGTCGGCGGCGCTCGCCGCCAGGTGCAAGAAGCGGACTTCGACCTCCATGGCACCGGCCGGGACGTCAACATGAAAGGCATAGACGTCGACCGGGTCGCGCAGCCATGGGAGCTTCTGGCCGTTGGCAGTAATTTCCAGGTTGGCTAGCTTCTCGATCGGGCCGCGCGGGGCGTGGTTGCCCGGCAGCCACTTGGGCGCGAGCAACACCAACGGCCCTGGCCCGGCGACCGGTATCGTCTCGCGCACCTTCATGATGCCGCGAGCAAGATCGGTTGCCTCCACCGACAGTCGGATCGTTCCCGGATAGGCGATGTCGCGGGCGGCTGGAATATTGTCCGCAAAGGCCAGGGGCTGCGGTGCGCTGTTGGCGGCAAGGATGAAGGGGAGGGCGAGACTGAGCGCAACTGCGCGACGGATACCTGACATGGGCGCATGGCTAGCGTTCGTTATTTCCAGACGCTAGGTGCTGGCCCATCCGTATGTCGAACAGTCAGACCCCTCAGCCGATCCGTGGCACCCAAAGCCTGCTTGGAGAAGAGGCCGATCGCTTCCATGCGGTGGTCGCCGCATTCGATCGCGTGCGCCGCCTTTACGGCTTCAAGCGTGTCGAAGTTCCGCTGATCGAGCCGACCCAGGTGTTCGCCCGGACGATCGGGGAGACCACCGACGTCGTTTCCAAGGAAATGTATTCGTTCGAGGACCGCTCGGGTGATTCCATCACGCTGCGGCCAGAATTCACCGCCGGCATTTGCCGCGCCTATCTGAGCGAGGGCTGGCAGCAATTTGCGCCGCTCAAGGTGGCGACCCACGGCGCCGCCTTTCGCTACGAACGTCCGCAGAAGGGCCGCTACCGCCAGTTTCATCAGCTCGATGCGGAGATCATCGGTGCCGGCGAACCCCAGGCCGATGTCGAGATTCTGTCCTTCGGCTCGCAGCTGCTCTCCGAACTCGGCATTGGCGGCGTGACTTTGAAGCTCAACACTCTCGGCGATGCAGACAGCCGCGATGCCTGGCGGAGTGCGCTAGTCGACCACTTTTCTTCGCACCGCAGCCAATTGTCGGAAGACAGCCAGGAGCGGTTAGAGAAGAATCCGCTGCGCATTCTCGACAGCAAGGATCCGCGGGATCGCCCATTCGTCGATAAGGCCCCGGCGATGAAGCTGACCGCGGAAGCCGAAGAATTCTTCGGCAAGGTCCGCGAAGGACTGAAGGCCGCGGGCGTTGCTTTCGAGCTCGACCCACACCTCGTTCGCGGCCTCGATTATTATCGTCACACGGCGTTCGAATTCGTCACCGACCGGCTGGGAGCGCAGGGCACGGTGATAGCAGGCGGCCGCTACGATGGGCTGATTGAATCGCTTGGCGGGCCGCACACGCCGGCCATCGGCTGGGCAGCGGGAATAGAGCGGCTGGCGATGCTGATCGATGCTCCGGAAGTCGAGCAGATCGATGCGGCGATTGTCGTGGAGGACGATGCCGCGCTCGGTGCCAGCCTGGCTGCCGCAAGCCGGCTGCGTGCCGCCGGCCTGTCCGTTGAGATCGTTGCCACTGGCAGCCCGCGCAAGCGCTTCGACCGGGCAGTGAAGAAAGGTGCGCGCGAAATTATCGTTTTGGGCTTCTCACGCGGCGCGGTGACCCGCCGCATCAAGTCGAACGATGAGCCGCGGGCCGAGGCATTGCTGACGGCATGAAAACCATCTCGCTCGACCGCATCGTCTCGATCGAGGCGAAGAAGCATGAGCTGGCCGAGGCGATGGCAGCGCCCGACCTTGCGCCCGAGGATTTCGTTCGCCTCTCCAAGGAATATGCGCAGATTGAGCCGGTGGCCTCCGCCGCACGAGAAGTCCGGCGTCTGCGCGCCGAACTCGAGGTGCTGATCGGCCTTGCCCATGATGCCAGCGCCGAGGCCGAGCTCAAGGAGCTGGCGGCAACCGAAGCCGAAGAGATTAAGGATAAGCTGCCCGAGGCCGAGCGCGCGCTGGCGCTGCGGTTGCTGCCCAGGGACGCCGCCGACGACCGCGCGGCGATGCTTGAGGTCCGGGCCGGCACAGGCGGCGACGAAGCTGCCTTGTTCGCTGGAGATCTCCTGCGAATGTACCAGCGCTTTGCCGAGGAGCAGGGCTGGAAGTTCGAGCTGATCAGCGCTTCGGGGGCCGATGTCGGCGGTTATAAGGAAGCGGTCGCGTCGATCAGCGGCGCCGGGGTGTTCGCCAAGCTGAAATTCGAAAGCGGAGTGCACCGGGTTCAGCGCGTGCCCGTGACCGAAAGCGGCGGCCGCATCCACACGTCGGCAGCGACCGTGGCCGTGCTGCCCGAGGCCGAGGACGTCGATGTGCAAATCGACGACAAGGACCTCCGCATCGACGTGTATCGCTCGTCCGGACCCGGCGGCCAGTCGGTCAACACTACCGACAGTGCCGTCCGGATCACTCACCTGCCGACCGGGCTGGTGGTCATCCAGCAGGACGAGAAGTCGCAGCATAAGAACAAGGCCAAGGCGCTGAAGGTCCTGCGTACCCGACTGTTTGAATTGGAGCGGGAAAGGCTGGCATCGGAACGAGCCGGCGCGCGCAAGTCGATGGTCGGCTCGGGCGATCGGTCGGAGCGCATCCGCACCTATAATTTTCCGCAAGGACGGGTGACCGATCACCGCATCAACCTGACGCTGCACAAGCTCGACGCGATTCTCGAAGGGCCGGGCCTGGGCGAGCTGGTCGATGCGCTGATCGCCGAGGACGAGGCCGAGCGGCTGTCGAGCCTGGAAGAAGCGTGACCGCCATCGCGCGGGCGCTGAGCCGCGCCACCCAGCAACTGTCCTCGACCAGCGACACCCCGCGTCTCGACGCGGAATTGCTGATGGCAGCCGCGCTCGGCGTCGGCCGCGACCGGCTGATCCTCGACAATCCGACAGGCGAATCGCCGCTGGCATTCTTCGAATTTGTCGATCGTCGCCGGGCGGGCGAGCCGGTCGCCTATATCACCGGCCATCGCGCCTTTTGGACCGTCGACCTGGAAGTCGGACCGGGCGCACTTGTCCCCCGTCCAGACAGCGAAACGCTGATTGCCGCGGCCGTCGAGCATTTCTCGGGAAAACTAGGACCCAAACGCATCCTCGATCTCGGCACCGGGCCCGGGACCCTGCTGCTGGCGGCGCTTGATGAATGGCCGGAAGCCAACGGCGTTGGGATCGATGCATCGGACGCGGCCCTGTCCTACGCCCGGCGCAATGCCGGTCGCCTGGGCATGGCCGGCCGCGCCGACTTTCGCATCGGCAACTGGGCCGAAGGCATCGGCGAACGATTCGACCTCATCCTGTGCAATCCGCCCTACGTTGCAGCGGGTGTCGAGACTGGCCACGGGGTTGCCGACTATGAACCGGCCGAAGCGCTGTTTGCCGGACCGGAGGGTCTTGACGATTTTCGGCGCCTGGCGCCTGAAATCGGGCGGCTGCTGGCATTGGGCGGCCTGGCCGCGATCGAAATCGGCTTCGACCAGGCGGAAAGTGCCGCCGAGCTGTTCCGCAAGCAGGGCTTGTCGCCGTCGGTTGCCCTTGACCTCGCTGATCGGCCGCGGGCGCTGCTGATCCGCGGTTAGTCGAAAACGCTTGGAATTTCCGCGGCTCATCATTACATCGGGGTCCAGGGACGGGGCCGCTCCCTTAAAAAATGATGCGCCCCCGCCACCGACCCCCGACGACATCGCCGCGCTTTCGCAATGCGACAGACGGCAAAGGGAGGGTCGACTTGCGTAGATGCGCGAGCCGGTCCGCCGCGGCGGGGGCCACACTTCCGTTGAAGGGAAGAAGGAAAGGCAACCGGTCGAGGCCGGTGCCAGTGCGACAGGGAACCAGAATTTGATCAACAATCGTCAGGGCGGCCGTCGTCGTGGCCGCGGCGGACAGCGTCCGCAGGGAATGCCCGGTAACGCCGGTGTCAATCGGCAGGACAACCGCCAGCGCGGCAATGCCGCCCAGCTGCTGGAAAAATACAAGAGCCTGGCGCGTGATGCCCAGCTCGCCGGCGACCGCGTGCAGACTGAATATTATCTGCAATACGCCGACCATTATTTCCGCGTGCTCGAAGACAGTCGCTCGCGTTTCGAAGAGCAGCAGGCGCAACGCCGCCCGCGCCGCGACGACGAGGACGAGGTCGAGGGCGATGAAGAGTTGGTGGCCGAAAATGACTCGGCCGACGACGAAGGCGAAGAAATCCGCCAGCGGCCGCGCCGTGACCGCGAACGCGGCCGCGACCGGTTCGAGCGTGGTGATCGTGGCGACCGCGAGGCTCGCGCCAACGGCGCTCGTCGCGATGACCGCGATGATCGCGACGACCGCACCGACCGCGACGAGGAAGGCAGCGAGGAGCGCATTTCGCTCGGCGTCCTTCCGCCCTCGATCGGCGCGTCTGAAACGGATGCCGAGGAAGAGGTGGCGCCGAAGCCTCGCCGCCGGGCAGCTCGCAAGCCGCGCGCCGACGACAGTGACGAGGCTGCACCGGCAGCCTGAGCGGCAGCAACAACAACCAAAATGATAGGGCGGTGGAACTGATTCCACCGCCCTTATTGTTGCGCAAAAGCCCCGGCCGTTACCGTCACGAAACGGTAACATGAAAGTCACGAACGCGTCGCTGGTCCGTCCTAATCCGCACCCTGTCGGCGAACGGAGGTGTTCGCCCAAAGGGACTTGTCACATGAGCTCGAAGACTCTGATCTATGCCGCCACCGCGGTAGCCGCACTCTCACTACCGGCAATGGCCGATGCGCGCGGCATGCGCGCCGTTGGCAGCTCGACCGTCTATCCATTCGCCAAGACGGTTGCCGAGCGCGTCGCTCGCGCCAACCCCAATCTTGGAGCGCCGGTGATCGAGTCGACTGGCACGGGCGCTGGCATGAAGCTGTTCTGCGCCGGCGTCGGGGAGCGTTTCCCCGACATTGAGAATGCGTCGCGGCGGATGAAATCTTCGGAAGCCAAGACCTGCGCCGCCAATGGGGTCACGGAAGTCACCGAAATCCAGGTCGGCATCGACGGCATTGCCTTTGCCACGGCCAAGGGCAGCCCGCTTTCGGGTGTGACCACCAAGGACATCTACCTGGCGCTGGCCAAGACCCCGTTCGGCAAGCCGAACAAGGCCAAAACCTGGAAGGACGTCAATGGCAAGCTGCCGGCCATTCCGATCCGCGTCTACGGTCCGCCGCCGACCAGCGGAACGCGCGACGCCGTCGGCGAGCTGATCATGTCGGCGGGCTGCGACACCAACCCTGCCATGCCTGCCCTGAAAAAGGCCAATGAAGCCAAGTACAAGCAAGTCTGCACCGCCATGCGCGAAGACGGCGCGTTCGTCGAAGCCGGCGAGAATGACAATCTGATCGTCCAGAAGATCGAGGCGAACGCCGGCACCATCGGCATCTTCGGCTATTCCTACCTGGAAGAGAATTTGAACCGGCTGAAGGGCCTGACGATCAACGGCGTTCTGCCCACCTATGAGAATATCGCCTCGTTCAAATATCCGGGCGCTCGTCCGCTCTATGTCTACGTGAAGAACGCGCACGTCCGGGCAATTCCGGCAGTCCGCGCGTTCGTCGCTGAGTTCACAAAGGAGAGCGCCTTCGGCCCCACTGGCTACCTTCGCCAGGCCGGATTGATTGCCGCTCCAAATGGCGTTCGCGCCCGTGCACAGATCGCGGCGCGCAATCTCACTCCAGTCAAGTTTGCCGAGCTGAAATAAGCTAGGTTGGTCACACAAATGTCATGCGCGCCGTCCACTCGGACGGTGCGCATCAGCCTCACCGGCAAAGTGAGGCGGGGGAAAGGGAAGATAATGAAGCGTACCCATTTCATTCGCGCGCTGCTTGCTGGCAGCGCCCTGGTCATCAGCAGTGCGGCGCTTGCGCAGCAGACGACTCCTCCTGCTGATACACAGCAGCCTGATCAGTCCGACGCCACCGCCGACGCTGTGATCCAGCAGGCGAAGGACCTCGACGATGCCCAGGCAAAGCTCGAACTGCTCCAGGCCCAGGTCGAGGCGCTGCAGGAATCAATCGCCCAGATCCAGGCTGCCCAGGCCAAGGTGACCCCGTCATGGAAGGGTGCGCCTCAGCTGGAGGACAAGGACGCGGGCTGGAGCTTCAAGCCGAAGGGACTGGTGCAATATGATGCCGGCTACGTCGGCTACCCGAATGGCGATGAACTCCGCGGCACGGTCGCGGGCCTAAATTTCGGCAACCTCGGCTGGAACACCCGCGCTCGCCGCCTCACCATTGGCGCCGACGGCACCATCCCCGGCGGGTTCCGTTACAGTGTCGAGTTCAATTTTGCTCAAGGCCAGGTCGACTTTGAGGACGTACTGCTGGCTTACGACTTCAAGAATTCGCCGCTGACGGCGCAGGTCGGGTATTTCTACCCCTTCTCGAGCCTCGAGACGATGACTAGTTCCAAATACACGTCGTTCATGGAGCGTGCCGGCATCACCGACGCCTTCTCGCATAACCGCCGCATCGGCGCCGCATTGGTCGCCAACGACAAGATGGCGGACAAGTGGACTGCCCAGGCGGGTATCTTTAGCGAAGAGGTGAATGCCAACGACTTCAATCGCACCGGCTGGGTGTTTGCCGCGCGCGGCGTCTTCTCGCCGACGCTCGGATCAACTCGCCTGCACCTCGGCGCGAACTTCGAGCACCGCGACAACAGGAGGGAAGCGCAGAGCCGCAACTACCAGTTGCGGCCCATGACGCAGTTGACCGACCAGCGATTCATCAGCACCGGCGCCCTGTCAGCAACTGGCGACAATATCGTCGGCGTCGAGGCGGCGGCGATTTTCAAGCAGTTCCACGTCGCCGGCGAGGCGCAGAAGGTCTGGGTCCATGGCACGTACACGCCTGCCGAGCAGGCCGCTAAGTTGTTGGATCCTGAATCGAACACAACGCCCAACGGCACTCCACTCAACGGCAACCCAAGCTTCTGGGGGGGATATCTTGAAGCTGGCTTCTACCTGACCGGCGAGACCCGCGCCTATAAGGGCGGCAGCTTTGGCCGAGTGAAGGTGCTGAAGCCCTTCAACCAGGGTGGCTGGGGTGCGATCCAGCTTAACGGCCGAGTGGATTATGTAGACCTTAGCGACGATGTCGACGGCAGTTCGTCGTCACTTTCCGCGCCGTTCTACGTCAACGGCGGCAAACAGATTGCCTACCAGGCAAGCATCATCTGGAACCCAACCGACTACACTCGCCTGATGGCGCAATATTCGCACATCAACGTGACGGGAGGTCCGCGCAACTCGCTTGGCGATGACCTGTCTGACCCCGCCAACGAGCGCGAATTCGACAGCGACATATTCGCAATGCGCGCCCAGCTAGACTTCTAGAGGCCTGTTCTTCCCAGCCTCTTGGGGCCTCCGCTTGCCGGGGGCCCTTTTTATTCCGGGTCGACCGGCCTTGGCCGATGCTGCTCGTCGAGCGCGACGAAGGTGAACAGCCCTTCGGTGACCTTGATGTCAGTGGCGCCGCGGTCGCGGGTGGCGATGACTTCAATGCGAATCGCCATCGACGTTCGCCCGACCCGCTCGACCTCCGCGAACACGCTGATCACGTCGCGCAGGTGGATCGGCGTGATGAATTCCATCCGCTCGATCGCGATTGTCGCGACCGAACCACCTGCCCGCCGCGACGCGACGATGCCGGCGGCGATGTCCATTTGGCTGAGTACCCAACCGCCAAAGATATGGCCGTTGGCATTAATGTCGCTGGGCCCCGGGACGACGCGGAGGACCGGATTCCTATGGTCGATCGTCATTCTTGTCCTTCTGAAAATGGTGAGCGGCGTCCGCGTCTTGCCCCATCCGGTTGCTAAGGAACACCAGTGTCATCAGCGCGATTCCAAGCAACACGCTAAGACCCACTCCCAGCCCGGTGGCGATCAACATATGGATATGGAAGGTGTCGTCGCCCTGGGCGACCAGCACCACGGCCATTGCAGCGATGGCCAGCGAGAATAATGTTCCCCAGCGCATGATCTTGAGGAACTGCCGCTTCAATGGCTCCAGCGGCGGCGTCGGGTCAATGCTGGGCATGAAGGCCATTTGGCGGTTGAATCTGCGACTTTCAACGCGCACATGCATTCAGGTGCAATGGAAAGGCGGCGCCGATGACGATCGCGACGATTCTTTCGAACAAGGGCAATGAAGTGGCAACCGTGCCGGTCGGCACTCCAGTCCGTGACGCGGTCGGATTGCTGGCCCAGCGCCGGATCGGCGCGCTGCCGGTTCTCGACCAGGCCGGGATCTGCGGCATCTTTTCCGAACGGGACCTCGTGCGCTGCGTCGCCGACCATGGTTCGGGCGTACTCGACTGGCCGGTCGACCGGGTGATGAGCTCGCCGGTTGAGACCGTCGACCCCCAGACCCCTATTCTGGCCGCGTTGGCAACCATGACCCAGCGCCGGATGCGTCATTTGCCGGTGGTCGAGGCGGGACAGATTCGGGGAATCGTGTCGATCGGCGACCTGGTGAAGCACAGAATCGAGCGGATCGAGGCCGAGGCCGAGGCGCTCCGGACTTATATCCAATCGGCCTAATGAAACAGGAAGTCCCGGATTTCCAATGTTTTACGGTCTCATGACAGCTTCATTCCCGATTTTTTGAAAAAGGCTGTTGACCCCTCGGCGGCTCCTACATATATGCCCCCTCACAGCAGCGGCGGCGGCCGAGTTTCGGACCGCCACCGTGTTCGTGTCTCTAACTAGTCGAATATCGACACCCGGAACCAAACGAACCGGGGGCCAGAGATGCGTCGGCTCTTTGACATTGTCGGTTTAGATGAAGGGACATGTGGGCGGCGGCCCGGTCACCGATAGCCTCTGGGTATCGGCGGATCGGTCAAATTTATGCCGTTCCTTAATGTGACTTTCGTCGGGCTTGCCCGGCGGAACGAACAAATGTCCTAATACGCAAACACACCAGTTTGTATATTTGTGCAGGAACGGCTCCCAGAGATCCGGCCTGGCTTTGGACTATTCCTCCGAGGCCAAGTCGTACATCAACTTGAGAGTTTGATTCTGGCTCAGAACGAACGCTGGCGGCATGCCTAACACATGCAAGTCGAACGAGACCTTCGGGTCTAGTGGCGCACGGGTGCGTAACGCGTGGGAATCTGCCCTTGGGTTCGGGAT
>DATJHF010000003.1:0-9004 GCA_035494075.1 Sphingomicrobium sp. | reverse complement strand
GCCCGACACCGCGCGGGATTTCATTCAGGGCGCCGCCGCCTACCATGGCCGCATGCTTGTGCTGAACCGCGACAATGCAGCCGAGAGTACGGGTCATGGATCGCCGCTACCCGTTCTCGTCCATGGCGGCCCCGGTCGGGCCGGCGGCAGCGAGGAGATGGGCGGCATCCGCGGGGTCAAGCACTACATGCAGCGCACCGCGATACAGTCGACGCCCGCGATGATCGCCGCGATCAGCGAACAATATATCCCCGGCGGACCCAAGCATGTCATTGCCCAGCATCCGTTCCGCCGCCGCATGTCCGAGTTGGAAATCGGCGATACGCTCAAGACCAAGAGCCGCACCGTGACGCTCGAGGATATCGAGCATTTCGCCCATTTCACGGGCGACACCTTCTACGCGCATATGGACGACGAAGCGGCCAAGGCCTCGCCGATCTTTGAGGGCCGCGTTGCCCATGGCTATCTGATCCTGAGCTTCGCCGCCGGCCAGTTCGTCGATCCCGATCCGGGCCCCGTGCTGGCGAATACCGGCCTCGAAAACCTGCGCTTCCTGACCCCGCTTTATCCCGGCGATTCGATGCGGGTAGAGCTCACCGTCCGGGCAAAGTCCCTCAAAAGCGAGGAAACCGGCGTGGTTCGCTGGGCAGTCGAGATCTTCAACCAAAATGACGAGCTGGTGGCGACTTATGATTTACTGACGGAGAATGTGCCCTAATCGTTTCGGGGTGACACTTCGGCGCATATCGAAGCTGACAAGCCTGCTGCTTGCCCTCTCAACCCTCATCCCGATCTGGGCTGCGGCGAGGCCCGGTGAGCCGTCTATTGTCGCTGGCGTCATGGATGTCGTTCTGGCCGCACTGCTTTTCGCGCTGCTCGTGTTGCTCTGCCGAAAGCGGCATGCCGTCACTCAGAGCGCGCGCGCCGAGAGCTACGAGATATACCGCTGGCTTGCGGTCCTACCACTGTTCTTGTTCCCAATTTACCTGACAGGCGCCCCGCTAAAATGGGACGTCCTCCTGATCGGCTTGGGCTGGCGCAGTTGGTACCTTGTGATGGTGCTGCCTTACCTCGTCGTCGCGACCGGCCGTCGAATCTGACCGGAACGCGCCCTCCCCGCCGTTCGTTCTAGCGCGCGAACCCAAAGGAGGGCCCCATGACCATGAAGATCAGCGAAGTGATGACCACCGAGGTCGAGACGATTGGCGCCGACCAAACCGCGCGCGAGGCGGCGAGCTTCATGCTTCGCGCCGATGCCGGGTCGATCCCGGTGTGCGACGATGGCAAGGTCATCGGCATGATCACCGACCGCGACATTGCCGTGCGCGGCGTCGCCGAGGGCCGCGGCCCCGACACGCCGGTCAGCGAGTTGATGAGCGACGGCATCATCTGTGCGCGCGAAGACGAAGATATCCAGGAAGTGGCGCGGCGGATGAGCGAAGAGCAGGTCCGGCGCCTGCCGGTGCTCGATGCCGAGGACAGGCTTTGCGGGATTGTCAGCCTCGGAGACCTCACCCGCGAAACGCGCGGCGAAGCGGCCCAGACGGCGCTGGAGGGCGTTAGCTCTCCAGGCGGATCACACCAGCAGTAGATGAAAGAAAGCCCCTAATATTCCGGGGCTCGCCCTACTTCGTCAGTTGAGAGATCGCCTGGTCGACCAGCGCCTGGTCGGTCTTGGCGTCGTTGCGCTCGGCGATCAGCTTGGCCGCGGCGGCCGTGGCTGCCCGGGAAGCGGTTGCACGCAACTCGTCAATCGCGGCGCGCTCTTCAGCCGCGATCTTGGCCTCAGCCATTACTTTGCGCCGCTCGACCAGCGATTTGGCGTCGACCTCGGCCTTCGCCACGATCGCCTGGGCCTCGCCCTTGGCACGCTCGATCATCGCCGCGGCTTCGGCGTCAGCCGACGCAGCCTTGGCCTCATACTCCCGCTTCAGCTCCTCGGCCTCCTTGCGGAGCGCAGACGCCTCGTCGAGCTGCTCGCGGATCTGCGCGATCTTCTTGTCGAGCGCCTTGCCGATTGCAGCCGGGACCTTTTTCCAGATCAGGATGGCGATCACGACGATCATCGCCGCCGCGATGAACCAGGGTGGAGTCAGGCCGAACGCGTTGGGTTCCGCTTCATGCCCCCCGCCGGCCGCCTCGGTATGGGCGACGGTGGCGCCTTCTGCCGGATTAGCCATTGATAAGCTCCGCCTTGACGGCCTTTGCCGCATCGTCGCGGTTGATCTTTAGACCGGCGACCTTGCCTGCGATCTCCTGGGACAATTCGGTCGCAATGCCTTCGATATTGGCGAGAGCCTCGGCCCGGCTGGCGCGGATCTTTTCTTCCGCTTTGGCCAGCTTGGCCTGAACCGAGGCATCCGCCTTCGCCAAGGCCTTTTCGATCGACTTGGCGCCTTCAGCCTTGGCGGCGGCCGTGGTCTTCATCGCCTCGGCCCGGCTTTCGTCCATACGGAGACGAAAGGCCTCCTCGCTCGCATCCGCCTCAACCCTCGCCCGCTCGGCTGCCGCGAGGTCCTCCGCCACCTTCTGGTCGCGCTGGTCGACGGTCGACTGGATCTTCGGCACCATCCCCTGCCCAATGGCAAAGAAGATGACTCCGAAAACCACGGCCAGCCAGAAAAACTGGGACCAAAAGATTTCAGGAAGTTGAGCGAGTTGAGGCATTCTTTATCCCGTCTTGGTGGGAGCGCCGGATGGGCGCTCTCAACCATTACGACTTAGAAAACGAAGAGGATGAGCAGGGCGATGGTGAACGCCATCAGGCCCAGCAGCTCGGCGAGAGCGAAGCCGAGGAACAGGCGGCCCTGCTGGCCGTCCGCCGCGGCCGGGTTACGGAGCGCGCCCTGGAGGAACGAACCGAACACGAAACCAACGCCGATGGCTGCAGCGCCCGTGCCGATCGCGGCGAGACCGGCGCCAATCATTTTCGCAGATTGAAGATCCATCTGTAACTCCTTTGGTGAACTTGTTTCTCAGTGAAGGTTGATCGCGTCGTTGAGGTAAAGCGATGTGAGCAGTGCGAAGACATACGCCTGGAGGGCGCAGATCAGCAGCTCGAGCATGCCAACCCCGACGACGAATAAGAAACTGACGATGCCAACGCCGAACCCGACCGCGCTGCCAGAACCGAAGCCATTGGCGATAAAGCTTCCGAACACCTCCATCAGGATGTGACCGGACATCATTGCGACAAATAATCGGAGCGCGAGGCTGAACGGGCGAACGAGGAACGAGACGATCTCGATCGGGATAATCAGCGGCAGCATGTACCAGGGTGTCCCTGCTGGGACGAACAGCGAGAAGAAGTGGAAGCCATGGCGCCAGAAGCCGATGATCAGCACCAACGAGAAGCTCATGATCGCGAGCAGGCCAGTGATGCTGAAGTGGCTTGTCGAAGTGAAAGCGTGCCAGCCGGGAACGATCGCCAGCGGCAGCAAGCCGAGGAAATTTGCGACCAGGATGAATGTAAACAGCGAGAAGAGGAACGGCGTGAACTTCTTGCCTTCGGGCCCGATGTTCACCTTCACTAGATCATCGATGAAGCCGATTAGGCCCTCGGTAGCAACCTGCCACCGGCCAGGGATGACCTGGCGCTTCATGCCGCCCCACATGAACAAGCCAATGATCGCCAGCGTGGCAAGCATCCACGCGGCGCTATTAGTCAGACTGATGTCGTAGCTGCCGATATGCAACGGAACCAGCGGTTCCACTGTAAACTGGTGCATCGGATCGATCTTGCCGGACACAGGTTCCTCTTACATTCCATCGCCGGGGGCTTGCCCCATTGAAGTTTTCGCAATCCGAAGAATGCTCCTGACGCCGACCCCGAAGCCGAGGAACAGCATCACCAACGTCAACCAGGGTTTCGTCCCGAACAGGCTGTCCAGGCCCCAACCCAGCAATCCACCACCCAAGGGTCCGCCGATCAGATAACCAATCACAAGCTGGGTAACCCGCATATTGGGGTCGACCCTATTCTTCTTGTTATCTTCCGCCTCGCGCCGTTGTGCCCGGTCGAGCCGCTTATCAAGCGATTCGATCCGTGCATCTGGTGGAAGCTTCGCGGCCTCGTCGATGTCGTCTTCCGTCATCCGTCTCCCCTGTGCGTGGCCCCAGCTGAAATCCCAGGGTTAGATGGGTCCGAGACGCATTGCGGAAAATCGATACCGCCAAGACGCGGCCCCTTTATGAAGGGGCATAGCATTAGTCAACCGCGTCTCACGGCCGCTTGGCCGGCATTGGATGCCATGGCAATGTCAGCCCCATGAAAGCCGCCATCCCGTTCGCCCTGTTCCTTGCCGCCTGCGGCAAGCAAGTCCCTCAAACAGCCCAGGAAACGGCGGCGATGCAACCCGCGCCCAAAGCTGCAGCGCCGACCGCCAAGCCATTCGTCTACGATGAAGAGAATGACCTCATCGACTATCATTTTGGCTGGTCTGCACAGGCTGCCGCCGTGCCGCAGCTGGTAGCAAGGTTTCAGGCGGCGATGACCAAGGACAAGGCCGAGCTCCTGGCCAACGCCAAGGCCGACAAGTCCGAGCGCGACAAGGAGGGCTTCCCTTTCAACGCCTATATGTCATCGACCGAATATGAGACGGCAGGCCAGAGCGGACGGCTTTTGAGCCTGAGGGCCGATATTGGGACATATACCGGCGGTGCCCATGGCAATTCGGGCACCAAGGGGCTGTTGTGGGATCGTTCGGCGGCAAAAGAAGTCGAATTCGCCGACCTGTTCGCCGCTGCCGCCAACATGGACCGGCTTTTGACCCAGCCCTGGTGCGATGCCCTCAACAAGGCGCGCGAAGAGAAACGTGGCGAACCGGTCGGTGGCGGAGGTATGTTCGACGAATGTCCCCAGCTTGGCGAGGTTTCGGTCATTCCCACCGACAAGGACGGCAATGGCAAATTTGAGCGGCTGCTGCTGGTGGCCGACCCCTATGTCGCCGGGCCTTATGTTGAAGGCAGCTATGAGATCGAGCTACCGGTTACGGGGGACCTGACCGCCGCGATCAGCTCCGATTTTCGCGAGAGTTTCGAAGTTCAGCCGCAGTAGGACGGCACCGGGGACCGGCCCGCCGCATAGCGCTGCCAGCCGCCTTGGCCGGGAAGATAATATTCACCCGCGCTGATCCGCCTCAGCAGGCTGCAGGCGGCGGTGATGCCAACTTCCTCAGGCGACACTCCCTTGCTGGCGGCAAGGCTGGAATAGAGCGATCGGCGGCGAATGTTCACTGCGTCGACCTGCCTCCGCAAGGCAGCCGACGGTGTAATGACATAGCCCAGGTATCCGTCAAAGCGTTCGCCGATCTGCCCGGCCCGCTTGGCGGCGAGAATCGTCGCCGGATCCTGCGCCGGAACCGCTCCCGGCACCATGAGGCCCGCCATCGCGGCGGCCACAAGAACTAGCTTTTTCATCACTTCTTCTGCGGCGGCTGCTGCGGGAAGGCTTCAGGATTCTGCTGGATCAGCTGCTCGACGTCGCGCTGGAGACGGACCAGCACTTCCTGGCGGATGGTGACGTTCAGGTTGATTTCGATCGGCTTATCCGGCGGCGATACGGAGATGCAACCGCTGAGGGGCAACATCAGCGCCGTCGCGCAGGCTGCAGGCAAGAGTCTTGGTCGTTTCATTTCCTCGTCCTCATGGCTGGGTTGCGGGAGTCTTGGTGATTTTCTCGTCGACCGGCGTCTGCGACTGTTGCTTCTCCTCCTCCAGGCGTCGCGTCTCGACGACGATGCCCGGAACCTCGTCGAGCGGGCGCGGCAACGCCGGCGAAATCGTCTGGGTCGGGTCGCGGAAGCTCTTGGCGGTTGCGATCAGCGCCCGGAACGGGCCCTTGATCGTCACATTGAAGTTGAACGGGATGCGGTTGATCGACCGTATCAGCCGCTGAGTGCTGGTGTTGCCCAGCCCGACTCCCTGGATCGCCAGCCGCGTCGCGAATTCGCCGTCGAGATAGCCGTCGAGCCGGATGATCATCGAGTGGAACTTGAGGTCGCGCAGCGCATCGAAGGCGAAGCCGCCCATCATGCCGAGATTCGCCCTGTTGACGACACCGTTGTAGGCGAGCGTCCCGCCGTCCTCGCGGCTGTCGAGCCGGCCGCCGACGATCCTGCCGCCTGCATCGTCGAAGATCATTGGCAGCACGCCATCGAACGTACCGGTGGCCGAAATCTCCTTGAAACCCATTGAATCGACGAAGGTCTTGGCGTCGAGTCCAACCACTTCGAAGGTCAATCGCTTCGGCGTCGGGCGGCCGAAGTTGAGGATGGTTTCCTGAAGGATCAGCCGTCCGCCCATGAACGGCCATTCGCCCCGCTCAACCTTGACCAGTTGGTCGGGCATCAATTGGTAACGGATCACGCCATTCTCGACGAGAATACCGGGATTGACGCTTTCAAGCGTCATGGTCTGGCCGGGAGCGGTGACCATCCCGAGCAGGTCGGTGAAGTGGATCGTCCCGTTCATGCCGGTCACCGGACCGAAGCTGGCGGCAAGGTCCATGTCGTGGGTGGTGAAATCGCCGGTCGAGTTGACTTCGCCGGCGCCGTTCCAGTTGATCCGGCCCTGGCCGCTGATCCGGCCATTTACCAGGGCAATCACACCTTCGGTAAGGCGGGTGAGTTCTTCGGGCTGCAGATTGTTGCCGAAGGTAATGCCCGGCACGTCGAGCAGCGCGTCGCCCTGCCCGGTCGCCAGGTTGTGGGCGATGGTGACATTGGTGACGGGTGTGCCGCTGGCCGGATGCTTGAGCGTCCCGGTGGCCCTGATCCGGTTGTTGGCCAGCGTAAAATGCACGTCATCGCTGCGCAGAGGGTAGAACTTCGGCGGATCGGCGCGGTCTGAAAGGGTGAGGCCGCCGTCGACAGTGAGGTCGCCGCCGCGCACATTCCACTTGCCCGCTGCCTCATTCAACAGCAGCGGGATCTTGCCGATGATTGCGTCGGCGCCGGCAAATGTGCCGCCGGTTCCCGTCCCGCTGCTGTTGCCGCGGACCTCCTTGGCATTGATCAGGACCGGGGCGTCCGGATGACCCATCCGGACCGCTAGGTTGCGGGCGTCAAAGCTCTTTGTGTCCGGCAGCCGGACCTCGCCTGCCGCAAGTGCGAACGGCGACTGCCCGAGACGGCCGTTGAGCCGCAAGTTGCGCGTCGCGGCCGCAATATCCATCGAGCCGCCCGGGGCCCGCTGAAGGATTGCGCCGCGGATCGGGCAAAGCGGGACCCGCGTCGGTCCGAGCTTCAGTCCGCTCATGCTGAGCGAGCCGAATCCGGCGACGATGCATTGTTCGCCAAAGCGCAGCGCGCCGCCTCGTCCGAACCGGCCGGTAATCGGAATTCGCAGGCCCGTGACCCGGCCGCCGGCAACCGGTCCGTCGAGCAGCGCGACGCTGTTCACCTCGGTCCAACCATCGGCACGGCCGGCGAAGCGAATGGTCCCCAGGCTCAGCCGCGAGCCGCCATAGGCCATCGGCCCGATGCCGGCCTGGCCGTTCATCGGCGCGCCGCTCCGGGGCTGGCGAAGGGCAATCCGCATATCGGGCAGGCCGCCGCCGCCGGTCTGGAAATTGCCGTCGATGCGCAGGCGGCCCGAGGGCCAATAATAGGTCACGCCGTCGCCGCCGCTGGCCGAAACCCGCGCGCCGCTTGGCGCCGACCCATTGGCGCTCTCGATCCTGATTGCGCCGCCCCCCGGCCGATTGACCAGCCGCAACGACCCCTCGACTGCGAACTGACCGGCGGCGCGGCGGATGGCGTCTGAAACAGCCTTGCCGATCGGACCCAGCGGCGTTCCATCGAGCGACGCCAGCGGATCGGTCATGACCGCGAACAGCGATTGCTCGACCCTGACATTGCTCGCTGCATAGTCGCCGAGTGCGGTCAGGGAGCCCGCCCCGGCATTGAGGCGATACCTGCCCGAGAACCGCGTCCTCCCGGCCACGATCCGGTCAAGCCGTGCCTGCTGCGCTCCAAGATCAATACGCCCCATTGCATCCGCGGGCGTACCTTTGAACGTCAGGTTGCTTACGACATTGGCCAGGCCGTTCTGCCCGGCCTGGAAAGAAGCAAGCATCAGCCGGCCTCGCCCGTCGAAATTCTCGAACCCTTCGGAGAAGCTGGAGTCGATCTCCATCCGCGGCTGGGCAAGGCGCAGGTTGCTGGCCGGGCAAGCCAGGCCCTGGCTGGCGATCGGACCCTTGACCCGCGGGCGACGCGCGGTGACTCCGACGTCGACGAAGGCGCGGAACCGATCGAGCCGGCAGGCGCCCAGTGCCAGTCCGGGCGACGAGGCGGCCAGCTTGCCGGCGAAGCCGCCTGACAGATTGCCGCGGCCCTCAAGCGCGAAACCCATCCGGCCATAGGGCGTGCCCAGCGCGATCGTGGTGTCCTTGAGGTCGACGGTGAGGTCAGGCAGCCGGAACGGCTTGCCGCTCGGCGGGGGCAGCAGCTTGTCGATCTGCCCCCAACTGACCTTGCCTGACGGCAGCAACCTGCCTTTCAGGCGCACGCCACGCGCCGCTACCCGGTACACCTTGACGCTGCCGGTCCACTGGACCCTGAGCTGAATTACCGCGCGGCGGACGGTCAGGTCGGGATTGGCCGGATCGCCGATAACGAGATTGCTGACCTGCTGGGTCCGGAAGCCGACGCGATCGAGGTTGTAGGTTGCCTGAACGCCGCGCCGCGCAAGCTCGTCGCGGATATAGTCATTGGCGATCGACTTGCGCCAAATCCAGATGATCAAGACGGCCAGGATCAGCAGGAGAAGAAGGACGAGGAGACCGAGCTTGGTCAGGCGCCATGCCCGATGCCAACCCCTACGGTCGTGGACATAGGCCTGCTTGACCAGCCCTTCATGTTCGAGGGCTCGTTCGACACGCTCTATCGGACGATCGTCATTTCCGGGGCTCATTCGAGCTTAAAAACCTCCCTACGCGGCGACCGTTCCGTATCCGCATCGATACGGCGTTGCATGGGAAACGCGCTTTGCCTAGCCTCGT
>DATJHF010000002.1:0-2751 GCA_035494075.1 Sphingomicrobium sp. | reverse complement strand
TACACCGCCTGGATGGGCTTCACCCAATGGCAAGGCAGCGGCGCAGCCTCGCCCTATGGCCTCTTCGTGCTGAGCAACGGGCCCGACAGCACGAAGCTCGGTAACGCCATGATGAAGCTGTTGCTGGAGGGGTGAGGGGACCGCGAGCAGCGCCGGATCAGAGCGACATGCGCAATCAGGGTCGCCACCTCACATTTCAGCCGAGATCTAGCCTTCTGCCGCCCGACCCGAATAACGGGCCGAGTTGATTCCGATATACTTTCGCCGCCAAATCCTATCCACTGTCGCATATTCCAGTTTCATTGATCTTGGATATACCTCGGATCTAGCACTCGGCGTCGACAACTACATCGTGGCTTGGTTTCGATGAGTCTTGTTGAACAACGGTGCAGCGCCGCGCAGGCACGCCTCAACCACGTGCTCTGGGTCGATACGGTCGACGTGTGCAACCTCAAATGTCCGACCTGCGTTCGTGGCCTGCGCGGCATGCCGAACTCGGGGAAAGCGTTGCCGCTCGACAAATTCGACCGGATCGCAGCCAAGGCGCGCGACGAAGGCTACGGCCATATCGGGTTGTACAGTTGGACGGAACCTTTCATCAATCCGCGACTGTTCGAATATGTGGCGGTCATTAAAAATCTCGGCCTGTACTGCCTGGTGTCGACCAATTTCTCGCTGCGCAGAATTCCGAACTTGGAGTCCGCACTCCGCGCAGGACTAGACCACCTTACCGTCTCCGTCTCCGGATTCGATCAGGACGTGTATGAAATCAATCACGTCGGCGGGAATATCGCCTATGTTAAGGAAAATCTCCGGCGTGCGGCGGAGTTGAAAAGGAAAGGCGAAATATCGACGCACATCGTTCTGCGCTTCATCGAATTTTACTATAATCACGATCAGAAGGAAAAACTGGCGGCACACGCGGCTGATCTCGGGATTGACTTCGAGACCATCGAAGGCGACGGCGGCGATCCGCAGGCCACGCCCTTCATCCCGACCGCCGCCTATTATGATGGGCTGATTGCGTCCTATCGGTCGGAACGACCCCATGAGGGGGTCGGGAAGGTCTGTAGTCTGATGTTCGGGCAGACGCCCGTCGATGCCGACGGCAACGTCTTTCTCTGCTGCGCCTACCCCTACTATGACGCATTTCGGATCGGCTCGTATCTCGATCTGCCGCAGGAGGAGATTCTGCTGCGGCGATACAGTCATCCGATGTGCGCCGTATGCAAAGTTCCGCGGCGAGATGCGACGCCGGACGACCATCAAGCATTGGTCGAAGCGGTCGGCTATCGAATGGGACAAGTCAGGGCCGAACCCGTGCAGGACGACCATCAAGCGTTCGTCGAAGCCGAAGCCGATCAAATGGAGCAAGTCCGAGACGAGCCCCTGCAAGAAGACCTCCCGGCCCCTTGGGTCGAAGAAGCGCCTCAGCCCGTCGCGGTTCCGCCAGGGCCGGTCCGTCGGGCATGGCGTGCTGTCGTTCCGCTGCAAGTCCGCCACGCGATCGCTCTTATACGCGCGGGAATACGGTCGACCGTCGCTCGATAGCCCGGGTCTTCCGGAAATGGATTAGAGCCTCGCCGCGACCTCGAAGCGGCAATGCTCATGGCCGCCTTCGGCCACGCATTGGGCTTCATGGCAGCCGACCGCCAGGGGAGGAGAATCATCCGCCAGCAGATAGCGGAAGGCGCCGGTGGCGAAGCCTTCGAACATGTAGCAGACGCGCTTGCCCTGGGCCGCGCCGGCTTCCAATGCGAAGACGGAATTGCGCAGGCTGAGCTGCCCGCGCCGGCCCGCGACATCGAGCCGATCGACGGTGAACTGTCCCCAGCCGCGCTGGGACAGGCGCTTGAAGTAATGCCGCACCGTCGCCTCGGGCGCCAGGCCATGGGTCTTGGCCTCGGACCGGCACCAATGCAGCGCGGACTTCTCCGTGGCCACCTGCAAGATGCGCCGATAGGCCTCGAGTCCCAGCGCCTCTTCCACGGCGAGGTGATTGTTCACCAGGAAATGCCGGGGCAGATAGACCATGGGCAGGCCATCGGTCCGCCAGACGCCGGTCGCCTCGTCGACCTCGATGGGGATCTGCGGCGCCGCCACGGGAACGCGCTCTAAGCGGCCCGCTCCTGGGCGGCGGCCTGGGTCTCGTTCTTGTAGAGGGCGCCGTCCTTCATGATGACATGGAGGTTCTTCTCCGGGACCATCATGCTCAGATCCTTCAAGGGATCGCCGGGGACCAGGAGCAGGTCGGCGAGGTAGCCTTCCTTGACCTGGCCCAACTCGTCGCCCATGCCCATGACCTGGCCGCCGATCCGGGTGGCGCATTGCAGCGCTTCGCTGGGCGAGTAGCCCAGCAGGTCGACGAAATGCTTGAGGTCGCGGGCATTGTCGCCCTGGGGCGATTGGGCGAAACCATAGTCGCCGCCGATCAGCGCGCGGACGCCGCGCTTGCGCAGCTCGCTATAGACCTTGCGGCTGTCGTCGATGACCCGCTGCATGCCGATCTCCAGCGCCATCTCATGGGTGAAGCCGAAGGGCTCTCCCTCATAGAGCGTGCCGTAGATGATGCCGATGGCGGGGCCGACGAAGATGCGGTCCTTCACGGACTCCAGCATGTCGAGGGCTTCCTCGTCGGCGGATTCGCAGTGATAGATCACGTCGATGCCGCAGCGCACGGCGCGCTTGACGGAGTTGGAGGCGCGGGCGTGGCAATTGATCTTCTTGCCGAAGTCGCGGGCGACCTCGACG
>DATJHF010000001.1:0-20332 GCA_035494075.1 Sphingomicrobium sp. | reverse complement strand
CGGACGATCGTCATTTCCGGGGCTCATTCGAGCTTAAAAACCTCCCTACGCGGCGACCGTTCCGTATCCGCATCGATACGGCGTTGCATGGGAAACGCGCTTTGCCTAGCCTCGTATCCGCTCGGTCGCCGTAACGGGGGTATTGCGTG
Source organism: Sphingomicrobium sp. (assembly GCA_035494075.1). Classification (GTDB taxonomy): domain Bacteria; phylum Pseudomonadota; class Alphaproteobacteria; order Sphingomonadales; family Sphingomonadaceae; genus Sphingomicrobium. Next base: position 20,183 of record DATJHF010000001.1, on the reverse strand, counting down.
GCCGATTCCACGGATGATTCAGCTGGCCATCGCGCCCGGCTTCGCCAACGCCTGTTCGAGGGCGGCGGCAAGGCGCTGCTCGATCATGAGTTGGTCGAATATCTCCTCACTCTTACAATCAAAAGGATCGACACCAAGCCGATCGCCAAGAGGCTGATCGGCCAGTTTGGCGGCATCGGACAACTGCTTGGGGCCGACGCGGCAACGCTGGGCCGGGAAGGGCTCAGCGAAACGACGATTGCCGCGCTGAAGATCGCAGAGGCGACCGCCCTTCGCCTGCTAGAGGCGAGAGTCGAAGGCCGGCCGATCCTTTCGAGTTGGGATGCGCTTGGCGATTATCTCCAGGCGGCAATGGCCCATTCGCCGATCGAGGAGGTCCGGGTGCTGTTCCTCAATGCCAAGAATATGCTGCTGGCCAATGAAGCCATGTGGCGCGGATCGGTCGACGAGGCCGCGGTCCATGTCCGCGAGGTCATCAGCCGTGCGATCCAATTGGGTGCGACGGCGATCATCATCGTCCATAACCACCCATCGGGCGATCCCTCTCCCAGCAGCCAGGATATCCGCCTGACCAAGGATTTGATCGACGCCGGGCGCCACATGCAGGTTACGGTCCACGACCATGTTATCGTTGGTTCGCAGGGCCGTAGCAGTATGAAGGCGATGGGGCTCATCTGATTGCCCCTTCGCCCCACCCTTGCTAGGCGCGCCGTCTGATTGGCCCGTTTGCAAGGAACAACATGGTCCCCCGCTATTCCCGTCCCGCGATGACCGCCATCTGGTCGGCAGAAAACCGCTATCGGATCTGGTGGGACATCGAGGTGTTCGCGGCCGAGGCGATGGGCCAGATCGGGATGATCCCGGCCGAAGACGCGCAGACCATCCGCACGGCCCATGACTCCGATGTGCTGGGCGAAATCGATGTCCCCGCGATCGATGCGATCGAGGCGGTGACCAAGCATGACGTGATCGCCTTCCTCACCTGGGCCGGCGAGAAGCTTGGGCCGGAGCGGCGCTGGCTCCACCAGGGCATGACTTCAAGTGACGTGCTCGACACCAGCCTGGCGGTGCAGCTGAAGCAATCCGCCGACTTGCTGCTTGAAGATCTGAATGCGCTACTTGAGGTGCTGAAGCGCCGTGCGGTTGAACATAAGATGACGCCGACGATCGGCCGCAGCCATGGCATCCACGCGGAGCCGGTGACGTTCGGGCTGAAGCTTGCCCAGGCTTATGCCGAGTTCGACCGCAACCGCGCCCGATTGAAGGCGGCGCGCGACGATATTGCCACCTGCGCCATCTCCGGCGCGGTCGGGACCTATGCAAACGTCGATCCAGCGGTCGAGGAGCATGTGGCGAAGGAACTTGGACTGACGCCCGAACCGACGTCGACCCAGGTCATACCGCGCGACCGTCACGCGATGTTTTTTGCGACGCTGGGTGTGATTGCGTCGTCGATCGAGCGGCTAGCCATTGAAATTCGCCATTTGCAGCGGACGGAAGTGCTGGAGGCCGAAGAATATTTCTCGCCGGGCCAGAAGGGCTCTTCGGCAATGCCGCACAAGCGCAACCCAGTGCTGACGGAAAATCTGACGGGCCTTGCCCGAATGGTCCGATCGGCGGTCGTCCCGGCGATGGAAAATGTCGCCTTGTGGCACGAGCGGGACATAAGCCACTCGTCGGTCGAGCGGTTCATCGGGCCCGATGCCTGCATCACCCTCGACTTCGCCCTCGCGCGGCTGACCGGCGTCATCGACAAGCTGCTGGTCTATCCCGAGCGGATGCAGAAGAATCTCGACCGGATGGGCGGATTGGTCCACTCGCAGCGCGTCCTGTTGGCGCTGACGCAGGCCGGTCTCAGCCGCGAGGACAGCTATGCACTCGTCCAGCGCAACGCGATGAAGGTGTGGGATTCGGACGGCAAGCTGTCGCTGCTAGATTTGCTCAAGGCCGATCCAGAGGTGACCGCGAATCTGTCGGATTCCCAGCTCGAGGAGCTATTCGACCTCGGCTACCACCTGAAGCGTGTCGACACGATCTTCGAACGCGTCTTTGGCAAATAGATGAAGGCGATCCAGCCCTGTGCGCTCATGCTGCTCGTCGGACCCGACTGGCAGGTCGAGGCGGCCAGCGCCAACGTCGCCATGCTCGGCGATGTGAAACCGACCTCGGTGATCGGCCAGCCGCTTGCCGACCTGATCGGAAGCAAGGCGATCCACACCCTGCGCAATCGGATGTCGTGGCTGTCGAGCGACGAGAGCGAGGTACAGGATTTCGGGGTGGAATGGGGCGACGTTACATTCGATGTCCGCGCAGCCCGGTCGCATGAGCATTATCTGATCGAGGCCGAGCTTGCGGTCGAACCGCGACTTCCCGACGGGATCGGCATGGTCCGCTCGATGAGCGATCGGCTGTCGGGCAGCGATCCGCGCAAGCTTGCCGAACTGGCCTTGCGGCAGCTCAATGCGCTCACTGGCTTCGATCACCTGATGCTGCTCAACCGGGGTGGCGAGCTCGTTGCTGCAGCCCAGCGCGGCAAACTACCGCCAGTAACCTTCAAGACCGAAGGGCTGGTTCGAATCGCTGCTGACCGCGATGCCGAGCCGGTGCCGTTGCTTGGCAATGGCGTCAGCGAGCTAGTCGACCGCGCCGCATTCCTCGCTCCGACTGACGACGAACGAGACCGGCTGGTGAGCATCGACATGTGCTCCGCGATGAATCTGCCGCTTCGGATCGATGGCGAGTTGGTCGGATCCGTCCACGCCGTGCATCATGCCCCGCGCCGTTGCGGTGCGGAGCGCCGGTCAGTAGCCCATCTTTTTGCGGAGCGCCTCGTCGCGCGCATGGCGCGCTGCGGCTGGCAGCCCTAGCCGCCCAATATATCCCGGATCCGGCTGAAGAAGCCCTTGCTGGCCGGACATTCGTCGCCGGTTTCGGTTTCGCGGAACTGCTCGAGGATTGCGCGCTGCTCCTTGCTGAGCTTGGTCGGCGTTTCGACCAGGATGCGCGTCACCAGGTCGCCGCGGCCGCGGCCGTTCAGCACGCTCATTCCACCGCCGCGATGACGCAGCGTTTCCCCGGACTGGATTCCTGCAGGGATTTTAAGCTCGATCTTCTCGCCATCGATACCGGGGATGGTGATGGAGCCGCCCAGCGCGGCGGCGGTGAAGCTGATCGGCGCTTCGGCAATCAGCGTCGTCCCATCGCGTTCGAAAATCGCATGGCGCTTAAGATGGACGAAAAGGTAGAGATCGCCAGCGGCCGCGCCGCGAACTCCCGCCTCGCCCTCACTGGCAACGCGGATACGCGTACCCTCATCAACGCCAGCCGGGATGTTGACGTTCAACCTGCGCGACTTGAGCGCCCGGCCCTCGCCCTGGCAGGCGCCGCAGGGATCGGCCACCATCTCGCCGGATCCCATGCAGCCCGGACAGGTCCGTTCGACCACGAAGAAGCCCTGCTGCGCGCGAACCTTGCCGGCGCCGCCGCAGCTTGAACAGGCCTTGGCCGCGGTCTGGCCTCTCGATCCAGACGAACCGCATGTCTCGCAGCCCGCCAGCGCCTGGATCGCAATCGTTTTCTCGACCCCGGCGAAGGCTTCTTCGAGGGTTAGCTCGAGATCGTAGCGCAAGTCGGAGCCGCGGGCCGCGCTAGCCCGCTGAGCGCGCGGATCCATGAACTCGCCGAAAATCGACGAGAAAATGTCGGAAAAGCCCTCGAACCCTCCGCCGCCGGCGCCGCCGAACGGGCCCTGGCCGTTCATCCCGTTCTGGAAGGCGGCATGGCCGAAGCGGTCATAGGCGGCGCGCTTCTGCGGGTCCTTGAGAACGTCATAGGCCTCGCTGATCGCCTTGAAATGGGCTTCCTTGTCCGTGCATCCGCCATGGCGGTCGGGATGGCAGTCCATCGCCAGCTTGCGATAGGCAGCCTTGATTGTCTTGTCGTCGGCGCCGCGCGTGACGCCGAGCAGTTCATAATAGTCCGTGGCCATCAATCCCCACCCATGACGAACGGCGCCGACCGCTGATCAGTCGACGCCGTCCATGCCATGGCCCTTAGGCCTTCTTGTCTTCGTCGACTTCCGAGAATTCGGCGTCGACCACTTCTTCGTCAGGCGCGGCTTCGGCGGTCGCCTCGGCCGACTGGGCGGCTTCCTCGCCGCCGGCCGCCTGCGTCTTCTCGTAGATCGCCTGGCCGAGCTTCATCGCGGCCTGGGCCAGCGCTTCGGTCTTGGCCTTCATCGCCTCGGCATCGCCGCCTTCAATAGCGGTCTTGGCCTCGGCCACGGCGGCCTCGATCTCGGCCTTGAGCGATGCATCGACCTTGTCGCCATGCTCCTTCAGCTGCTGCTCGGTCGAGTGGACCAGGCTTTCGGCCTGGTTCTTCGTCTCGGCTGCCTCGCGCCGCTGCTTGTCCTCGTCGGCAAACTTCTCGGCGTCCTTGACCATCTGCTCGATGTCGGCGTCGCTGAGACCGCCCGAAGCCTGGATACGGATCTGCTGCTCCTTGCCGGTGCCCTTATCCTTGGCGGTGACGTGGACGATGCCGTTGGCATCGATGTCGAAGGTGACCTCGATCTGCGGCACGCCGCGCGGAGCGGGCGGGATCCCGACCAGGTCGAACTGGCCGAGCGCCTTGTTGTCGGCCGCCATTTCGCGCTCGCCCTGGAAGACGCGGATGGTGACCGCATTTTGATTGTCGTCCGCGGTCGAGAAGGTCTGGCTCTTCTTGGTCGGGATGGTCGTGTTGCGGTCTATCATCCGGGTGAACACGCCACCCAGCGTCTCGATACCGAGCGACAGCGGGGTCACGTCGAGCAGCAGCACGTCCTTGACGTCGCCCTGCAGCACGCCGGCCTGGATCGCCGCGCCCATGGCGACGACTTCGTCCGGATTGACGCCGACATGCGGCTCGCGCCCGAAGAATTCCTTCACCACTTCACGCACGCGAGGCATGCGGGTCATGCCGCCGACCAGCACGACATCGACGACGTCCTTGGCGTCGATCCCGGCGTCCTTGAGCGCCTTTTTGCACGGCTCGAGCGTACGATTGATGAGGTCGGCGACCAGCTTCTCCAAATCCGCGCGGCTGATCGTTTCGACAAGGTGCAGCGGAGTGGTCGTGCCGCCTTCCATGCGGGCGGTGATGAACGGCTGGTTGATCTCGGTGGTAGCAGCCGACGACAGCTCGATCTTGGCCTTTTCGGCGGCTTCCTTGAGCCGCTGAAGCGCCAGCCGGTCTGTGCGGAGGTCGATGCCCTCCTTCGCCTTGAACTTGTCGGCCAGGAACTCGACGATCTTGGCATCGAAATCCTCGCCTCCGAGGAAGGTGTCGCCGTTGGTCGACTTCACCTCGAACACGCCGTCGCCAATCTCCAGGATGGAGATGTCGAACGTTCCGCCGCCAAGGTCATAAACGGCGATCGTCTTGCCCTCTTCCTTTTCGAGGCCATAGGACAGCGCTGCCGCGGTCGGCTCGTTGATGATGCGCAGCACCTCGAGGCCGGCGATCTGGCCGGCGTCCTTGGTCGCCTGGCGCTGGGCGTCGTTGAAGTAGGCCGGGACGGTGATCACCGCCTGGGTGACCGTCTCGCCGAGATAGGCCTCAGCGGTTTCCTTCATCTTCTGGAGAATGAAGGCCGAAATCTGCGACGGGGAATAATCCTTGCCGCCGGCATTGACCCACGCATCGCCGTTGGATCCCTTGACGATCTTGTAGGGCACCAGCTCGGTGTCCTTCTTGGTGATCGGGTCATCGAACCGCCGGCCTATCAGGCGCTTCACGGCAAAAATCGTATTGTCGGGGTTAGTCACCGCCTGACGCTTGGCCGGTTGGCCGATCAGCCGCTCGCCGTCCTTGGTAAAGGCGACTACCGACGGTGTGGTCCGCGCGCCTTCTGCATTTTCAATAACCTTGGGCTTTCCACCCTCCATCACCGCGACACAGCTGTTGGTGGTGCCGAGGTCGATCCCGATCACTTTTGCCATATTCCATACCCTCTACTTGCCCCCTCGGACGCGCTGCCCGGGCGTCCAAGGATTGATGTTTCGCGGGCGATATAGGTGCGTGCAAAAGCGCTGCAAGGGTTTGCCCCATCGGGCGGGAGGCTGGATTTGTGGAGAAATTGATGCGGTGTTGCCTTACGGCATCGCCATCCCGCCATTCACGTGCAAAGTTTGGCCCGTAACGTAGCCCGCTTCCTTTGACGCCAGATAAACCACCGCAGCGCCGATATCCTCACCCGAACCCATCGCGCCGGTCGGGATTTTCGACAAAATCCCTTCTTTCTGGGCGTCGGTCAGCGCGTCGGTCATGGCCGAAGTCATGAAGCCCGGCGCAACGCAATTGACCGTGATCCCTCGGCTCGCGACTTCCTGGGCGAAGGCCTTGGACATGCCGATCAGGCCGGCCTTGGAGGCGACGTAATTGGCCTGCCCGGGATTGCCGGTTACGCCGACGACGGAGGTGATGCTGATGATCCGGCCGAAGCGGGCCCTCATCATCGGCTTCATCGCCGCGCGCATCAGACGGAAGGATGCCTCCAGATTGATCTTGATCACCTGGTCCCATTCCTCGTCCTTCATCCGCATGGCGAGGTTGTCGCGGGTGACCCCGGCATTATTGACAAGGATGTCGAGCTGGCCGAGCGCATCGACCGCGCGCGGGACCAGCTGGTCGACCTGCTCCGCATTGGACAGGTCGCAGACCAACGTCACATGATCGCCGCCGAGTTCCTTGGCAAAAGCTTCCAGCTTGGCCTGGTTGGAACCGGACAGCGCCAGCCGCGCGCCTTGCGCCGCCAGGGATTTGGCGATCGCACTGCCAAGCCCGCCGCTCGCGCCGGTCACCAGCGCGGTCATTCCCGTGAGGTTAAACATCATGCGAGCTCCTTGGCGACGGCTTCGACGTCTTCGATGGTGATGATGCTGGTCACTTTGGCATCCGGCGCGATGCGCTTGACCATCGGGCCTAGCACCTTGCCGCCGACCTCGACGAACTCCTCGACGCCCGCGGCATGGAGATTGGCGATGCTCTCGCGCCACCGGACCATGCCGGTCACCTGGCTAACCAGCAGGCGCTCGATCTCCGCTGGATCCGCCACGGCCGCGGCGGTGACATTCGCGTAGAGCGGCACGTGCGGCGGCTCGATCACCGTCTTCCCTAACGCCTCGGCCATCGCGTCCGCAGCCGGCTGCATCAGCGGGCAATGAAACGGCGCCGACACCGGCAGCGGCAGCGCCCGCTTGGCGCCCATCTCCTTGGCCATCTCGATCGCCCGGTCGATCGCGCCTTTGTGGCCCGAGATTACGACCTGGCTCGGGTCATTATCGTTCGCGACGGTGCAAATTTCGCCCTGGGCGGCAGCCGCGGCGATCTTCTCGGCCAGCGCAAGGTCAGCGCCGAGCAGCGCAGCCATCGCCCCTACCCCGACCGGCACCGCCGCCTGCATCGCCTGCCCGCGCAACTTCAACAATTTGGCGGTGGTTGGAAGATCGAACGAGCCGGCCGCGCACAGAGCGGAATACTCGCCGAGGCTGTGACCGGCCACGAACTGCGCCGCCTTCTCTAGCGAAACGCCGCCTTCGCGGGTTAACGATCGAAACACCGCCAGCGCGTGCGCCATAATCGCCGGCTGGGCATTTTCAGTGAGCTTGAGATCGTCCTCCGGCCCCTCGCGCATCAGCTTGAACAGGTTCTGGCCGAGCGCCTCGTCGACCTCGCCGAACGTGTCGCGAGCGGCCTGGCTTGCATCGGCCAGGGCGGCGCCCATGCCGACCGATTGGCTGCCCTGGCCGGGAAAAAGAAATGCGCGCATCGAAATCCCTGTTTGACTGTGCTTAGGTCGCGGGCGAACTAGGCCGGTCAGCCACGATTGCCAAGTCCGGGCGAGGGAGAGGAATGGGAATGAGCGAAACAGGCGAAGCACGGCAGCTCGGCTTCTGGATCTGCCTGGCGCTGGTCGTCGGCAACATGATCGGCTCCGGCATCTTCCTGCTGCCCGCCAACCTCGCGCCCTATGGCCTGAACGCGATCTGGGGCTGGGTGATCACCATTGGCGGCGCAATGTGCCTGGCAACTGTGTTCGCCGGACTTGCCAAGGCCATGCCCGACGCCGGCGGACCCTATGACTATGTCGCCCGATCGATGGGCGCCCCGCCCGCCTTCCTGGTGATGTGGAGCTATTGGATTTCCACCTGGGTGACCAACGCGGCCATCTCCATTGCCGCGGTCAGCTATCTGAGCACGTTGGCACCGGGCTTCTTCGCCGTTCCCGGCGTCGCGCCCTTGATCGCGATCGCGTTCGTCGCGCTTTTCACGGCCATCGCCTGTACCGGAGCGCATGTCTCGGGCGGCGTGCAGATTCTCACCAGCGTCCTCAAGGTCATGCCGCTGATCGCCGCGATGGTCATCGCCCTGATCGTGCTTGGCCATGGCGACCAGCAGGCGCAGTTTGCGCCGGCGCCGGTCACGCCCAACGGCATCGCTGGAGCGGCCGCGCTGACCTTATGGGCGATGCTCGGCTTCGAGTGCGCCGCCGTACCCGCCGCCCGGGTCAAGGACCCGGCGCGAACCATTCCCCGGGCGACTCTGATCGGGACGCTGGCGGTCGGCTTGATCTACCTGGCCGCATCCAGCGCCGTGTTCATATTGTTGCCGGCCGACATCGCGGCGAAGTCGGCGGCGCCTTTTGCCGACCTGGTCGGCAGCTACTGGGGCCCGACGGCATCTCTGCTCGTGGTATTTTTTGCCGCCATATCCTGCCTCGGCGCGCTCAACGGGTGGGTGCTGCTACAAGGCGAAGTGCCGCTGACCTTGGCCCGGCGCGGAGTCTTCCCGCAATGGTTCGGCAAGGTGAACAGCCGCGGCATGCCGGTTCGCGCGCAGGTCCTGAGTTCGACCCTGGCCATGCTCCTGGTTGCCGCCAACTACACCAGGGGCCTGACCGAGCTGTTTGCCTTCATGGCCCTGTTGGCGACGGTCGCCACGCTGGTCCTCTATTTGTTTGCCACCATTGCCGCGCTGCGCCTGATGATGCGCGGCCAGCTGGGCTTGGGACTTTTGTTCGTCACCGTGGTCGGCGCGGTCTATTCGATCTGGACCTTTTACGGCGCCGGCAAGGAAGCGACGCTGTGGGGCCTGCTGCTGCTGATGACCGCGATTCCCGTGTGGTTCGGGATGCGGCTCAGTTCCCTCTGGTCCACCCCGGCGCCGGCGGCCGCTCCAGCCGGGCCTCCGGAATCATTGTCCTGAGTTTTCGCGCGAAGGATCTCAAACAAACCTCGCTCTTGCCCAATGGGCCCGGCACGTAGCTTGGGCTCGCCATGCCCTGCTGCACCCGGCCGATCAGGTCTGTGTCCTCGGCATTGACCCGGCGATTGATCCGCCAGTTCAAATAGCGCGCGGCCGTCATTTCGCGCCGGCTGTCGGGCAGCGCATAGCTGATCTCGCGGATGACGCTGGTCGTTGCCGACACGGGAAGCCATTGCATGAAGTCGACCTGGTCCGGGTAGATGTCGAAGGCGACGCAGGGAAACAGCTTGTAATAAAGCCATTTGCGCCGGTGGCTTGCCGGCAAATGGTCCGCCGCTGGCAGGTAGCGCTGGTAGGCCCGCTCCGACGGATTGTCGGAATCGTCGTCGCGCAATTCGCCTTCCATCCGATCGACCCATTCCCGCGCCTCGATCGCGTAACTCTTGCCGAACAGGCGGGTCAGACCGGGGTGTCCGACGGGAATATGCAGGTGATCGGAATAATTGTCGGCGATGGTCTTCCAGTTAAGGTCGCGCGGTCTGAGCGTGACCCGGCCGATCGCCCGCAGGTCCTCAAACCGATAAGGCGCCACCTCCTGCTCGTAAGGCGCCATCATCTCGTGAACCGATGGCAGGCCTTCCTCCAGCCGGACGAACAAGAAGCCGCGCCAGGTTTCCAACGCCACGGGCACCAGCCCGAGCTTCTCCGTCTGTAGCCCCGGATATTCGTAGCGGTGCATGACACCCACCAGCCGCCCGTCCCGGGCGTAGCTCCACGCATGATAGGGGCAAGTCAGCACCTTGGCGCAGCCAGCCTCGCCGTCGAGCAGCCGCGAGCCGCGGTGACGGCAGACATTGGTAAACGCCCTGACTTCGCCATCGTCGCCGCGAATGACGATCACGCTCTCGCCTAGAAAATCGATCGTCCGCCATTCGCCGGGATTGGCGATTTCGCTCTCATGGCAGACCACTTGCGGCGCGGCGCGAAGGAAAGCGCGCTTTTCCGCCGCGAAGAACTCGTCGTCGACGTAAAGCCAGCCGGGCAGGCTCACGTCGTCGAGCGGGTCTTCGGTCGGAATGCTTTTGAGGTGCGTGGCCATGCCGGCGCTTCTGCCATTTGTCGGCTTTGCGGGCAATCTCGGCACCGATCACCCGACCCGGCGTTGCAGCCTGGATGGCCAGCACCGATCACAAGAGCGCCCCGTGGTGGCAGCGAGGGACGATCTACCAAATCTACCCGCGCAGCTTTCAGGACAGCAACGGCGATGGCGTGGGCGACCTCAAGGGAATTGAACGGCGCCTCGATTATCTGGCGGAGCTAGGGGTCGATGCGATCTGGCTTTCACCGGTCTTCCCATCGCCGATGGCGGATTTCGGCTACGACGTCGCTGACTATGTCGGGATCGATCCCGTCTTCGGGACGATCGACGATTTTGACCGGCTGCTGGGCGCCGCGCATGCTCGCCGCTTGAGGCTGCTGCTCGATTTCGTCCCCAATCACAGTAGCGATCGGCATCCCTGGTTCATTGAAAGCCGTTCGTCCCGCGATAATCCGAAACGAGACTGGTACATCTGGCGCGATCCCGGACCGGATGGCGCCGCGCCCAACAACTGGATCAGCGATTTCGGCGGTCCGGCGTGGGAATGGGACGAGGCTACCGGCCAATATTACCTGCATGCCTTCCTCAAGGATCAGCCCGATCTCAACTGGCGTAACCCCGCGGTTCGCTCCGCCATGTTCGACGCCATGCGCTTCTGGTTCGACCGCGGCGTCGACGGCTTTCGAATCGACGTCTTGTGGCACATGATCAAGGCGGAAGGATTGCCCGACAATCCGCCCAACCCGGACTACCGGCCGGGCATGGGCGAGATGCATCGGGTGCTCCAGTTCAACTCGACCGACCAGCCCGAAGTTCATGATATTTGCGCCGACATGCGCCGCCTCGCCGACAGTTACGGCGATCGTGTGCTGGTTGGCGAAATCTACCTGCCGATCGACAAGCTGGTGACCTATTACGGCAGCGACCTTTCCGGCGTGCACCTGCCCTTCAATTTCCAGCTGATCGACGCGCCATGGAGCCCGCCGGCACTGGCCCGGATCATCACCCAATATGAAGCGGCCCTGCCCGCCGGCGGCTGGCCCAACTGGGTGCTCGGCAATCATGACCGCGCGCGAATTGCGGAGAGGGTCGGCGAGGCCCAGGCCCGGGTGGCGGCAATGCTGCTCCTCACCCTGCGCGGCACGCCGACCATTTATTATGGCGACGAGCTTGGCCTGGCCGATGTCCGCATCCCCGCGGACCGGGTCAAGGACCCGCGCGAACTTCGCGAGCCCGGAATCGGCCTCGGGCGCGATCCGGTGCGGACGCCGATGGCTTGGGACAGCAGCCCGCAGGGCGGATTCAGTTCCGGCGACCCCTGGCTTCCCCTGCACGAGGACTGGCGGACACGGAATGTATCGGCTGAGGAGCAAGACAAGGGTTCGATGCTGGCCCTGCATCGCGACCTGCTGGCGCTGCGCAGGAACGAACCCGCCCTGTCGCTTGGCTCGATCCTTCAGGTCCGGGCGAACGACCATTTGCTCGCTTACCAGCGGCAACACGGCGCCAGGCGTTTGCAGGTAGTGCTCAATTTCACCGGGACGGAACGGCAGGTTCCGGATTGGGCGGCGGCTGGTGAATTGCTGCTTTCGACTCTCGGCTCCTCGCCGCCCGACGGCTGGCTGCGGCCTGACGAGGGCGTCATTCTCTGCCTGGCGACCGAATAGGCCATGCGCGTCGCGATGCTCAGTTCGATCAGCTGGCGGACGCCGCCGCGCGCCTATGGGCCGTGGGAGCTGGTCACCAGCCTCCTCACCGAAGCGCTCGTCGAGCGCGGCGTGGACGTGACCCTGTTCGCCACGCTCGACAGCATCACCGGCGGCAAGCTCGATGGCGTGGCGGCGCGCGGATATTCCGAAGACGATAGCCTCAACGCCAAGGTGTGGGAGGCGCTTCACATCGCCCACCTGTTCGAGCGTGCGTCCAACTTCGACCTCATTCACAACCAGGCCGATTATTTGCCGCTTGTCTTTTCGCGCATGGTCGACACGCCGATCGTCACTACGATCCACGGTTTTTCGTCACCGTCGATCTTGCCCGTGTTCCAGCGCTACAATGGTCGTTCCGCCTATGTGGCGATCAGCGACGCCGACCGGCACCCTTCGCTCAACTATGCCGCGACCATCCATCACGGCATCCCTATTGATGACTTTCCGTTCGACCCGGTCGGCAGCGAAGACCTCTTGTTCTTCGGGCGATTCCATCCCGACAAGGGCGCCGCCGAGGCGGTCCTCGCCGCCCGCGCCGTCGGCCGGAAACTGGTGATGGCGGGGCTGGTCCAGGACGCAGACTATTTCGCCAGCAAGGTTGCGCCGTTTATCGACGATCGGACCATCGAATATCGAGGCGTGCTTGGCGGTGCAGACCGGACCCGCGCCCTTGGTCAGGCGCATGCCCTGCTCCACCTGATCGGATTTGAAGAGCCGTTCGGCCTGTCGGTGATCGAAGCCATGGCCTGCGGCACGCCGGTGATTGCCTATGCCAAGGGATCGATGCCTGAATTGATCGTCGACGGAGTGACCGGCTTCCTCGTCGACAGCTTCGAAGAGGCGGTGGCTGCGGTCGACCGGGTCGGCGAGATCGATCGCGCGGCCTGCCGCGACCATGTTGCCAACCTCTTCACGGTCGACCGAATGGCCGACCGCTATCTGGAGCTTTACCGCCAGCTGTTAGGCGGCTGACTCTTAACCCCAGTTTATGTATGCCTTCGTCCGACAAGGGGACGTGTGCCATGCCATTGTACATGGATATCCATTCGATCGACCCGGAAACGCCGTGGGAGGACATCGCCAAGGCCCATTGGGCCGACGTCGAAGTTCAGGGCCAGTACAATGTCGATTACCTCAAATATTGGTTCAATAAGGACTGCGGGAAGCTGTTTTGCCTGGTCGAGGCGCCTGACGCCGACGCGGCGCGGTGCGTCCATGAACACGCCCATGGGCTGGTCGCCGAGAAACTGATCGAGGTCGACCCCGATTTGATCGACAGCTTCATGGGGCCGGGCGGCGTCAATGAGGGCGGCGCTGCCCTCATCCCCGGTGCGGCCGCTCCGACGCATCGCGACAGCGGGGTCCGCACGGTCCTGTTCACCGATATCGCCAACTCCACCGAGATGACCTATCGCCACGGCGACCGTGCGACCATGGCCATGCTGTCGGTGCATGACGGAGTCGTACGCAAGGCGCTGCGCGCAAATCATGGCCGCGAGGTGAAGCACACCGGGGACGGCATCATGGCCGCCTTCCTTTCCGCCGCCGACGCCGTTCGCTTCGCCTGTCAGGTGCATGAAGCGCTGCAGGCGCATAATGAATCGGGCCCGGAATTCCCGGTCGTGGTGCGGATCGGAATCAGCGCCGGCGAGCCGGTCGAGCATGGCAACGACCTGTTTGGATCGACAGTGCAGCTTGCGGCCCGGCTATGCGCCCGGGCCGATCCGGGGCAAGTGCTGGTGTCGAGCAAGGTGGCGGAGCTTTGCGACGGGGAAAACCTGAAGTTCAGCGAAACCCGGGAGGTCCAGCTCAAGGGCTTTGAGCACGACGTGGAAGCCTGCGTCGTCGAACTGACCTGCTAACTTGCCTTTCTGACCGACTTCGGCCATAGGCGCGCCAGCCGCGGGCCCTTGGCTCAGCGGCTTCGTAGTTTTGAACGACAGCCGGAGGGGCGTCCGCATGGTGCGGCGTCAGCGATCGGCCAAACATAGGTGCATGGAACATGCCGCTTTACGAGCATGTTTTCCTCGCGCGCCAGGACCTGGCTCAGGCTCAGGTCGATGCGCTCGCGGAAAACGCCACCAAGATTATCGCCGACAACGGCGGCAAGGTGGTCAAGACTGAAACCTGGGGCCTGCGCGGCCTCGCCTACCGCATCGCCAAGAATCGCAAGGCGCACTACGTCATGCTCGACATCGACGCGCCCGCGCCGGCGATGGCCGAACTGGAGCGCCAGACCGGCATCAACGAAGACGTCATCCGCTACATGACCATCCGCGTCGACGCCCATGAAAAGGGCCCGTCGGCGATGATGCGCAAGCAGGACCGTGAGCGGACCCGTGGTCCGCGCCGCGAAGAGATGGAGATCTAAGCGATGGCACGTCCCTTTTTCCGCCGCCGCAAGTCCTGCCCCTTCTCGGGCAAGGACGCCCCCCGCATCGATTACAAGGACGTCCGCCTGCTCCAGGGCTTCGTGTCGGAGCGTGGCAAGATCGTCCCCAGCCGCATTACCGCGGTGTCGACCAAGAAGCAGCGCGAGCTGGCTAAGGCGATCAAGCGCGCCCGCCACATCGGCCTGCTTCCCTATGTCGTGAAGTAAGGAGAGCTAGAGATGGAAGTCATCCTGCTCGAACGCGTTGAAAAGCTCGGCCAGATTGGCGATATCGTCAATGTGAAGAACGGCTTCGCGCGCAACTATCTGCTGCCGAACAAGAAGGCGCTCCGCGCCAACGAGTCCAACAAGAAGGTGTTCGAGGCCAATCGCGTCAGGATCGAAGCCGAGAATGCCACCAAGCGCACGGATGCCGAAAAGGCTTCGAAGGGCGTCGAAGGCAAGACCATCCAGCTGATCCGCCAGGCGTCCAACGTCGGCGCGCTCTATGGCTCGGTCAGCGCCCGCGACATCGTCGATGGGCTCGAGGCGCAAGGTGCCAAGGTGTCGAAGAGCCAGGTCGTGCTCGACCGCCCGATCAAGGCGATCGGCATGCACGAGGTCAAGATCGCGCTTCACCCCGAAGTGGCGGTGACGATCAAGGTCAACGTCGCTCGTTCGCCGGAAGAAGCCGAGCTCCAGGCTCAAGGCGTCGACGTCATGGCGTCGATGTTCGAGCGCGAAGAGGCCGGTTTCACCGAAGCGTTCGATCCGAATGCCGAGCCTGGCGTGGTTCCTGAAGAGCCGGTTGCGGAAGCTCCGGCCGAGGCGCCCCAGGCTGAAGCCGAGGGCGAGGGCGCAGCCGAAGAAGCGTAAGCTTCTCCACGCTGGACAAGATCAAGCCGCCGGTTCCCCCGGCGGCTTTTTCTTTGGCCGAACGGTTCGTCGCATTTCACCAAAAGGGGCGCGCCAGGCGGAATGGCGGATATTCGCCAACGCACCAGTCGCCTTCACGACATGACCCACCGCTCGTCGCATCCGTTCGCTCGCGGGCGGAACGACCCCGGTCCTTCCGCGGTTTTGGCCACATGAGCGTGGGGTTGTTTAGGAAAGGGACGATGATGGCGAACGAGCAAGACAAGAACCCTGCAACCGGCCAAGAATCGGACATCAGCAAGTCGCAGGCCACGCAGCAGCCGACGGATCAGCAGAAGCAGCAGCCAGAAACTGGCGGACAGCGCCAGCCGGCCGAACTCGACCAGAATCGGTCAGATCGATCTGACGAAGCCCTCGAGGGCGAAACTGCGACACGGCAAGACACCGATATCGAAGGCGCGTCCCAGTCGCCTGAAAAGGGCGAGGCGGAAAGCGGCTTCGTCGGCTCCCAGGGCAATCAGGACTCGAGCAGTGAGCTGGTCGACAAAGATAAGGACGACTTCGCCAAGGGCGGCCAGGGCGCGCCCGAAGGCAAATAATCTCTGACCCCAACTAAATGGGCCGCGTTTCCAATTGGAGGCGCGGCCTCTTTTTTTATGCCGTTTCCCGGGCGAGGAAGGCGGTTTCCCGCTCGACATATTGGGCGAAGCTCGGCCGCGACAGGATCGCGTTCACATAAGCCGTGATCTTCGGATAGCGATCGCTGTCGATCGCCACGTCGCAATGGCTGAAGTTGGCGAACGGCCCGGCCACCGCGATATCGGCAAGGGTTAGCCGGTCGCCGACCAGATAGCCGCTGTCCGGGATCGCTCCTTCAAGATAGTCGAGCAAGGGCGGCAGCTCGTCGCGCTCGGCCGTTTCGGCGGCGCTGAGATCGCCCTCCCGGCCGAGGAAGCGCGGGGCCACCACCTTGTTGAAGAAGATCTTGGCGCCGCAGGCGAACAAGACCGTGTCGGCGAACTCGTCGAACCAGATCACCCTCCCGCGCTCCCTCGGATCGCTCGGAATCAACTCCGGATCGGGATATTTCGCTTCGAGATAATGGATGATCGCGCTGGAGTCGGCCAGGCTGTAATCGCCATCGACCAGCGCCGGCATCTTTCCGAACGGGCTTGCGGCCCGGAACTCGGGCGACGGATTTGGAAAGCCGGTCGGTTGCAATTCAAGCTCGATGCCCTTTTCCGCCGCATAGGCGGCGACCTTGCGGACGAACGGCGACATGGTCGAACCATAGAGGATCATTGTGAGTCTCCGGCTGGGAATTAGGCGATGCGGTAGTAGTCCGCGACCCGGTCAAGCGCCAGCCCCAGCACCAGCTTTCCCGCGCGCGCCGGCCAGCCCAGCGCGCTTTCGGCGTCGCGCATGCCTTCGCCCGAACAGACGACCCGCCACAATATGTCGGCAAGGCCCGGACCGGCTGTCCGCACCGCCTCATCGAAGCGCCGCCTGGCGTCGAGCTGCGCGCCACTAAGGTCCGGCATTTGCGCCGAACCGCCGCGGCTGCGCGCCACCGGCGCACAGTCCCACGCCATCGTCACGCGCGGGGCCAGCTGCGCCTTTTCCCAATCCCGCCGCAATTGCTCGCCAGCGTCGAGTTGCCGGCGGCTGACGTGCCCTCTCGCGAACAACCAGCCCAGCGGGCTCTCGGCCAGGTTGACCGTGACCGAGCGGGCAGGGCGGCGTGCCGACGACCGCGCGGTTTCGGTCCCGACGGCTCGCTCGGAAAGCAGCCGTGGCTGGTTGGCGCGGGGATTTGTCATCGGCATCTCCGTATGGTTTCGAGTCGTTTGCCCCTTGCCACACAGGAGAGTTTGTAGGACAGTGTGAAACCATATCGGTTAGAAACTTATTGACTCAGGTTAATAGTGGCGTAGGGGCGGAGTGATGATTACGCGTATCCGGGAAGTGCGCCGCGCGCGCGGCATGACGTTGGACGACGTGGCCAGGGCCTGCGCTCCGCCAACCACCCCACAGACCATCGGCAGGCTCGAGACCGGCACGCGTACCGTCTCGGTCGGCTGGCTCAACCGGATCGCATCCGCTTTGGGCGTCGACGCCGCCGACCTCGTCGACCATCCCAATCATACCGAGCTCCCCGTGGCCGCGGTGCTCGGGGCCAACGGCGCCGCTGCGCCCAAACGGCAGGCGCTGGTGGTCCCGCCCAAGGCCGGCGCAGGGCAAATCGCAATGACGGTTTCTGCCAGCACCGGCGACTATCGCGCCGGCGACGAAATCTGGCTGGAGCGGCTGGAGCCCGAGGATTACGCCCATGCGCTCAACCGTGACATCCTCGTCCCGCGCCCTGCCGGCCGCTTCCTCTTCGGCCGACTGATCGGGCGTGAAGACGGCAAGCTGCACCTGCTCCCTCCCGGAGCCGGCGGCCGCCAAAGCGTCGTCGCCGACCCGCCGTGGGCGGCTGTAGCGGTAAGGCTTGTTAGGGCGCTGTAAGAAGCTTGCCCTGTCAATCGCTCCGTGGCATCGGCGCGCATCCGCGATGAGCGGGCGCTTAGCTCAGTTGGTAGAGCATCTCGTTTACACCGAGAGGGTCGGCGGTTCGAGCCCGTCAGCGCCCACCAGCGACACGACGACCGGTCCGGGGGACTGACCTGAAGTGTCGCTCAAATAGCCTCCCCCATCACCTTGTGGATTGCTTCGATTTCACCGGTGTCGACTACAAAAGTCACATGCGGGTTGAATTGGCGAAGCTCGATGGCTGCCTTGGAGCAGGCAACCAGCTCCTTGATCAGTACCCGTCCGTCCTTTAGATTCGCTAGAACGTCCTCGCCGGTCTTAACACGACCAACGGACGAAACCAGGAGCCGCCGCCCGTCCCGGAACCGTGGCCACATCGACTGCCCGACCATGATCACGCCATAGGCATCGCCATCGCTGCCCAGGATGGCGGGACGGTCGAGTTGTCCAATCACCTTCGCCCGGTCGAGCGAATGGACGTCAATCTGGCTGCCGCGCTCGCCCCATTCGCCCGCCAGGCCGGTGTCCAGCAGCGGGATTGGAGCGAACGACGTCCCTCGCCAACCACGGCCCGGTTCGGCAAGCCCAATCCCGGTTGGACCCATTGAGGGGGAGTTCCCAACCCGCAACGCCTCAAATTCGGCCAGGGACGAGCCGACCGCGCCCAACAGCTTCTCCAGCGTGCGTCGCGAAGGGTTCCCGTGCCGCCGAAGGTCAGCCCAGATCGTCCGGCTCACCCCTGCATTCACCGCCCACGCATTGGCGGTCAGGCCATCCGGCTTGAATCGCATAAGTTCGTCGAACAAGGTGGCGCCTGCTTCAGCCATCAGCCGGGAATTGCGTCCATTTCGGATTCAAGTCCGATTGATCGATCAGAATCGCGCCCATATGTCCGATATATCGAACATATGGGGACTGGGATGCGGGGGCAGCTAGACGACAACGGCCTTGCCGACCTCGCCAAAATAGCGGTGCATTGCATCGCTGGCGCTGGACGACAGCTCGACGAACACGCGCCTGCCGTCGTGCGGGTCTGCGCGCCGCTTGAAGAGCCCGGCATCGGTCATCGTCTTGATCCACCTGAGCGCGGTCGTGGCCGGAACCGCCGCTGCAATGCACAGCGACGATACCGGCACCCGATGCTGGGCTATTTCGGCCTGAAGCAGGTCGAGCAGCATGTCCCAGGCCGGATCGGCAAACAGTTCCTCGTCGAAATAGCGCGCCCGCAACCGACGGGCCCTAATCACCTGGCGAACGGCATCGAGCGAAACAATCGGTGCATTCCCGGCCGGCAGCGGCGGTCTTTCCGCCGGAGCGTCCGGCCCAACCGACAGCCTGGCCAGCGTCGCGGCGATGCGGCTGACCTCATCCGACAATTGGCGAAGCCGCACCGCACTCGGGTCTTGCGTAATGTCCTCCGCGACGCCCTCATTCTTATCGGCCTTGCGCCACCTCGCCAGCGCAAGCGCCGCTGCGCGATCGGTCGGTGTCCCATCAAACACCAATTCGACTTCAGGATGGTGAATATGGGCGGAAATCGGATCGATCAACGATACTGGAGCGGCGATGATCGTGGGGAAGCGATCCGCCGCCGCTTCGGCATCGATCCGGTCGAGGATGCGATCGAGCTCGGAACCCAGGTCGCCGTCAATTTCAAGCCAAACCGCCTCCGCCTTTGCTTGCCGGTCCAGCCGCGCCGGCAATTCCTCGAGTGACACCGAAACAAAAGGCAGGCCGGCGCTAACGGCAATTTCGGAAGCCCGGCCCGCGGCCGCTTCCGACGACGCTGCAATCAGCAGCGGCGGCGTGCCGTAAGTCTCCAAGCCTGCAGCAACAGGATAAATGCTCGCGTTCATCGTCCAAACCCCTGACGAAATGAACCGAGCAGGACAGTATTACCGTCGAAAGCGGAGGGATGTCAGCCCAAAATTCCTCCAATTTGAAGCATGTGGATACCACCCGGTAAGCGGCGCCCACTAAGCGAGAGAAGATGAATCATTTATCCGCACTGCGGTCCACCAGCCGCGCCCGCTGGCTGGCAGAACTGTCGGCCGCCCTCGACGATGCCCAAAGCCTGCTGGCCAGGTTGGTCGCCGAGCGAGTTGACCAGGCCGATGCGGACGAGTTGCGGGCAAGGATCGAGGAGATGCGGTCCGAACTTCGCTCGCTTCACCGGCGCGGTTTCGCGGCAAGCCGGGTGATCGAACCGCCGCGCCAGCTCCGTCCCGACTGGCAGCCGCAGCGCGACTAGACGCCTTCCGGCAAATCCCCGCCGCCACCGAACGGCTCCATGAAGGGGCCGATCGCTGGCGCTTCCCACCCCGCGGTGGCGCAGAAGCCCGGGTTC